>DATGKK010000060.1:0-34614 GCA_035294725.1 Acidimicrobiales bacterium | reverse complement strand
GGGCCGTGGCGCCGGCGGGGTAGGAGCGAGGACCAGGTAGCCTCCTGTTGATGACCGACCACGACCCCGGCAAGGATCCGACCCCCGGCGACGAACGCCTGCGGGCGGCCGCCGAGGCGTGGGACGAGCGCTACGCAGCCTCACCACAGCTGTTCCGGGAGGCCCCGGACGAGACGCTGGTCGAGATCGCCTCCGCGCTCCCGCCCGGCCGCGCCCTCGACCTCGGCGCCGGCGAGGGCCGCAACGCCCTGTGGTTGGCCGCCGCTGGCTGGTCCGTGACGGCGGTCGACGCCTCGGCAGTGGCCCTCGAGCGGGCAGCGAGCCGCGCCCGCGCCGAGGGCGTCGAGATCGAGACCGTGCGTGCGGATCTTCGGACGTACCTCGAGACGGTGGCCGCAGAGCGACCCCAGGGCGCCTTCGACCTCGTCGTCGTGGCCTTCGTCCATCCCGGCCCGCAGGAGCGGGCAGAGCTGCTCCGGGCCGCCGCCGGGGTCGTGAGCCCCGGGGGGCGGCTGTTCGTCGTCGGCCACCACGTCGAGTCCCACGGGAAGGTGGGTCCGCCCGACCGGGCGAACCTCTACGCCGAGGAGGACGTGCACGGGGAAGATCTCGATGGGCTCGAGATCTGCCGCCTCGAGCGCCGCGCCGGCAAGAGCGACGTGGCGGACCCCGGCGTCGACCTCGTGCTCCTCGCACGCCGGGCGCTCGCCTCCTCCTGATCCACCGAGCGCCGGCTGGCTCGCTCCCCGCCGGCACCGTGGGGAGCGAACCTCGAAGGCAGGCCTCAGCGGTCGAGATGTAGGGGCAGACCGAACGCGGGGAACAGCCGGTCGGGCGCGAGGAACGACAGGAAGAAGTTCATCCCCGTGATCCTCCCGCCCATCACCTCGAGCACCTGGATCGCCCAGGGAGCAAAGCCGCCGGCAGGGTCCCTCCGGTACTGGGCGAAGGCGGGGCAGCCGTTCGCGCGGGTCGCGAGCAGCTTCGAGCCGCGGCAACCGCTCGGCCCGGGCTCGACCATCCAACGGCCGATGTTCTCGGCTCCTTCGATCCACAAGGCGAACGGCGGCATCGACTGGACGGCATCCTCGTGGAGGAGCTTCACGAGCGCGTCGATGTCGTAGCGCTCGAACGCCTCGACGTAGCGCTCGAGCAGCTCGGTGGAGGCATCGTCGAGCTGGCCCGGATGGGGCTCGGCCGGCACTGCGGCGAGCGCCGCCCGCGCCCGCTGGAGGGCGCTGTTCACGGCGGCGATGGTCATGTCGAGGAGCTCCGCCGTCTCACCAGCCTGCCAGCGGAGCACCTCGCAGAGGATGAGCACGGCGCGTTGACGGGGCGGGAGGCGCTGGAGCGCCGCTACGAAGGCGAGGCGCACCGACTCCCGGTGGGCCGCCACCTCTGCGGGGTCGCTCGACTCCGGAGCGATCCGCTCGTCAGGCACCGGCATCACCCAGGCAGCCTCGGGCAACATGGGACCGAGGAGCGACTCGAGCGGCGGTGACGAGGGGCCCATCTCCACTGGCCTCGCGCGGCGCTGCACCTGGCGGTGCATGTCGATGCAGACGTTCGTCGCGATCCGGTAGAGCCAGGAGCGCACGCTCGAGCGACCCTCGAAGGAGCCGGCGCTCCGCCAGGCCCTCACCATCGTCTCCTGCACGGCGTCCTCGGCCTCGAGCCCCGAGCCGAGCATCCGGTAGCAGTACCCGGTGAGCTCGCGGCGGAACGGCTCGATCTCGATCTCGGCAACGCTGCCAACGGCCACGGAGGGGATCGTAGGCGTGGCTACCGACGACCGCCTCGCACCCGAGGCCGGACGACACGCCCCGAACTGGCACCCTCTCCGACCTCCGGCGGCCAGCTCGGTCCCCTTGACATGGCCCACATGGTTGCTATGGTTGCCATGTCAAGTGAGGTAACTGACAGGAGCGGTGACCGTTGGACTTCGACGAGGTGTACGCAGCCCGGCTCCGAGCCTCCAAGGGGCTCTTCGACCGGGCGAGCACCGTCGTGCCGGGCGGCGCCGGGAGCAGTGCGAGGACGGCGAGGTTCGGCTGGGAGCCGTACCCGCTCTTCGCCGCCTCCGGCCGCGGCTCACGTCTTAGCGACGTCGACGGCCACGAGTACGTCGACTACCTGCTCGGGCTCGGCCCGATGATCCTCGGCCACCGGCACCCTGCCGTCACCGCCGCCGTGGCGGCAGCCGTGGCCGAGCTCGGCACCTGCTTCGGCCTTCCCTACGAGCTCGAGGTCGAGGCGGCGGAGAAGGTGGTCGACGCCGTGCCGAGCGTCGAGATGGTGAGGTTCTCGAACTCCGGCAGCGAGGCCGTGGGCACTGCCGTGCGGCTGGCTCGCGCCCACACGGGGCGGCCGCTCATCGTCCGCTTCGAGGGCCACTACCACGGCTGGCAGGACACCGTGTACTGGAGCAACCATCCCGATCCCCTCGAGGCGGGCCCGGCGAGCCACCCGCGGCCGGTCGCGGCAGGACCTGGGGTCCCCGAGGAGCTCGCCCGCACCCTGGTCGTGCTGACCTGGAATGACCCGGAGAGCTTCCAGAAGCTGATGGCAGAGCGCGGCGAGGAGGTCGCCGCGGTGATCACCGAGCCTGCGGTCTTCAACTCCGGCTGCATCCTGCCCGAGCCGGGCTATCTCGAGCTGCTGCGCGAGGAGACCCGCAGGTATGGCGCCCTTCTCATCTTCGACGAGGTGATCACCGGGTTCCGCTTCGCGCGCGGTGGCGCTCAGGAGTGGTACGGCGTCATGCCCGATCTCACCACCCTGGCCAAGGGGCTCGGCGGGGGGTTCCCTGTCGCCGCCATCGGGGGCAGCCGCGAGGTGATGGGGATGATCGCGGACGGCCGCTACTCGCATTCGGGAACCTACAACGCCAACGTGGTGCAGTGTGCCGCCGTCTCGGCGACCATGGACGTCCTCTCCGAGCCGGGGCTCTACGAGCGCCAGCGAGCACTCGGCGGCCGCCTCGCCGACGGCCTCCTGGCGCTGGCCGACCGGGTTGGCCTCCCCGTGCGCGTCGACGGGCTCGGCACGGTCTTCCAGCTCTGGTTCAGCGACCGCCCGATCCGGAACTGGCGCGACGCCGAGCGCTTCGCCGACGCAGCTCTGTTCACCCGCTGGTACCAGGAGATGCTGCTCCGGGGGATCCTGTTCCATCCGAGCCACCTCGAGAACCTCTTCGTCTCGCTCGTCCACACCGACGAGGACGTCGAGGAGACCCTCGAGGCTGCCGCGGAGGTGTTCGAGGTGCTGGCAAAGGAGCGGTCGTAGAGCCTGCGAGGAGCCGGGGCGGCCGTGTGGCTCGCCCTGACCGCACCGGCGACGTGACCGCCGGCAACGAGGAAGGGGGGAGCGTGACGCTCATCGATCTCCATCGGGTGCGGCACGAGGCCGAGGTCGGCCACGGCCGGACGCGAGCGCGCAAGGAGCTGCTGTACGAGCGGGTGATCGAGCTCATCGAGCGCATCGTCGTGGAGCAGAGCCTCGTGCCGGGCGACCTGCTGCCCACACAGGCCGAGCTGTGCGAGCTGGCCGGTGTGAGCCGCATCACCGTGACCCGCGCGCTCGAGGAGCTGGAGCGCACGGGACGGGTCACCCGCCACCAGGGCGTCGGGACCTTCCTCGCCCGGCCGAGGTACGTGAGCGAGCCGGCCAAGCGCGGCGGCCTGCTCGGGACTCTCGAGGCGAGCGGCGCTCCCATACGTGTCGGGACGAGGGTGCTCGGCCTCGAGAGGGGCGTGCCCTCCCCCGACCTCGCCATGACGCTCGGGGTGGCACCTGGGGCCCTGGTGTGGCGCCTCTACCGCCAGCGGGTCCTCGAGGGGCGGCCGATGGTCGTCGAGTCATCGGTGATCCCGGTCGCGCTCGCCCCGGACCTCGACCGGCACGCCGACGCCCTGGCGGGCTCCCTCTACGAGCTCCTCGAGCGCCGCTACGACCTGCGCGACGCGGCCGAGGAGCAGTACCTCGAGGTCGTCGCCCCGAGCGACGAGCACCGGCGCCTGCTCGACGTCAGCTCCCGCGCACGGATCGTCCGGATCCGCGGCCTCAGCATCGACCAGAGGGGGCGGCCCTTCGACTGTTTCGAGCAGGTGTACCCGGCGAGCAACTTCGCCTTCTACCTCTCACCGGGCGCGTCCCGCCAGCTCCTCGTCGCGGCCGGCGAGAGGGACTGGAGCGTCGCCCCGGCTCCCGTCGAGCCGATCGGCACCACCGCGAGGCGGCCGGCGCGCCGCGCCAGGGCGCCGATCAGCCGCACCGCCACGACCACCACAAGGGAGAAGACGCAATGACCGTGTCCATCGCCCCCGCCACACCGAGCCCGTCGCAGCCGGCTGGTGACCGCCGCCTCAAGGCCAATGCCCTCCGTCTCGGCGACACCGTCGTCCTCGCCATGGCGAGCTCGGGACCGACCCAGAGCATCGCCGCCTCCATGGCCGCCCTCCTTGTCGCCGTCGCCTACGCGGGCTTCCTCCCGCTCGCGATCTGCTTCGTTCCCATGCTCGGGATCGCGATCGGCTACCAGCGCCTCAACGCCTGGCAGCCGAGCGCGGGTGCGACCTACTCCTGGGTGGGCAGGGTCCTCAACCCGCACGCCGGGTTCTTCGCGGGCTGGATCATGCTCATGTACTACACGATCGGCACGGTCAGCCTCACGCCCCTGCTCGGCTCGTACCTGCTGAGCTTCTTCTCGGCAAGCGCGGCCAACGACAAGTACGACACGGCCCTCATCGGCACCCTGCTCAACCTGCTCGTGCTCGGGGTCGCTGCCCTCGGCATCAAGCTCTCGGCTCGCTTCCAGTGGGCATGGGCGATCTTCGAGTACCTCGTGCTGCTGGGGTTCTGCGCCGTCGCGATCGGCCTCATCTACACGGGCCACCTGCACCACACGGTGCACCTCGCCGCCTCCTGGTTCACGGTGAGCGGCGCGGGCGGCTTCCACGCGCTCATCGCCGGCGTGCTCGTCGCGATCTTCCTCTACTCCGGCTGGGACACGGCGGCCTACGTGGGCGAGGAGGTCCAGGGGCGCGGCGCAGGGCGGGCGGCCATCACCAGCGTCGTGCTCCTGTTCGTCATCTACAGCATCGGCATCGTGGCACTCCAGGGCGTCGCGCCGGACTCCGCGCTGCAAGCCCATGCGGCGGACGTCCTCGCATTCGTCGGGAGCAAGATCGGAGGGGGCTTCTGGGCCGATGTCATGATCGTGGCGGTCCTCGGAGGGACACTCGCCTCGCTCCAGGCCGCCATCGTCAGCGCCGGCCGGATCTCGTTCGCCATGGGACGGGACAGGGTCTTCCCGCGCTGGTTCGGCGCCGTCAACACGAGGTACCACTCACCCATGAACGCGACCATCCTCGTCGGCCTCTCGAACGTGGTCTTCCTGTGGGGCTCCACCCTGGTCGGCTCGATCGGCAACGCGCTGAGCGACATCGTGAGCACCCTCGGGCTCATCGCGGCGATGTTCTACCTGCTCACCTCCGCGACCGCGATCTGGTGCTACCGCCGGTCGATCATGAGCAGCGCAGCGAACTTCTGGCTCGGCGGCGTCCTCCCCGGCGTCGGGGCGGCGTTCATGGCCTTCGTGATCATCTACGAGCTCGCCACGAACGCGCTGAACGGAGTCGAGCTGGGCTTCGGCTTCGGCTTCGCCGCCTTCGGTCTCGTCCTCTCCTTCATCTCCTCGCGTATCGGAAAGGCGCGCTTTTACTCCGATCCGACCGTGAGCCACGGAGAGACCATCGGGTTGGAGCTCGAGGGCGCGGCGCCGGCACCCGGGCGGTAGGGGTGACCAACTCCCCCTACGTCGTCGGGCTCGACCTCGGCACCTCTGCGATGAAGGGCGCCGTCGTCGACGGGAGTGGAGCCGTCGTGGCGGGGGCGCAGGCGGCCTACCCGACCTCTCGTCCGGCACCTCACTCGGCAGAGCAGGACCCCTCCGACTGGGTCCACGCCACCCGCCAGGTGCTCGGTGAGCTGGCCGACCAGGTCAATCCACTGCGATGGGGCGCGATCGGGCTGTCGGGCATGATCCCGACCCTCGTGACCCTCGACGCACGCGGCCGGCCTGCCGGCCCCGCGGTGACCTGGGAGGACGCCCGAGCCGAGGGCGAGGCCGCCGAGCTCCGCTCGGTGCTTGGCGGGGACGCGCTCTACCGCGCCACCGGCCAGTGGCTCGACGGCCGGTACCTGCTCGCCATGTTCCTCCGCCTCGCGAACGAGGATCCTCCCCGCAGCCGTGCCATCGCCACGCTGTGCTCGGCGAAGGACTACCTCTTCGGCGAGCTCACCGGCGTGCTGCGCACCGACCCGAGCACCGCGACGGGTTACGGCTGCTACGGGCTCGAGGCCGGCGCCTGGCTGCCGGAGGTGCTCGAGAAGGCGGCGGCGCTCGCGCCGACAGCCATGCCCGGACTGCCGCCAGTGTGCTCCTCGGTCTCCTGCCTCCCCCTCGCGGCCGCATGGTCGCAGGCATGGGGGCTTGCTCCGCAGCTGCCGGTCGTCCTCGGTGCCGCCGACTCCGTGCTCGGCGCCGAGGGTCTCGGCATCCGCCGGCACGGCGAGGTGGCCTACGTGGCGGGCACGAGCAACGTCATCTGCGCCCTGTCGGACGAGCTCCGTTTCGACGACGCCCACCGCTTCCTCGTGACGCCCACCACGCGAGCCGGCCAGTGGGCACTGGAGATGGACCTCCTCACCACCGGGAGCGCCCTCGCCTGGCTCGCCCGGATGCTCCTCGGCTCGGCACCGGTCGCCGCATCGGTGGCGCTCGCTCACGGGGTCGAGCCGGAGGACGCCCCCGTGTTCCTCCCCTACCTCGGCGGCGGCGAGCAGGGCGCCCTCTGGGACCCGACGCTGCAGGGTGCGCTGCTCGGCCTCCAGCTCCACCACGAGCGGGGGCACCTCGTGCGCGCCTTGCTGAACGGCATCGTCATGGAGGGCCGGCGCTGCCTCGCCGTTCTCGAGGAGGCTGCGCTTCCCCGCTCTGCCGTGCACGTGACCGGGACGAGCGCGTCGTGGCCGACCCTCGGCCACGAGCTCGCCGACGCCACCGGCAGGGCGGTGGTGATGCCGGGCCAGAGCGAGGCAAGCCACTCCGCCCTCGGGGCCGCCCTCGTGGCGGCACGGGCGCTCGGCGGGAACGAAGGGGCCCCGCCCCGCCCCGCCCGGCCCGGCGAGCGGCTCGAGCCCGACCCGGAACGTTCAACGACCTGGGATCGGCTCTTCTCCCGCCACGAGGCCGCCCTCGCCGGACTGCGCAGTTACCTCGGCGGGCAGGTGGGCACATGAGCGGCACCGCGATGCGGCGGGAGATGCTGGAACAGCCCGCGGTGCTCGGCCGGATCATCGAGGAGTCGTCGGCCCTCCGGGAGCAGGTGCGTGCCATGGTGCCCGATCCACTGTGCGGGGTCGTCTTCGTCGGGCGCGGCTCCTCCGACAACGCCGCCATGCTCGGGCGCTACGCGGCGGAGCTCGCTGCGCGCCGTCCGGCAGGGCTGGCAGCGCCGAGCCTCTACACCCGCTACCCCTCCGCGGTCGACTTCCGCGGCTACCTCGCCGTCGCGCTCAGCCAGTCGGGGAGCACCGAGGAGGTGATCGCCGCCTGCGAGTACATGCGCGCGGCGGGAGCTCGGGTCATCGCGATCACGAACCAGCCCACGAGCCGGCTCGCCGAGGCGAGCGAGCTCGTGCTGCCGGCACACGCGGGCGAGGAGGTGGCGATCCCGGCCACGAAGACCGTGACGGGCGAGATGGCCCTCGTCCTCGTCGTCGCCGCCGCCCTCGGCGACGGGCTCCCCGGGTTGGAAGAGCTGGACAGGCTGCCCGAGGCGGCCGGCCAGATCCTGGACGAGGAAGATGCGCCCCGCAGTCTCGCCGCCAGCTGGGCGGGGCACGACCGCTGCCTCGTCACTGCCCGGGGCCTCTTGTACGCGGCGGCCCTCGAGACCGCCCTCAAGGTGAAAGAGACCGCTCGGCTGCTGGCCGAGGGGATCTCGGCGGCGGACCTCGTGCACGGACCGATCGCGGCGGTCGACCGCTACTTGCCCGTGCTCGTCCTCGACGGCGGCCTCCCGCTCGAGGCCGACCAGGCCGCACTCCTCGCACGCCTCGAGAGCCTCGGCGCGCCGACGGCGACGTGCGCACCGCGCGCCGGGAGCACGCTCGCCATGCCGGCAGGCCTGCCGGAGGTGCTGTATGCCGTGCTGGCCACGATCCGCGGCCAGCAGCTCGCCTACGAGCTCTCCCTCGCCCGGGGCCTTGACCCGGATCGCCCGAGCGGTCTTGCCAAGGTCACCCAGGTGTAGGCGGAGCCGGACGCGACGACTCCGGTGAGGGAGGGCGCCGGCCCTATGCGGGGCCGAGCTCGACGTAGGCGGCTGCGAAGCGCTCCAGGGTGGCACAGCTGACGTCAGCCGGCTGGAAGCTGCCGGCACCGATCGTGTGGAGCCAGGTCCCTAGCCCGAAGGCGATGCAGGCCCGGTACCTACCCCAAGTCTCGTCGAGGCTCGGGGGCGCTGCCACGCCCAGCTCGGCGAGGCGCTCGAGATACGCAGCGAGCAGGTCCCGCTCGAGCCGGCGCCGCACTGCCGGGTCGAGGCTGCCGGCAAGGAAGTAGCCGACGTCGTGGGTGAAGCTGCCGACGCGGACGAGCTGCCAGTCGAGAAAGCCCGTCCTGCCCCCGGGAAGCGAGTAGGTGTTGGCCGGGTGCGGGTCGCCGTGCAGCAGCGTCTGGGGCCCGGTGCGTGCGGCCGTCGCCCACGACCTGAAACCCCGCTCGAGCTCCCGGAGCCCGGCCGCGCGCCGCAGAGCGGCGGCCTCGACCGGCGCGAGGCGGGCCCAGCGGGCGAGGCCGCGGGCGAGGCTTGCGGCTGAGACCGGCGCCCACCGAGCCGGAAGGCGCCAAGGCC
This sequence comes from Acidimicrobiales bacterium, assembly GCA_035294725.1. Lineage (GTDB taxonomy): Bacteria > Actinomycetota > Acidimicrobiia > Acidimicrobiales > Bog-793 > DATGKK01. The sequence goes on along the minus strand of DATGKK010000060.1, from coordinate 25,693 downwards.
GGACGTGCCCGAGCTCGGCCGGGAGCCGGCGGTCGAGAAACGCGGCGTGCAGGGAGGCGAGCTCGCGCAGGCCCGAGCTCACCTCGCCTGGCGAGAGCGGAGCGATCCCACTGTTCGGCCGTCCACCCCGACCCGTCACGTCCTCCATTACGACCGCCGCCGCGAGGCGGCGGGGGTCGGTGGCCCCGGCAAAGAAGGCGGGCGCCTCGACGGGAAGGGCGACCCCGGACGCGGCGAGGCGCGCCTCGGCCGCCCAGGCTCCGAGGGCGCCGAGGGCGAGGCGGTGCAGCAGCCGGCCGGGCAGCTTCACGAAGACGGTGGCAGGGCCATGGCCGCTCGCGTAGGCGAGCTCGACGACACAGCGAGTGTTGGTGCCCCCCGCCACGTCGCGGACCCGGACGGACGCGACGCCGGTGCCGGGGAAGCTGGGGGCGAGCGCCTCGGTCAGCCACTTCGGCGTGAGCCCGGCGACGCCGTCTGGGACTGCGAGCACGGCGCTCGGCAGCTGCCGGGTCAGCCGGGGCCGGCCGACAGGGGCGGCGGAGGCACCGCCCGCCCGCCCCGCAGCACCTCGTACTGGCGCTCGGGGTCGTCGCACGGCAATCGCTCCTTTGGCTCGCCCCGCGGATCGCCGCCCAGCACCGTCGCACCGCTCGGCGCGTACTGGAGGATGTACGCCTTGCGGACGGCGCCGGTCGTGTTCGGCCCGGTGAGGTGGGGGGTGAGCGACGAGAACACGACGGCGCCGCCGGCGGGGACCTCGGCCACGGCAGGATCGGCGACCTCGCCCAGGCACTCGTAGCCGAGCGGGTCGACGAAGCGGTGCCGCAGTGTCCCGAGCCGGTGGAGGCCTCTTGCCACCTGCGGGCACCCGTTTGCCAGCCTCGCATCCGTGAGCGCCAGCCACACCGTGAGGTACTCCTGTGGCTCGACGAAGCTGTAGCCGTTGTCCTGGTGCCACGGGAAGCGGCGCGGGCGCTCGGGGAACTTGTAGACCGCCTGGTCCCAGTAGAGGCGCACGTCGTCCCCAACGAGGTCGCGGGCGAGCGCCACGATCCGCGGGTGGGCCGAGAGCCTCCTTGCGACGGCCGAGCGGGTGACGAGGTGGGTGGTGAAGGTGATCGCCCCCGCCTCGGAGATGCTGAGCCGCCCACCGGGCCGATCGCGCAGCGCCGCCTCGCTCGCAGCGGCGAGCTCGTCGATCGCCGCCAGAGCCGCCGCGACCTCGCTCGGCGCGAGCAGCTCCGGCACGACGACGAACCCGTCGCGGTCGAACTGCTCCACCTCGCCCGGAGCGAGCGCCGTGGCACGGCCGGGGTCGTGGTCCCGCCAGGCAAAGTCCCGGTTCCACGGGTGCGGCTGCGGAGTGCTCATCCCCGCTCGCTCCTCCAGCCGGCCCCACCGGCCGGCTCGGAGCGCGATGATGGCGGCGTGGCTGTCGTGCGCATCAACGCCATCGACGTCCCGCCGGACCACGGCGACGAGCTCGCCCGCCGCTTCGCCGCGCGCGCCGGCGCCGTCGACCAGGCCGAGGGCTTCGAGGGATTCGAGCTGCTGAGACCCTCCGACGGCCGGAGCACCTGGCTCGTGGTCACGCGCTGGAGAGACGAGGAGTCGTTCACGAAGTGGGTCTCCTCTCCCGCCTTCGCCCACGGCCACCGGGGAGCCGGCGACCCGGCGCCTGGAGGCACGGGACCGGTCGCGACGCACAGCGAGCTGTGGTCCTACGACGTCGTCGAGCTTCCCTGAGCCCCGATGCCATGCCCGACACCTCCTACGCGGCGACGACCGTAGCCGCCCCACCGCTCCGGGCGCCGCGGGGCCGGAGAGCGGGGGCGGCGGTGCCGGTCTCCGACCTCCCTGCCCCGCGGGGATGGTTCGCCGTCGCGACCTCAGCGGAGCTGCAGCGAGAACGGGTGCTGCGCGCGGCCGTCGCCGGAGAGGAGCTGGCCGTCTGGCGCACGGCCAGCGGCACCGCCTGTGCGGCCGTTGCGTGGTGCCCCCACCTCGGCGCCCATCTCGGCTGAACGGGACGGGTGCGGGGCGAGCAGCTCGAGTGCGGCTTCCACGGCTTTCGCTTCTCGCCCGACGGCGCGTGCAGGGCGACGGGCTACGGCGGGCGGGCGCCGGCACGAGCCGCGCTCGCGACCTGGCCCATTCGTGAGACCGGAGGGGTCGTGTTCGTCTGGTACGACCCCGCCGGCGAGCCGCCCACCTTCGACCTGCCCGAGATCGACCTCGACGGCTGGACGGCGCCGTCGTGGCGCACGGCGACGTTCGCCGGGCATCCGATCGAGACGACGGAGAACAGCGTCGACATCGGCCACCTCGGCTTCCTCCACGGCTACGACGACGTGACAGAGCTCGAGCCCGCTCACGCCGATGGCGCCTGCCTGCGGGCGCGCTACCAGATGACCCGCGGGGGCCGCAGCTCCGGGCTCCGCCTGCCGACGATGCGAACCGAGTTCGACGTCTCGGTCCACGGCCTCGGGTGCTCGCTCGTCGATCTCCACGTGCTCACCCTCGGAGCCCGCCAGCGCCTCTACGTGCTCCCGACGCCGCTCGGCGGAGGATTGGTGACGCTGCGCCTCGGCGTCGCCGGCCGCCTTGCGCCGCTCGAGGCTGCGCCGGGGCTCGCGAAGCGGCTCGGAGTGCCGCTCGTCGCGCGGGCCCTGCGGGAGTTCACCCTTCTCGGCCTCTACTTCGACGTGGCGCAGGACCGCCGGATCTGGGTCACCAAGCGCCACGTGCCGCATCCCGTGCTCGCCGAGGGCGACGGCCCGATCGGCCTCTACCGCCGCTGGGCGTCACAGTTCATGGTGGACGGCGCCGCCCTCAGGAGCGAGCCGACAGGCTCGTGAGGCGGAAGCGGCCGACGGCAGAGAGCGTGGAGACCCCGACGGGCGTCCGGGTGTTGACGTGCTCGGACCACGTCGCCTCGAGCGGGAGGCCGTTCGCCCGGTCGTAGAGGGTGTCGACCGTCTCGGTGCCCGTCTGGCCTCCGGAGAACGAGCCGACCTCTGACATGTGCACGGCCTCCACGCTCTCGTGCCCGATGCGCACCCGCACCGTGCCGAGGTACCGGGTCGTCCCTGCGAGCGTGACCGGGCCGAGGTCGAGCGGATGGTTGCCGCCACGGCAGCTGAACCGGTAGGTCTGGCCGGGCCGGGCAGAAGCCGGGAACGCCACCTCGAAGGGCCGGCAGTACAGGGTCGACTCGTCGCTGACGGTCGTCGCGACGAAGTCCCAGCGGTACCAGCCGCCGCGGGCAGCCTCCATCACGTCGCGCCCGGACGGGCAGAACGTCGTGAACTGCCAGTGGTTGTCACTGAAGTCCTGCCGGAGCGTCCAGCAGCCGTGGCGGCCGTCGACGACCGTCGCGGGGATCCCCGGTCCCTCGTACTGCGTCTTCGGGGGCAGCGAGAGCGACTCGGTGCCGGAGCCGGTGTACTCGTACACGCCCTCTGCCGGCCGGCCCGGCGCAGCGCCGCTTCCTAGGTGCCGCACCGAGTGGCGGAACTGCTGGAGCGCGCTCGACAGCGAGACCTCGTGGCTGCCCGCCGTCTCGTACAGGACGGCGAACACGCCAATGGCTGCTGCGAACAGGGCGAGCCCGGCGAGGACGGCACGGCGCCGGCGCCGCCTCGGCGGGCGCGGCATCTCCACGGGCGGCAAGTGTACGGCGACAAGGAGGAGCGATGGCGGGAGAGCCTCGCCGACGCTCGCCGAGCCCGGCGCCCCCCCACCCTCCTGCGGCGAGCGGCTCGAGACGCCTGCGGTGCGCTCAGCCGTCGAGCAACGCGAGCACGGCGCCGACGAGCTCGACCGACGCGAGGTTGATCGGGCTCACGACGAGGATCGCCTCGTCGGCCCCGGCTGTTGCGAGCTCGGCGAGGCCATGAGCCAGCTCGCTCGTGCTCCCTGCCAGCGGGGCCACGCCGGGCGGGATCGCCCGCTCGGTCGACTCGGGGTCGGCCAGGACGAGCACGCACGCGCTTCGCTCGATCTCGCCCGGGTCGCGCCCGGCCCGCTCCGCCGCCTTCGAGATCGCCGCGTGCAGCGTGGCGTAGCCGTCCGGCGTGTTGCCGTACCCGTCCCACCACGTGTTCCAGCGGTCGACATACGGCAGTGTCGCGGCCAGCATCCGTGGGCTGTTGCTCCCGACCATGAGGGGGATGCGCCGGGTCGGTGGAGGGAGCAGGAGCGCATCCTCGACCGAGACGAGCTCGCCCCGAGAGGTCACCCGCTCACCCGCGAGGAGCCGGCGGATCACCTCGAAGCTCTCCTCGAAGCGCGCCACGCGGCGCTCGAACGGCAACCCGAACGCCTTGAACTCCACCTCGTTCCAGCCGCAGCCGAGCCCGAGAACGAGGCGGCCGCCGCTCATGTCGTCGACGGTCTGCGCCGTCTTGGCGAGCACGGCGGGCGGGCGGAACGCCGTGCAGGTGACGAGCGGGCCGATCTCGACGCGCTTCGTCGCCACCGCGAGCCCGGCGAGCAGTGACCAGGCGTCCCACGGACCCCGCTCGGGCCGGCCGTCCCCGCGATAGAGCAGGTGGTCCCCGACGTAGAGCGAGTCGGCACCGGCGGCTTCGGCTGCCTCGGCAAGCGTTACGAGCTCGGGCCAGTGCACCTCCCGCTCCACCTCGGGAAGCTGGATCCCGACCCGGAGCGGACGCGCCATGGGACGCGAGTGTAGGGACGGCGTCCGCAGCGTGGCGGTGCGAAGCTGGGGCATGGAACTCGGCCGGAGCCTTGGTGCGGCTCTCGGCGCGCTCATGGTGATCGTCGACGCCTGGAGCGTGGTCGGCACGGTCGTCGTGCCCCGGCGGGTTCGCAGCACCCTTACCCGGGTGCTCGCCCGTGGCGTCGACGTGGTGTTCCACCTCGTTGCGTCGCGGCTGCAGTCCTACGAGGGAAGGGACCGGCTGCTGGCCGCCCAGGCGCCGGTCCAGCTCATGCTCCAGCTGCTCGTGTGGCTGGGCATGTTCCTGCTCGGCTACGGCCTGCTGCTCTGGCCGTTCATCGGCCACCACTTTTTCGGCTACGCCCTCGAGGAGTCGGGCGCCGCGCTCACCACCCTCGGCTACGTGGTGCCGCGCCGGGCCGGCGAGATCGCGATCACGATCCTCGCCGCCATCAGCGGGCTCGCCACCGTCGCCCTCCAGATCGGCTACCTGCCGGCGCTCTACGGGGCGTTCAACCGCCGCGAGACGCTCGTGACGATGCTCGACGCCCGCGCCGGGGTCCCGTCGTGGGGTCCGGAGCTGCTCGCCCGCACCCACTACGGCCTTGGAACCGGCACCTCTGCCCTCGGCGAGCTGCCGAGGTGGTTCGAGCAGTGGGAGCAGTGGTCGGCCGACGTCGCCGAGAGCCACGCCACGTACCTGCCTCTCGTCGACTTCCGGTCGCCTCGCGCCCTGTCCTCCTGGGTGACGGCCCAGATCGCCGTGCTCGACGCGGCGGCGCTCTATCTGGCTCTCGTGCCCGACGCGGCCGGTGCGATCTCGGCCCGGCTTTGTCTGCGCAGCGGCTTCACCTGTCTCACGACCATCGCACGGGCCAAGGGCTACGACGTCCCCCTCGAGGCCGACCCCGATCGCGGCATCTCGCTCACCTTCGAGGAGTTCGTCGACGCGATCGAACGGCTCCGCGCCGTCGACTTCCCGATCGGGCGCGATCCCGAGCAGGCCTGGCCCGAGTTCGTCGGATGGCGGGTCAACTACGAGGCGGCCGCCTACGCCCTCGCCTTCGGGATCGACGGGCCGCCGGCGCTGTGGTCGGGTCCCCGGCCTCACTCGAGCGTGCTGATCCCGCCGCAGCGCCCCGCCACCCGGCGGGCTTCCCTGCCGAGCGCCGGCCCGGCCGAGCAGTAGGCCATGCCGGTGCCGGTCGAAGGGGACCGGACTGGCAGACTGGACAACAGCCGGTGGGGCCGACGGGTGCTCGCAGGCGGCCGCGGCACCCACGAGCAGGAGGATCGATGGCTGTCTTCACAAGAGGTTTCTCGGGGCGCCGGACCGAGCGCGACCCGCGGCTGCCACCGGGCCAGTACGACGCCGGCAGCGAGTGGCCGGTGCTGAACGCGGAGGCGACGCCCCGCCTCGACACGGCGACCTGGAACTTTCGGATCGAGGGCCTCGTTCGCACTCCGACCAGCTGGACCTGGGACGAGATCCACGAGCTCGCGCCCTCGAGCTACGAGGGCGACATCCACTGCGTCACGACCTGGTCGAAGTTCGACATGACCTTCTCGGGCGTCTCGGTCGACACGCTGCTCGAGGCGGCCGAGCCGCTGCCGCAGGCCAGCCACGTCCTCGCCTTCTCCCACACCGGCTACACGACCAACCTGCCCCTCCCCGACCTCACGGGCGGGAAGGCGTGGATCGCGTTCGAGGTCGACGGCCACCCGCTGCCCGTTGAGCACGGCGGGCCGGCCCGGCTCCTCGTGCCGCACCTGTACTTCTGGAAGAGCGCGAAGTGGGTGGCGGGGCTGCGGCTCCTCGACCACGACGAGCAGGGGTTCTGGGAGCGGGGCGGCTACCACGATCGGGGCGACCCCTGGCTCGAGCAGCGCTACCAGGGCGACTAGGCCTCGTGGGGGAGCTCACCGGTCGCCTCGACCCCCTCACGGCGATGGCGAGCCCGGGCGCTGCCATGGCGGTCGGGCCGTGGCAGCTCGCGAGGGTGGTCGCGGTCCGAGACGAGACGCCGAGCGCGAAGAGCTTCCGCCTGCTGCTCCCCGAGCCGGTCGCCTTCCTGCCGGGGCAGCACTTCGTCCTGCGCCTCAGCGCCCCGGACGGCTACCGGGCGCAACGCTCGTACTCGGTCGCATCGCCGCCATCGGAGCTTCCCGAGATCGAGCTCACCGTGGAGCGGCTCGAAAACGGCGAGGTCTCGTCCTTTCTCCACGAGCAGGTCGTGCCGGGCGACGAGCTCGAGGTTCGCGGGCCGATCGGCGGCTATTTCACCTGGGACGGCAGCACCTCTGCCCTCCTCGTCGGCGGTGGCTCAGGGGTCGTGCCCCTGATGTCCATGGTGCGCCACGCCCGGCGGAGCGGGATCGCCGAGCGCGTCCGCCTCATCGTCTCGGTCCGCTCGCCGGCAGAGCTCTACTACGCGAGCGAGATGGAGGGCCCCGGGACGGCGGTCTGCTACACGCGGGTCGCTCCTCCCGGTTCGCGCCGCCCGCCCGGCCGGCTCGCCGCCGGCGACCTCGCCCCCTTCCTCCTCCCGGAAGCGACCCTCTACATCTGCGGCAGCAGCGGCTTCGCCGACGCGGCGACCGACCTCGCCCTCGAGCTCGGCGTGCCGGCCGAGATGATCCGGATCGAGCGCTTCGGGCCGACGGGCTGAGCCCTGCTCGCCGGCTCGGTCGGCGCTCGCTCGGGCGGCCATGGCGGCGAACGGCAAAGGGTGTGAGACTGCCGCCCATGGCACGCGAGAGGCTCCGGCCGCACCACATCGGACTGCTGCGGTGGGCGGGGGACCCCCACCTCTCTCCCGATGGACGCCGGGTCGCGTGGAGCGAGATCGGGATCGACACCGAGCGCGACGAGCCGGTCTCGAGCATCTTCGTCGCCTCGACCGTGGCGGGCTCCTCGGCCCCCCGCCGCTTCACGAGCGGGCCGCACGATCTCATGGCCCGCTGGTCGCCCGACGGCCGGCACCTCGCCTATCTCTCGGCGTCCGGAGGGCCGCCCGCACTGAAGATCGCTCCCCTCGAGGGAGGCGAGCCGGTGTCGGTCGGTGCGCCGGGCCCGGTGAAGGCGTTCGCGTGGTCGCCCTCAGGGGACTGCCTCGTCCTCGTCGTGAACGTGGGTGGTGGGCGCGCCGAGAAGGAGCCGAGGGTCGTGCGGGGCCTGTTCAACCGCCTCGACGGGCTCGGATGGCTCGACGGGCGCGACCACCTGTTCCTCCACGACCTCGGGTCCGCAACGACGAGCCAGCTCACCTTTGGCGACTACGACCACGGCGCCCCCGCCTTCTCGCCCGACGGGCAGCGGCTCGCCTTCGTGTCGGACCGCTCCCGCCGGCGCGACGACTGGCCCCAGATGGGCGACATCTGGTCCCTCGAGGTCGACCGTCCCCGCTCGCGCCCGCAGCGCCTCGTCACCGACGTCGCTGCCGCCGGAGCCCTCCAGTACTCCCCCGGCGGCACCCACCTCGCCTTCTCAGGCGTGCTCGGGAGGGACGGCTGGGTCGGCCGCAGCGCCCGGCTCCACGTGGTCGCTTCCGGCGGAGGCACCACCCCGGAGCTCGTCGCGCCGGCCCTCGACCGGCCGACCGCCTATACGTTCGGCTCGCCGGGGTACGGCTGGCTGAGCGACGACGAGCTCGTGCTCACCGTCGCCGACGGCGGCACCGTCGGCATCGCGCGGGCACGGGTGGGCGAGCGCACCGCTCGCGCCGTGGTGGGTGGGGACCGCCAGGTCCTCGGCCTCTCGGTGGCCAGAGCTCCCGGCGCCACCCCTCCCCTCGTCGCCTTCAGCTCGGGGTGGGTGGACGCTGTCGACGAGATCTACGTGCTGCGCCTCGGCAGGAGCGCCGGGGAGCCGGAGCAGGTGAGCCGTGCCGGGGCTGGCCTCGCCGGCATCCATCTGTCGCCGGCGAGGCGGTACTTTGCGACCGCACCCGACGGCGTCGAGGTCGAGTACTTCGCCATCGAACCGGGCGGCGCGGCTCCCTCGAGGCCGCGCGCGCGGCGAGCCGGCAGCAGGGGGGCCCCGCCGCTGTTCGTGGAGGTCCACGGTGGCCCGGCGATGCAGAACCCCATCGTCCAGCTGATGTTCCACTACCAGGTCCTCGCGGGAGCGGGCTACACGGTCGTGCTCCCCAACCCGAGAGGGAGCATCGGCTACGGCGAGAAGTTCTCGGCGATGTCGATCGGCGACTGGGGCGACGGGCCCTTCGGCGACATCGAGGCCTGCGCCGACGACGCCCTCCGACGCGGGCTCGGCGACCCGAGCCGGCAGTACCTCGGCGGCTACTCCTACGGCGGCTACATGTCGGCCTGGGCCCTCGGCCACACGACGCGCTTTCGGGCTGTCGCGATCGGGGCGCCGGTGACGAACCTCGTCAGCCAGTCTGGCGCCGCCGACGTCGGGCCCTGGCTCGCGCAGATGGTGGCGGGCGACCTGTGGTCGGACCCGGACCTGTTCCACGAGCAGAGCCCGCTCACCCACGCTCCGGCGATGCGCACTCCCGCTCTGCTCTACGTGAACGAGGGAGACCTCCGCTGCCCGCCGAGCCAGTGCGACGAGCTCTATGCCGCCCTCAGGTGGCACCGCCGCGAGGTCGAGTACGTGCGGTACCCCGGCGGCTCCCACCTCTCGTTCCTCACGATGATCGGCGTCCCCTCCCAGAACGAGGACCGGGCACGGCGGATCCTCCGGCTGTGCGCCCGCCACGGGGGCGAGCCGTACGGCGAGTGACGGTCGGGCACCTGCACGGCCGGAGCCCTTGTCTCGGCGCGGCGACCCGCTGCCGACGAGCGGGGCCGCCGGCACCATCTCGGTCGCACAGGTGGACGACGAGCTGAGCAAGACGGGAGGTACGCGATGACGACCAGGGAGTCGTGCCCCTCAGGGGCGCCGTGCTGGGCGGACCTGTGGACCACCGACGTGGACGGCAGCCGCCGCTTCTACAGCCAGCTCTTCGGGTGGGAGGCCGGCGACCCCTCGCCGGAGCGCGGCGGCTACTGGATGTTCCACCGCGACGGCCGCCCGGCGGCCGGGGGCATGGGCTCGATGGGCGAGATGACCGCCGACAACACCTGGAAGCCCTACTTCTGCACAAGAGACATCGGGGCGACGCTCGCAAGGGCGGAAGCCCGGGGCGGGGCGGTCCTCGCCGGCGCCATGCCGGTAGCGAACCTCGGTGTCCAGGCCGTGGTGCGCGACCCCTCGGGCGCCGTCTTCGGCCTCTGGCAGCCCGTGAGCTTCGAGGGCTTCTCCGTTCTCGGAGAGCACGGCCACCCGAGCTGGTTCGAGCTGCACACGAGCGACCACGCCGGGGAAGTGGCCTTCTACGAGGACGTGCTCGGCTGGGAGCTCGACCGGGACGCCGACGCCGACGACTTCCGCTACTTCACCTTCCACAGCGCCGGCTCGCCAGAGGAGCTCGGCGGTGTCATGGACTCGGCCCGCTGGCTGGCGCCGGGCGGTGACCACTGGGAGATCTACTGGCACGTCGATGACGCCGTCGATGCCGCCGACCGGGTGAGGAAGCTCGGCGGGCTCGTCACCCAAGGTCCGGACGACACGCCCTATGGCGTGCTCGTCGCCTGCAGCGATCCGGCGGGGGCGAAGTTCAAGCTCAGGGCGAGCAGCTGACCGGCTGGCCTCAGGGCCGCTCCCCGCGCGCAGCCCTGGCCACGAGCAGGCATCCCAGGCGCCCGAGCCGACCGGGGCACGCTCAGGGGAGGTCGCGCACGCGAGCCCCCGAGCCCCGCTCGCTTGCGGCGATGAGGCCTCGAGCGAGCGGGGTTGCCTGGTAGAGCACCCTCCGGCCCGCCCGCCAGGAAGTGACGAGGCCGCTTCGTCGGAGGATCGAGAGGTGCCCGCTCACCGCGGGTGCGCTCTGCCCGAGCTCACGGGCGAGCTCTGTGGTGGAGCGCGGCAGGCCGACGGAGGTGAGGATCGCGGCTCGGCTCCGCCCGAGCAGGGCAGCAAGCGGCGGATCGTCGATGTCGTCGCTTCGCGCTCCTGAGCGGCTCCACAGGGTCGCCACCCCACGGGGGCCGTAGGTGATGCTCGGCGTGGTTCCCTCGCCGGCTCCGACGATGACGTGTGGCCAGGCGAAGGCACACGGCACCAGGAGCAGCCCGGCGCCCCCGAGGTCGTGCTCGGCCTCGTGCGGCCGGGAGACGTGGATCGCGCTCCCTTGCTCGAGCCGGAGATCAGGATGGAGGTCCCCCATCAGCGCCTCGATGCCGCCGCGAGCAAGCCGGCCGGTGCGGTAGGCGATGTCGGCGTCGAGGACGGCGCGGATCTGCTCCCAGTAGGGGTCGATCGCCACCTCCCAGTACCGATGGAGGTGGTCCGCGAGCAGCTCGGCGCCATGGCGGTCCCGCAGCATCGCAGTGGCGGCCGCCGGCAGTGGGCAGCCGTTCCACACCCGTACGAGCTGGTCTCTCAGCTGGCCATGGTCCATGGCGCGGACCTGGTCGAGCTGGATCTCGATCGTCGTGCCGGCGCCGCGGACGGTGTCGCCGAGGAAGAGCTTCGCGATGTAGCCCTTTGTCGGGACGGCGGCTCGCAACAGCTCGGTGTCGACGGCCCCGAGGCGGCCGGCGACCGAGCGGCGCCAGCCGTGGTGGAGCCCCGCGGCATTGCCGCTGTGGAGCAGGTAGAGGCTCTCGCCAACCTCGGTGAGGGGTGAGTAGGCGAACCTCATCCGTGCCAGATCGAGCCCGCTCAGGCGGATGCGGATCATGCCACCTCCTCTCTCCCACCCCGGCGGGACCTGTCACCGGCACGACGTGCGGCTCCCGCCGCGGCGAGCCGCCGCCTCCAGCGTGGCGCAGCCGCCGCGAGCGGTCCAGGTTTCGGTCTCGATCGAATGGTCGCAGCGCGAGGCGACCCGTACGAGACGGTGACGGCAGCGCCACGAGCAGCCCGCAGCGACGCGGGGATTCGCCGGTCGCGGAATCGTTGCCGGACCCGGCCCTCGTGCTCACACTTCGGCACCACTGACCGCTTCTGTGGAGGTGTGACATGAAAGCTCGGATCGGCGCTGCGCTCGCCCTGCCCGCTGTCGTGGCCGTGACCCTTGCCGCCGGTGGGAGTACGGGCGCCGTAACGAGGGCGGCGGCTCCCGGCCCTGTCGCCGTTCCGTCCTACCGTCTCATGGTGCTCGGCTCGCTCGGCGGGACGGCGAGCTCCGGCAACAGCATCAACGACCAGGGCATCGTGACCGGCAACTCCAACCTGCCAGGGGACCAGGCCACGGTGGCCACGCTGTGGCGTGGCGGGCAAACGCTCTCGCTCGGGACCCTTGGCGGCGCCAACAGCGCCGTCGAGTGGCCGCAGAAGGCGACCGACGGTTACGTCTACGGGATCGCGGAGACGGCGACGGTGAACCCCTCCGGCGAGGCGTGGAGCTGCTCGGCGTTCTTCCCGACCACGACCTACCACGAGTGCGAGGCGTTCGTGTGGCACGACGGCGTGATGCACGCCCTGCCGACCTTCGGAGGCCCGGACGGGTTCGCAGCCGGCTCGAACAGCCGGGGGCAGGTGGTCGGCTGGGCGGAGGACACCTACCGTGACCCCACCTGCGTGAGCCCGCAGGTGTACCAGTTCAGGGCAGCTCTGTGGGACGGGCACACCGGGGCCCTCACGGAGCTCCCGCCTCTGCCCGGTGACGCCACGAGCGCCGCCACCGACATCAACGACAGCGGGGTCGCCGTCGGGATCTCCGGGAGCTGCGACGTCGCGGTCGGCGCCTACAGCGCCGCCCACGTGGTCAAGTGGGTGCACGGCACACCGGTCGAGCTCCCCACGCTCGGAGCCCCGGCCTGGAACACCCCGAACGCCATCAACGGCCGCGGCGAGGTGGTCGGGTTCGTCAACCAGGCAGGGACCGAGGGGGATGCGTTCGACCCGGTCGCGGTGGACTGGGCTCCGAGCGGCGCCCTGCAGGTGCTCGGCGTGCTGCCCGGGGGAGCCCTGAGCGAGGCGCTCGGGGTGAACGGCGCAGGGGAGGTCGTCGGCGAGTCGTGCACGGCGTCGTTCGCCTGCAGCGGGTTCGTCGTCGATCACGGCGAGATGTACGACCTCCAGGACCTCGTGGCAGGCGCGCCGGGCATCCAGATCATCTCCGCCAACGACGTCAACAACCGTGGCCAGATCACCGGGCAGGCCTACGACGCTGCCACCGGCGCCTCGGTCACCTTCCTTGCCACCCCGACCGGCGGGAGCCCGCTGCCGCTCCCCGTGCTCGGGCACGCACGCCGTGCCCCCGCCGTGCGACGGTCAGGGAGCTGAGCCGGCCGAGCGGCTCCGGCCCGCTCCCGTCGCGAGGAAGGACCCGAACAGGATCAGGGCGAGACCGGCGAGCGTGGCCGGGCCAGCCGGCTCACCGAGCACGACGACCCCGAGCACGAGGGCGACGGCAGGGTTGAGGTAGGTGACCACCGTGGCGCGCACCGCTCCCACCTCCTCGATCAGCGCGAAGGCGAGGACGAACGCGACGGCGGTGCACACGACCGTCAGGGCGGCAGCCGACCAGAGGACCGAGCCAGCCGGGAGGTGCGAGGGCACCTCGAAGGCTGCGATCGGCGCGTAGCCGGCGGCGCAGAGGGCGAGCGAGAGCGCGACGATGCCGAGACGGGGCGCATCTTGGAGATGGCGGCCGACCACGAAGGCGCCGACGGCGTAGCCGATGGCGACGACGCCGATGGACAGGGCGGCAAGCACGCTCGAGCCGGCCGCGTCGAAGCCGACGAGCGTGGCGACGCCGCCGAAGCCGACGAGGAGCCCCGCCACGCGGCGCAGACCGAACGCCTCACCGCCCGCCAGCGCCGCGAGGACGGCGCTCACGAGCGGGACGCTCGCGACGAGCAGGCCGGCGAGCGAGCTCGCGACGTGGCGCTCGGCATCGAACAGGAGCCACCACGGCACGGCCAGCTCGGCGATCGTGTAGCAGACGAGCGGTTTCAAGAAGCGAAGCGCCGGTCGCAGCTCGCCTCGCGCCCATGCCACCGGAACGAGCAGCAGGGCGCCACCGGCCGTGCGGACGAGGACGAGGAAGGCAGGGTCCAGTTGGCGGACCGCGATCTTGATGAGGAGGTAGGGCAGGCCCCAGATCACGCCGAGCGAGACGAACAGGACCCGCCCGCGACGCGTCACGGACCGAGCTTCGGCGGATCGTGGCTGGCAGTCCAGCATTCGGCCACCGCCGAAGGCCGCCGTCTCGCCCTCACCCAGACCCGACGCGGCCGGGGGCCCGCCCGCGTCGGCCGATCCGGTAGGACGGCGGCATGGAACGAGCCCGCGTCGTCGTGACCCTCTCACCCACCGCCGAGCTGTCCGCCGTGTTCTCGGGGGTGCTCGATCCCCTCGCCGAAGTGGTCGTGCTGCGGGATGCCGAGCCCGGCGCCCGGCGCGAGCTGCTCTCGTCGGCCGACGCGTTGCTCGCGTGGTCGGTCGCAGGCGAGCTCGGGGACGACGAGCTCGCCGCGCTCGGCTCGGCACGCCTCCTCCAGCTCCTCTCCGCAGGGGTCGACCACGTCCCGTTCGAGCGCATCCCGCCGAGCCTGCCCGTCGCGTCGAACGCCGGCTCCTACTCCGAGCCCATGGCAGAGCACGTGCTCGCCCTCACGCTCGCTCTCGCAAAGCATCTCCCCCAACGCCATGCCGACCTCGCTGCCTGGGTCTTCGACCAGGCGACCCCCAACCGCTCGCTCCGGGACTCGACGGTGGTCATCCTCGGCTACGGCGGGATCGGCCAGGCGAGCGCACGCCTGTTCCGCTCCTTCGGCAGCCGGGTGGCCGCGATCGGGCGGTCGCCGGGCCCGCCGGGAGAGGTCGACGAGCACGGGAGCCTCGACGACCTCGACGCCTTCCTCCCGCGCGCCGACGTGCTCGTGATCGCCCTTCCCCTCACGCGGGCGACGCGCGGGCTCATCGGCGGCCGCGAGCTCTCGCTCATGAAGGAGGATGCGATCCTCGTGAACGTGGCGCGCGCCGCCATCGTCGACGAGGACGCCCTCTACGAGCACCTCCGGAGCCACCCCGGGTTCTCGGCCGGGCTCGACGTGTGGTGGCAGGAGCCCCGCCGCCGCGATCCCTTCACCACCCGGCACCCGTTGCTCGATCTGCCGAACGTGCTCGGCTCTCCCCACAACTCCGCCCTCACGCCCACCTCGCTCGCCGACTCGGCCCGCGAGGCGGCGGAGAACGTCGCAAGGGCGTTGCGGGACGAGCCGGTGCACCACCTCGTCGACCGGGCCGAGTACCTCGGGTGAGGCCCTCCCCCCTTGAGGTCACCCGCGAGCAGGTGCTCGCCCGGCGGCGGCAGGCCACTGCTCTCGATCGGCGCCTTGCGCCCGGAGCGGCCTCGCTCCGCCGCGCCGCCTGGGCGGGTCTCCAGGACAGCATGCCCCGCGGGGCCCTCTTATCGATCCATGCACGCCTGGAAGGGGCGACCCCATCGAGCTTCGAGGACCCGTCGCTCGTGCAGCTCTGGGGCCCTCGCTACAGCATCTTCGTCGTCGCCGCCTGCGACCGCGCGATCTTCTCGCTCGGGCTCCTCCCCGACGACCCGCGGGGCCGCGCCCGGGCCGAGCGGGCCGCCCGGGTCCTTCGCGACCAGGCTGGAGCCGGGCCCGTCTCGTTGAACGAGGCGGGCCGCGCGGCGGGGGTGCACCCGAACTACTTCCGCTACGCGGCAGCCACCGGCACCGTCCTGCTCCGGTGGGACGGCGCCCGACGGCCCACGGTCTGGACGGTGCCGGCGCCCGAGGCCGAGCCGGCGGCGGCCCGGCTCGAGCTCGCCCGGCGCTTCCTCCACGTCTTCGGTCCAGCGACTCCCCAGGCGTTCGCCCGATGGAGCGGGCTCGGGCCTCGCGCGGCCCAGGCGGCCTTCGACGCCCTCGCCGGCGCGCTCACGCGAGTGGTCACGCCGATCGGCCCCTCGTGGCTCCTCGCAGAGGACGAGCCCGCCCTCCGCGAAGTCGACCTGCCGCCGGCGCCGGCCCGCCTCCTGCCGAGCGGGGACACGTTCTTCCTGCTGCAGGGAGCCGAGCGGGAGCTGCTCGTGCCCGACTCCGCACGGCGGGCGGCGCTCTGGCCGACCCGGGTCTGGCCGGGGGCGCTCCTCGTCGCCGGCGAGGTGAGCGGCACCTGGCGCCGGGCCGGACGGGTGCTCACGGTGACGCCGTGGCGCCGCCTCTCGACCGCCGAACGGCACGCAGTGGACGCGGAGGCACAGGGTCTCCCCCTCCCCGACGGCGGGGGGGAGATCGCCGTGAGATGGGAGGCCCCAGCCTGAGAGGCGCCTGCGGCGCCCTCCGCACGGGACGCAGGCAGCCCGTGCCGGCCTGGCGAGTCCGGCTCGCCGGAGCTACGCGGAGCGGTCGCCGACCACGCGGCCGTCGCTCAGCTCGACCACGCGCTCGCACCTCGCGGCGACGATCGGGTCGTGGGTCGCGACGAGCATCGTCATCTGACGGGCGGCATGAACCCCGAAGAGCAGGTCGAGCACCTGGGCGCCGACGGCGGAGTCGAGGTTGCCCGTCGGCTCGTCCGCGAGCAGCAGGACCGGGTCGCCGATGAGCGCCCTCGCGACGGCCACCCGCTGCTGCTCCCCGCCCGAGAGGCGGCTCGGGAGGTCGTGCTCTCGTCCCCGTAGGCCGACGGCGGCGATGAGCTCGCGGGCCCTCGCCCGTTTGTCGAAGGGGGTCGCGAACGGCACGACCGGTGCCGCGACGTTGTCCCAGACCGTGAGCGCCGGAAGGAGGTGGAACCGCTGGAACACCATGCCGACGCTTCTGCGGTACGCCGTTCTATCCCGAGCGCTGAGGGCGCCGAGGTCGCGCTCCGCGACGAGGACGCTGCCGCAGTCGGCGACGTCCATCGCGCCGACGAGATGAAGCAGCGTCGACTTCCCCGAGCCGGAGCGGCCCTTCACCGCCACGGACTGGCCAGCAGGGATCTCGAGGCAGACCTGCGACAGGGCGCGGATCACGACCCCGCCGGCCGTGCGGTAGCTCCGCTCGACGTCGACGAGGCGAACCTCCGCTCCCCTGCTGGCGGCGCCTTGACTTTCTGCGCTGAGCTCCGCCTCGGGCCCTGTCACCCCCATGCCTCCCCTCCCTGCTCGCAGTGCGCCATCACTCGTCGACCGCGAGCGCCGCCGTCAAGGACCTGCCGCCCGTCACGACGAGCACGCCAGAGGTGCCGAGCAGTCCGGCCGCCACACCCGCCGCCGCCGCCGCCAGCACGCCGAGCACCACCGGCCACGACAGCCCGAAGGCGTACCCGGCGAGGAGGAGGGCGCCAACGGCTCCGAGCAGCGATCCGGCGACGGCCGTGACGAGCGACTCGGTGAGGAGCAGGCGGCCGAGCTGCGGGCGACCCCAACCGCATGCGGCCAGTGCAGCCAGCTCCCCCGCCCGCTCGCGAAGGTTGAGGTAGGTGATGTCGGCGACCGCCGCCGCGCCGAGCCCGACGGCGAGCACGGCGGAGGCGAGGTCGGTGCCCCTCGTCGACGAGGTCACGAGACCTGCGAGCGCGCTGTCGCCGATCGAGTGGGCAAACGACGTCTCCGCCGCGAGCAGGACGGCGAGCCCGACGACGCCCGTCCCAAGAGCGAGGGCGGCGAGGGCGCAGCGGCCGGGCGTGCGCGCCACGTCCGTGCAGGCCATCGACCAGACCGAGCGGACCGGCCAGCCGCGCCGGCGCGGCGCTCGAGCGGCGGGAGAAAAGGCGCCGGCGGGCTCGATCCGCGAGGCGAGAAGAGCAGGCACGAGGCCGGCGGCAAGGGCGAGGGCGAACGCGACCGGCAGAACGAGCAGCGCGCGCCACAGCGGCACGTCGAGCCCGAGGCCGGCCACGAGCACGGCCGAGAGCACGGCCCCGGCCACTCCGGCGAGCAGGCCGAGCGTCGCGAGCTCGCCGAGCACGAGGGCGAGGACCTGGGGCCGGCTCCACCCGAGGGCGCGGAGCACCGCGATCTCCTCCCGCCGGCTCCGCACCCCGGCGAGGGCGGCGCCGGAGAGGAACAGCGCGCACACCACGAGGATGAGCACGAGGAGGGCCACGCTCTCCCGGTCGGCCTGGCGCAGGACGACGAGGGCGACGAGGATCTCGCTCCAGGGCTCGGAGACCTCGAGCGCGGGCCGCCCGAACCGCCCGCGAGGGAGCCTCACCACCACGAGCTGCGTCGAGGAGCCCGCCGTGACGACCACCCTCAGCCCCGTGGCTCGCGAGATCTCGTGGGCGACGAAGGCGATCTTGCCGAGCTGCTCCGGCACGCTGCCGTGCAGGCCCGACACCCGGACTCGGATCGAGCCGATCGGGGCGGCGTAGGCCGCCCCGGTGCCGGAGAAGTTCGCCGGATCCTCGAGCGCCCTCGCCCCGGCGAGCGTGGTGAGCAGGAGCGGCGGCTCTTGGGCGAGGCCCGCCGGGTTCCCGTCCGGCTCGAGCGCCGACCCGCGAAGCAGCCGCCGGGAGGCTGCGCCGACCGGGCGGAGAAGGGGAGCCGAGTAGCTCGCGAGGGGAGAGCGTCCGGCGAAGCCGGTGAGGCGGTACGGGTCGAACGTGCCGACCTCGTGCAGCTGGACGGACACCCCCTGGGGGTCGGCCGAGAGGTGCTCGTCGAGCCTGCGGAAGCCGACGCCGGCGGCGGAGGGCGGGGCGAACACGTAGCTGCGACCGAGAAGGCGGAGCCCGCTCTCCCAGACGGTCGGTGGGTTGGAGACGGCGACGGCGGTCTTCACGCCGCCAGGGCCTCGCCGGTAGGAGACCGGTCCGGCGGTCCAGTACTGCCCGAGGATCTGGGCGAGCTCGGTCGTCACCGGGCCCCCGCCCGGCAGCTCGTTGCTCTCTGCCCGCAGCTGTGCGAGCAGGGCCGCCCAGGCCTGCGCACCGGTGATCGTGAGCCTGGCCACGGTGACACCGCCCGCCGCGGCGAAGGCGGACGCGATGCGGGCGGGATCGCCCGAGCGGGCGACCCCGACGGCCGCGGGCGGGAGCCTCGCCACGCTCAGGTGGTCGATCTCCCCGTCGAAGCCGACCGTGCTCGCGAGGACCGGCACCGTGAGCGCCCTCCCGCCGCCCTTCCCGGGCGCTGCAGGGCCGGTCGTCGGCGCCCTGCGCGCTCCGAGGTAGTCGCCGGAGGTGACGGCGCCGGCGAGATGGTCGAGCGTCTCCTCGGCGGCCGGGTCGATCCCGGCCACGAGAACCGGCAGCGACCAGGTCACGTAGCCCTCGATCTGGCCGCCGGGGTCCCGGCGGGAGTAGCAGCTCCCCTCGAGGGCACCCGCAGGGGGTGCGAAGGGCGAGGGCTGTGCCGAGCCGGTGCTGAGCGACATCGGGCAGACAAGGACGGTGCCCCCGCCGGGCAGGCGCTCGGGGCGGCCGATCAGCCCCCGCTCGATCTCGACCGGCCCGAGCTCGTCCGGCGTCACGTAGACGTAGCCCGCCGGCTGGGCGGGGTACCGGGACAGGCCGGCCTCGGACTCGAAACGGGAGGTGAGCTCGAGCACGACCGGCCCTCTGCCGGAGGCCTCGCTCGAGAGGTCGACGGGGATCGAGACGGTCTCGAGCACGTAGCCGACGACCTCGAGCGGGGCCGCCACCCCGACGCCGGGGAGCCCGGCAACGTGCCGGTACTGAGCCATCGTGATCCCGTCGTCGTCGGCCGAGAGGTAGTTCGCCTCGACGAGCTGGTGGGGCGCTGTGGCCGACGACCCGCTCTGCCGGGGCAGCACGAGCAGGTCGTAGGCGCCACGCCAGTTCCTGCTCACGACCCCTTGGATGTGCGCCGTGCCCACCTCGACCGAGGCAGTGAGGAGCGAGAAGGCGACGGCGGCCACCATGAGCCCGGCTCCGAGCGCAAGCGTGCGCCCACGAGCGAAGCGGATGCCGCTCCAGACGAGGCGGCGGAACTGGTGCGCCCGCTCCAGCACCCCGGAGCCGATCAGGTCGAGCGTGGGGCCGAGCCCCTGCTCGCCCTCCTCCTCCGAGAGCACCCGGAGCACCTCCTCTCCGTAGCGCTCCCGCCAGGCCCGAGGGTAGAGGCGGAGGAGGACCCGGTAGCGGCGCACCGCTCAGCCCGAGCCGAGCACGGGCCCGCCGCCGGCCGCGGGCTCGACGGCCAGCCGGGTCCGACCGACCTCGACGATCCTGTCCATCTCGGCGATGACCTCACGGAGCAGCACGAGGCCCTCTGGTGTGATCTCGTACGGCCTCCGCCGCTCCTGCTCGGGCAGCGCGACGACGAGACCGCGCTCCTCGAGCCTCGCGATCGCTCCGTAGAGCGTCCCTGCACCGAGCTGGTCCCCGGTGAAGCTCTCGATGTCCTTCAACAGGGCGTGCCCGTGCTTGG
This sequence comes from Acidimicrobiales bacterium, assembly GCA_035294725.1. Taxonomy (GTDB): domain Bacteria; phylum Actinomycetota; class Acidimicrobiia; order Acidimicrobiales; family Bog-793; genus DATGKK01. The sequence goes on along the minus strand of DATGKK010000060.1, from coordinate 5,641 downwards.
GACCGGAGGCGAGGCTCGTCAGCACGAGCAGCGCGGGTCCGTTCAGCTTCGAGACACCCTCCCGGCGGGTTCGTCCGAGGAGCCCCACGCTCCCTGTGTACTACGTATTACGTAACAGCGCAATAGGTAGCAGCGGTCACCGGATGAGCGCCCTCACCTCGCGCCGGCTGCGCCGCGGAAGGCCTCGGCGTCACCCACGGGGAGCCCTCAGCCGCGTGCGCACGAGGCGCCGAGAGCTCGGCCAGGCCCCGCACCCGAGCCCCCGGCGTCGCCCTCCGGCCACCAGTCGCCCGTGAGCCGGTCCTGGTGGTACCTGACGGGCGCGGGCTCACCCGAGGCGATGACTGCCACAGCGGCGAGGAGACGGTCGACGTCCTCGACGGTGGTGTCGATCCCCGCGCTCGCCCGCACCGCCCCCGGCATCGTGCTGCGGTCGCCTCGGCGGACCGCGGCCCGGTAGGCCGCGACCTCCTCAGGCCCGAGCCCGAGGAGGCGGGTCAGGTACGGGTGGGCACAGAAGCAGCCGTGGCGGACGGCGATCGCGTGCTCCGCGCTCAGGCGTGCGGCCACGAGCGCGTGGGGCACGCCCTCCAGCGTGAACGTGGCGAGCGGGAGCGTCTCCACCCCGAGGTCGGGCCCGAGCACCCTCACGCCGTCGATCGCGGCAAGGCCGGCACGCAGGCGGGCGGCGAGCAGCCGGTCGTGGGCGGCGATCGCCGGCCAGCCCACCGCCTCGAGCTCGTCGATGGCCGCGTGCAGGGCGACGGCGCCGACCACGTTCGGAGAGCCTGCCTCCTCGCGCTCTGGGGGATCGGTCCAGACGACCTCGTCCAAGTCGACGAGGTCGACGGCGCCGCCCCCGGCGAGGAAGGGGTCCCCGTCCCGGAACGACTCCCGCGGCCCGACGAGCACCCCGGCGCCGAAGGGCGCGTACATCTTGTGGCCGCTCCAGGCCACGTAGTCGGCTGCGGCCGGGAGCGGCCGGTGCGGGGCGAGCTGGGCGCCGTCGACCAGCACGGGGACGCCCCGCTCGTGAGCAGCCTCGATGATGGCGTCGAGCGGCGGCAGGAAGCCCGACACGTTGGAGGCGCCCGTGACGGCGAGCAGCTTCGGCGCCGGCCGCTCGTCGAGGAGCGCGACGACCGACTCGAGGTCGAAGGTCCCGTCCTTGCCGCACTCGACGAAGCGGCGCCGGCACGTCCTCGCCCAGGGGAGGAGGTTGGCGTGGTGCTCCACCACCGTCGTCGCCACCACATCGCCGGGCTCGAGCCGGAGCCGGTAGGCGAGATGGTTGATCGCCTCCGTCGTGTTGCGGCAGAGGATGGCGATGTCGTCGCTCTTCTCGTCCCGGCCTGCGAAGCGGAGCGCCGCCGAGCGCGCCGCCTCGTAGGCGTCGGTCGCGTACCGCGACTTGTAGCCGGCCCCGCGATGCACGCTCGAGTACCACGGCAGGAACTCCTGCACCCGATCGGCGACCGCCGAAAGGGCGCCCGTCGAGGCCGCCGCGTCGAGGTTGAGGTAGGGGCGGGTCGTGCCGTCCACGCAGGGGACGGCACATCCGTCCCCGACGAGCGGGAGGGGTGGTGAGGTCGCCCTCGAGGGGGTGTCGGCGCGTGGCTCCATGCCGAGAGTGTCGCACCAGCCCCCGCACGCCTGCCAGGGCCGTTCGGCCCTGCGCACTGGCTCGGGAATACCCCTACCGGTATCATGGTTGACCACTCCGGACATTCCGGCTACACGAGGCGAGGGACACGATGGCGACAGTGGCATTGACGGCAAGTGAGTTCGACACCACGGTGACCTCGAACGAGGTGGTGCTCGTCGACTTCTGGGCGAGCTGGTGCGGACCGTGCCGGATGTTCGCGCCGATCTACGAGGAGGCGTCCGAGGAGCACCCGGAGATCGTGTTCGCGAAGGTCGACACCGAGGCCGAGCAGGAGCTCGCGGCCCGCTTCCAGATCATGTCGATCCCGACGCTCATGGCCTTTCGCGACCAGATCCTCCTCTACGCCCAGCCGGGCGCCCTCCCCCGGGCCGCCCTGGAGGAGCTCATCACCAAGGTGAAGGGGCTCGACATGGACGAGGTCCGGCGCATCGTCGACGAGCGCGAGCAGGCCGCCTCCTGAGATGGACGGCGCCTCCGACCTGCCGGGGGCGGGCTCGGTGCTGGCGGTGTGCGCCCACCCCGACGACGAGAGCTTCGGCCTCGGAGCCGTGATCGACGCGTTCTGTTCGAGGGGGGCTCGGGTGTCGGTGCTCTCGTTCACGCACGGCGAGGCGTCCACGCTGCACGGCGTCGCCGGCGATCTGTTCGCCACGCGGGCCGACGAGCTCCGCTGCGCCGCCGCGAAGCTCGGGGTCGAGCGGGTCGAGCTGTTCGACCATCCCGACGGCGGGCTGCAGGACGAGCCACTCGACGTGCTCGCCGCCGAGGTCGCCGGCTGCGCCCGCGAGGTCGGCGCCGACCTCCTCCTCGTGTTCGACGAGGGCGGGATCACCGGCCATGCCGACCACGACCGCGCCACGAGCGCCGCGCTCGCGGGCGCTGCGCACCTGCCGGTGCTCGCATGGACGTTGCCCGAGCCGGTGGCAGCCGAGCTGAGGTCGCAGTTCGGGGGCGGTTTTCTCGGGCGGAGCGCGGAAGAGATCGACGCCGTCCTCACCGTCGACCGGCGGCGGCAGCTCGACGCGATCGGCTGCCATGCGAGCCAGAGCAACGACAACCCGGTGCTCTGGCGCCGCCTCGAGTTGCTCGGGGCGACTGAGTCGCTGCGCTGGCTGCGCCGGCCCGCCGAGCGCGGGGGGCTGCTCAGGCGAGCTTCATGAACATCCGCTGGACCTCGTCGAGGGAGTAGCCCTCCTCGGCGGCATCCTCGGGGTTGGCGAGGCAGTACGTGAGACCGCTCGCCACGATCTTGAACCCGACCTGCTCGAGCGCCTTGGTCGCGGCCGAGATCTGCGTGACGACCTCGCGGCACTCCCTGCCCTCGTCGAGCATCCGCTCGATCGCCTGCACCTGCCCTCCGACACGGTGCAGCCGGCGGCGCACGTCCTCGATGACCTCGTCGGGGATCTCCAACTCGCGCTCACTCCTTCGGGCGATGGCACCGCTGCGAGGCGGCGCCGGTCCACCCGAATAGTACCCGCTGGGGTATCTCAGCCGGCTCCTCCCGCGGGAGCCGGGGCCAGGTGCGCGGCGGGCGGCCCCGGTAGCCTTCGCTCATGGTGAAGGTGCGAAGGGAGCTCTCCGACGACTACCTGCACCCGCCGGAGGCAGCGCCGAACTTCAACGAGAGCCGCTACTACAACTGGTACGACGCGGGCTCGGGAAGCGGTGGGTGGGTCCGCATGGGCAACCGGGTCAACGAGGGCTACGCCGAGCTGACCGTCTGCCTCTACCTCCCCGGCGGCCGCGTGGCGTTCATGTACCGGCGTCCCCCCATCGAGGACAACGACGCCCACGACGCCGGCGGGCTCACCTTCGAGGTCCTCGAGCCCTACGTCCGGCACCGGGTCACCTACGGCGGGAAGGTGCTCGTGCTCGCACGGCCCCGGGGGATGGCGGATCCGAAGACGGCCTTCGAGACCAACCCGCAGGTCGACTGCCGCCTCGACCTCGACCTGTCGGCCGTGGGCCAGCCGTGGGGGGGCGAGCCCGAGTGGGAGGAGAGCGAGGACCGTCCCGACCTCGACCCGGAGAAGATGTTCGCCCGAGGCCACACCGAGCAGCACATGGCGGTCACCGGCTCGGTGGTGGTCGGCGGCGAGCAGCTCGCCGTCGCCCGCGGCCTCGGCCTGCGGGACCACTCGTGGGGCCCGCGGTACTGGCAGAACGTCTGGTGGTACCGCTGGCTGACGGCCAACCTCGGCCCCGGGCTCGGCTTCGCGTGCACCGTCGCAGGGAGCGAGGAGGACCCGACCGGGGCCCCGCACGTGAGCGGGTTCCTCTACGACGTCGACCGGTACGGCGACAACCGCGCGATCCCGATCCGCGAGGTCGAGCTCGCCTCCGACTACGACGCTGACTGGTTCCCGACGGGAAGCACCGTGATCGTCACCACCGACGACCACACCTACCAGGTGGAGGGGACCGTGTGGTCGAGCATCCCGCTGCGCAACCGGCGGGAGGGTCAGGTCACCCGGATCACCGAGGGGATGACGAGATGGCGCTGTGGCGGCATCGAGGGCGCAGGGCTGTCCGAGTACCTCGACCAGGTCGTAGATGGTCTCCCCGTCGGAACCCGCGTCGGTCGCTGAGCGGCTCGCCGCCTCGCTGGCCCCGCTCCTCGGCCCGGTCGAGGTCGCCAACCTCGAGCGGCTCTCGGGCGGTGCGTCTCGCGAGACCTGGGCGTTCCGGGCAGGCGGGCGCGACCTCGTCCTGCGGCGCGATCCTCCCGGGCGTCCCGGGCCACCGGGATCGATGGCACTCGAGGCGGCAGCCATCCGTGCGGCGCACCGCGCCGGGCTGGCGGCGCCGGAGATCCTCCTCGCAGACGACGGCACGAGCCTCGGGACCGCCGGGCTCGTGATGGAACGGGTCCCGGGCGAGACGATCGCCCGCCGCATCCTGAGAGAGGACGGGCTCGCCGGCGCCCGCGAGCGGCTCACGAGCCAGCTCGGCACTTTCCTCGGCAGGCTGCACCGGGTCGACCCGGCCGAGGTCCCCGGGCTCGTCGGGTCGGACCCCCTCGAGACCTACTGGGCGGTCTACCAGCTGGTGGCCGACGAGAGCCCCACCTTCGAGGCGACCTACGACTGGCTCGTCGACCACCGGCCGCCGCCGCCCGCCCGGGCCGTGATCGTCCACGGCGACCTCCGCCTTGGCAACCTCGTCGTAGGCCCTGAGGGCCTGCGTGCCGTGCTCGACTGGGAGCTCGTCCATCTCGGGGACCCGCTCGAGGATCTGGCGTGGCTCTGCACGAAGGCGTGGCGCTTCGGCGCCCCCCTGCCCGTCGCCGGCGTCGGTGAGCTCGGCGAGCTGTTCGGGGCCTACGAGAGGGCATCGGGCGACGGGATCGACGCCACGGCCTTCCACTGGTGGCTCGTGCTGTCGACCCTCAAGTGGGGGATCATGTGCATGGGGCAGGCTGCCGCCCACCTGAGCGGCGCCAGCCGGTCCATCGAGCTCGCCGCCATCGGCCGGAGAGTCGCCGAGCAGGAGTGGGACCTGATCGAGCTCGTCGCGCCCGGCGAGTGGGAGAAGGCCAGGGCGGCGGCTCCGCGGGCCGCCTTCCCGGACGAGCCCGGACCCTACGGCCGCCCGACGGCACGGGAGCTGCTCGAGGCCGTCCGGGAGTTCCTCGCCGGTCGAGTCGTGCCGGAGACCTCGGGACAGCTCTCCTTCCACGCCCGCGTGGCGGCGAACGCCGTCGCGATCGTGGAGCGCGAGCTGTCGCTCGGCATCCCTCGCGCCACCCCGCCCTGCGGCGAGCGGGACTGGGCCGTGCTGGCGACCGCCGTCCGGGACAGGCTGGAGGTGGCCAACCCGAAGGCGCTTGGCTCCGGCTCTTAGTTAGGGAACACGCCCCGCCGACTCGCGCCACGAGCACGCCACCGTTCACTCCGGCAGCCCGCCACTGCCCGCAACACGGGCCCTCGAGGGATCCGAACCGAAGGGTTCCTCGGAAGGAACGGCCCGCGT
>DATGKK010000059.1:0-7160 GCA_035294725.1 Acidimicrobiales bacterium | reverse complement strand
CGTGAACACGCGGGTCGCAGCGCCTTGCCAGCTTGCTGACGTCGGGCGCATCCTTCAACCCTGAGGCTGGAGTGTTTCATGATGACAACGAGTCCGATCGTCGGATCTGGCCGACTGGCCGGTTCTGACTCACGCTCCTAGGCGTCGGCCTCCTCGAGGGCAGGCACCTCGGGATCCTCGGTGCGGGCCTGCGCCGGCCGCACCCTGCGGAGGGTGAGGACGCGTTCCGCGTGGCGCTCCTCCTCGAGCAGCTTCTGGCGCGCCTCGAGAAGGTCGAACTGGCTCACAAGCCCCTCGAGATGGCTCGGGTCCTTCCGGTCCACCACCGGCAGCGCTCCGAGCCCGAGGGCGGCCATCCGGTCCGCAACGCCTCGGAGGATCTCGTCGGGATGGGCGACCGCGGTGACCGGGACCATGACCGTTGCGAGCGGCTCGCCGCCGTTCGCCCTCGCCGCGAGCAGTGCCGAGAACGGGACGACGCCGACGAGGGCGCCGGCGGCGTCGAGGACCGGGTACAGGCGCTGGCGCCGCTCGGGGGAGCCTTCTGGCAGCGAGTCGTACAGGTCGGCAACCGTGCGGTCCTGCTCGACCGTGTAGAGATCGGTGTGCATGACCTCGCGCACGAACGTCGCCTCGAGGGGGTCGACGGCGTACTCCCGCATGACGTGGAACCCCCGGCGTGCCACCTTCTCGGTGAGGATGGAGCGCTTCAGGGTGAGCACGCTCACGAGGTGGGCGACGGTGGCGGCGACGAGCAGCGCGAGGAGGATGTTCTCGTCGTGGGTGAGCTCGAAGGCGAAGACGATGGCGGTGAAGGGCGAGCGCGTCACCCCGCCGAGGGAGCCCGACATGCCGATGAGGGCGAAGGCGCCGACCGACGCCCCGGGAAGGACGTGGCCGAGGATGCCCCCGATCGCGGCTCCCATCATGAGGATGGGTGCAAGGATGCCGCCGCTCGTGCCGCCACCAAGACCGGCGGCCCAGATGACCATCTTGACGACGAGGAGGACGGCCATCGCCTCGAGGCTCAGCCGGCCGAGGAGCTCGAGGTGGATCGTGTTGTAGCCGACGCCTAATGCTCTCGGGTCGACGAGGCCTCCGAGACCGATGACGAGGCCGCCGATGAGCGGCCACCACATCCAGTGCAGGTGTCCGGTCAGCTTCTTGAACAAGTCTCCGCAGCGGTAGACGGCCTGAGTCATCACCCACGCTCCGAGCCCGGTCGCGAGCCCGATGGCGGCGGCGCCGGCGAGCACGAGCCCGCCGAGAGGAGGATGTCCCGGGACCGGGAAGAGCGGCTGGGGATGGACGAGCCCCGCCGACGCCATCACCATGCGCAGGCCGTCGGCGGTCGCCGAGGCGAGGCCGATCAGGACCATGGACCGGGGCTTGAACTCGAAGGCCAGCAGCTCGACACCGAACAGGGTCGCCGCGACGGGCGTCCCGAACACGGCGCTCATCCCCGCCGCGGCGCCGGCGACGAGCAGGGCCCGGCGCTGGGCGGCCGTCAGCCGGAACAGCTGCCCCACGATCGAGCCAACGGCTCCGCCGGTCAGGATGATCGGCCCCTCGGCGCCGAACGGCCCGCCGGTCCCGATGCTGACGGCCGACGAGATCGGCTTCAAGATCGCGAGGCGGGGCTGGACCTTGGAGCCGTTGATGAGGATGTTCTCCATCGCCTCGGGGATCCCATGGCCGCGGATCTGCTCGGAGCCGTAGCGCGCCATGAGCCCGACGATGAGCCCCCCGCCGATCGGGATCACGAGGGCGATCGCCCCGAGCGTGTTCGCGTTCGGCGAGGTGAGCTGCACGCTGAGGCGCTGGTAGTAGAAGAGGTTGGTGAAGAACCCGATCATGTCCAGCAGCGCGAGCGAGATGCCGGCGCCCAGTGCCCCGACGGCGATCCCGATCGGCACGAGGCGCAGGATCGCGGGGGTGGTCGTGAAGTCGCCGAGGGAGCGCTCCGAGGTGTCGCGGGGGCGGCGCTCGGTGCCGAGGTACGACCTCTCGCTCGCGGCCGCCACGCTCCGCTCCCCACGCTCGTCGGGCAGGAGCGCGGCGAGATCCGTGTCGGCCACGCCCGCCCCGTCCGCCGGCAGCTCGGGTGAGGGCTCCCACCTCGCCTCCGGCTCGTCGCAGCCCGGCACGGTGGCCGCGACACCCTCCTGCTCGTAACCCGGAGGGCACGGCACGCCGACGCCGACGCCCGGCAGGCTCTTCTTCCCGCTGTCGTCGCCCGGCTCGTCGCTCACGTGGTCCCCTCGGTCCTGGGCGCGGCGCGGCAGCCGGAGATGATGCGATATTTCATCGTGCCCCGATGCTATCGTAATGAGAGGACCGTTCCGGGGCCGGGCAGGAGGAACGGTTCATGCCACGGCCAGCTTCGAGGCGCCCGCTCGGCTACGGCGCCGGAGGACCTCCCGGCGACCGCGGCAAGCCCTCCCCCGCCTCCCGCCGTTCGAGCTCGAGCCTGCACGCCGGGGTGCCGCCGGGAAGAAGGTGGCGCCAGCGCACCACGAGGCGGTAGGTGCCGGCAGCGAGCCAGCTCGTCGGCGGAGCGAGGATGAGCAGCCCGACGCCGCGGCGCCAGCCGCCCGCAGCCTCGAGCGCTCGCCCGGCTGCACGGTGCCCCCGCTCACGCCGACCCTCCCGGTCCACCCACCACGCCGCCTGCGACGCGTCGGCGACCGTGAGCCCGAACCGGGCGAGTGCCTCCTCGCCGAGCAGCTGCCAGGCCTCGGCCCGCTCGCCGTGCCGGAAGCCCCGCTCGAGCCAGCGTGCCGAGGAGGTGCAAAAGCCGCAGTCGCCGTCGAAGACGAGCACGGCCTCGCGAGTCCCGTCGACAGAGCGAGCCGTGTCCGTCCTCCGCCGACGGACACGGCGCCCCCAACGGGTCACCGGCGGGGCCAGATCCGCTCCGGGTAGCTCGCCGGGCGCATCAGCCAGCATTTGGAGTCGCTGCCGACCGAGTAGGCCGAGACCGGGTCGGGCTCGAGCGGGGTGACGCCGCTCGCGGCGAGCAGGTCGTTGCGCACGATCGTCGCCTCGGCGGGCTGCACCTGCCAGGGAAGGTGGCTGATGTCGCCTCGCAACAAGCGGCCGAAGGCCCCGACGGCGTACATGCAGTACCGCTCGGCGAGGAAGGAGAGAAGCGGGCTCGGCTCCTCGACGCGGCCGGTCGGGCGATAGCGCGCTTCGAGCTGGACGTCGCCCGCGGACCGCCTGCAGGTGACGTGGAACTCCCCCTCCGACTCGGTGAGCGAGACCTCAGAGCTGCGATAGGGCAGGTGGAAGGTGGACCGGGCAACGAAGCTCGCGAGCGCGCTCGCCGCATCGATGCTGATGAAGTAGACACCGGAGACGCCGCCCCATCGCACGTACGTGCGCATGTTGACCTCGGCGAAATCGGTCGCGCCAGGTATCGGCAAGAAGTCCCTCAGGCGGACGTCTTTCATCTGGAGCGGCACCACGCTGACCCAGGCGCTGCCGTCGAACTCCTCGATCTCGAGTGACGCTGGCACCAGCGGCCGCAGGCTCGAGGCGTCGACCCGGTAGTGAAGGTAGAGCAGGTTCGCCCACCGCTGCGACATCACCCAGCCGAGCCGTACCGGCCAGATGCCGTCGAGGGCGAGCCGTCCCGGGCTCTCGCGGGGGCGGGCCATCTCAGAACAGGTCGACGATCTTGCCGAGGAGCTGCAGCCCGATCCCGGGATCGTCGGCGATCCGGACCGACACGATCTCGTTGCCGTTCAGGTCGAAGCACCACGGATAGGTGGTCTGGCTCTCGCAGCACATCCTCCGCAGCTCCTCGAAGCCGAGCGCCTCGGCCATGTACGCGTAGAGCCGATCGAGGCGGGTCCGGATGAAGACGAGGTCGACGAGGGCCACCGGGAGGTTCCCGAAGTGATCGAAGCGGCGCTCGAGGCGGCGGCGGTCGCGGGCGTCGAGCGGGTAGGAGTCGGGGTAGAAGGACTGGTCCTTGAGCACGCTCGGGACGAAGGGGCTCGACGGGTCACAGAAGGCGGCGGCGATCCGCCCGAGCCCGAGCGACGCCCACGCCTGCTGGTCCACGACGGCCTGGGTGAACAGCACGCGGTAGAGGACGAGGTTCATCAGCTTCTGCTCCCAGCCATCCTCGCTCCTCGCGAGCTCCGCCGCGTCGAGGTAACCGCGCACGATGCTCGAGTTGTGCGCCCGGTACCAGGAGGCCGGGCTCGGGTCGGCGAGAAACGAGAGCCAGGCTCGCACCGGGCCCGAGGCGCCCTCCGGCAAGTGGTCCTCGGTTCGGAGAAAGGCTTCGTGCGCGTCGACGAGGAGCCGCCCGTTCACGGCGCGCCACCAGGGGCTCCCGGGGTGGTCGGAGCTGTCCAGGGGGTCGAGCACGCCACGGCGAAGCTCCCAGCGCATGAAGTCGAGCTCGCATTCGCCGTATCGGTGGACCCCGCCTCGGTCTGAGGCCAAGTAGAACCTCTCGGCGAAGGCGAGCCGCCGCTGCGGATCGTCCGCCACGACCTCGAAGTCCGCGCGCGCCTCGCCTTCGAGCTCCACGCCGGTGCGCTCCCCCATCCGTGGGAACCGTACGCCACGCGGGCTCGACCGTCGAGGACGTAGGTTGTCCCGACGACTGGGTCGCAAGGACGGGGGACGACATGCGCGTGGCTGTGCTCGGAGCAGGGGTGGCCGGGCTCACGGCCGCGCACGAGCTCGTGGAACGGGGGGTCGAGGTAGAGGTCTACGAGCGGCTCGACGCGGCAGGGGGCAAGGCACGCAGCATCGCCGTCGACTGGGGGGACGGCGCCTACACCCTTCCCGGCGAGCACGGTTTTCGCTACTTCCCCGGTTTCTACCGGCACGTCATCGACACCATGCGGCGGATCCCCTTCGGACCGGGCACCGTCCTCGACCACCTCACCGACGCCCACGAGAGCATGTTCGCCGAAGCCGGCTACGCCCCGATCGAGACACCCGCGATGGGGCCGACGAGCCTGCACGACGTGCTCGAGGGGCTGAAGGCGCTGAAGGCGATCGAGCATGCCGTCACCAAGCCCGAGCTCCACCTGTTCGGCAGGAAGCTCTGGCAGGCGATGACGAGCTGCAGCGCTCGCCGCTTCGCCGAGTACGAGAACCAGTCCTGGAGCACCTTCCTCGAGGCCCGCGAGCAGAACGAGGCCTACAACACCTGGTTCGCAGGAGGGATCACCCGCACCCTCGTGGCAGCCTCGGGCGAGCGAGCGAGCGCTCGCACCGTGGGCGACATCACGGTGCAGCTCTTCGTCACCTCGTGGCGGCCGGGCTACCCGAGCGACCGGCTCCTCGACGGGCCGACGAGCGACGTCTGGATCGACCCGTGGCTGCGCTACCTCGAGTCGAGCGGCCGCTTCAACATCCATTACGGGCACACCGTGCGCAGCCTCCTCATCGAGAAGGCGTCGTCTGACCGCCACTCGATCGCCGGCGTCGAGATCGAGGGCCCCGGAGGCCAGCGCGAGACGGTCGTCGCCGACGCGTACGTCGCCGCGATGCCCGTCGAGGTGCTCGCCTCCCTCGTGACCGACGACCTCGCGCGGGTGGCGCCGACTCTTGGGCTCGCGCGCTCGCTTGCCTCCCACGTGAGGTGGATGGCCGGGATCCAGATCTACCTGAGGAAGGACACGAGGATCGTCGCCGGCCACTCGATCTACGTCGGAGCGCCGTGGGGGCTCACGTCGGTCTCGCAACAGCAGTTCTGGCCTCACCTGAACCTCGCGGAGAGGAGCGGCGGCGAGGTGGAAGGCGTCCTCTCGGTCGACATCTCCGACTGGGAGTCGAAGGGCTTCAACGGCAAGACGGCCAAGGAGTGCTCGCGGGAGGAGATCTGCGAAGAAGTGCTGGAACAGCTTCGTCGCTGCCTCGGCGAGACTCCCGGCGTCGACCTCTCTCCGGAGAACATCGCCGGCTTTTTCATCGACCCGGACATCATCTTCTTCCCCGACGGCGGACCTCCCGAGCGCAACTACGAGCCACTGCTCGTGAACGAGCTCGGTTCGTGGTGGATCCGGCCGAACGCCTACACGGAGATCCCGAGCCTCTACCTCGCCGGCGACTTCGTCCGCAACAACACCGACCTCGCGACGATGGAGGGGGCGAACGAGGCTGCGCGGCGAGCCGTGAACGCCCTAGTCGCCGATTTTCGGCTCGATGCTCCGCTCTGCCGGCTCTGGGACCTCCACGAACCGGAGCTGCTGGCGCCGTTGCGCTGGATCGACTCCTTGCGCTTCTCGAGAGGAAAGCCGTGGTCGCCCGGCTTCCCGGCTCCGCTCGTCTGGTTGGCGAGGGTGGTGACGCGCGCCTCGAGCTGGCTCTCGGGCGGGCGGCGGCGGACCCCCCGATCCCGATGACCGGGTGGGTCGACGAGCTCGTCGCCAGCTCCGCGTATCGGGAGTGGGCGCCGAACCGCCCGTGGCAGGCCGCCCAGGAGGAGCGCCACGTCTTCTTCATGCACTACGAGGCCGATCCCGACCAGGTGCGGGCCGTCGTCCCGTCCCAGCTCGACCTCGAGCTCTACGGCGGCACCGTGTACATCGGCGTCGCCGCCCTCGAGGTAAGAAAGGCTCGGCTCCGCAACTTAAGGCTCCCCTCGTGGTGGCGCAGCTTCCCCGAGGTGGACCTCATGGCCTACGTCTCCTACGAAGGGAGAAGGGGCGTCTTCTTCCTCAGCATCGAGTCGCACCGGCGCCTGTTCTCCCTCGGCACGCGCTGGGGAATGGGGCTCCCGTACCTCTACAGCGGGCTCGTCATCGCCCACGAGACGGGCTCGCCACCGCGCCACCACGTCACCTCCGGTCCCCGCCCGAACGAGGGCGGGCCCATGGCGTCCCTCGATCTCACCTACGAGGCCAGGCCCGAGCTCGCCGGGAGGGATCCCCACTCGCCGATCCTCCCCTTGCTCAGCCAGTACTCCGCCTTCGTCGTCAACCTCGCGGGACGGGTCTGCGAGCTCGACGAGGTGCACGCCGATTGGCAGCCCGTCGAGGCCGAGGTGGAGGTGAGGAGCAACACGCTCGGCGAGGCTCTCGGCATCGACCTCCCGCCTGAGCCGACGCTCGCCCACTACGCCGCCACGCGGCGGGTCATCACCTGGCTTCCAAAAGTGGTGGAGCCGGGCCGGCCAGGTCTTGCGC
>DATGKK010000058.1:0-5014 GCA_035294725.1 Acidimicrobiales bacterium | reverse complement strand
GAACGCTCATGCCGAGCACGAGCGAGTAGACGAGGTTGCCCACCACCACGTTGCGCCCCTGCGGCGTGTCGTGCTCGGCGTAGAACCCGTCGGTGTGGAGGGGGTGATGGTTCATCGTGATCATGCAAAAGAGGTGGTCGTCGTACTCGGTCACCGTCTTGCCGGGCCAGTGCCGGTAGACGTCGCCGGGGACGAAGTCCTCGAGGGCCCGCCCGAAAGGGCGGTCGTGGACGGCCATCACTCCTCCTCTCCCTGCCCGGCGTCGAGCAGGTCGCGCGGCTCGCGGGTCGAGAACGAGAGCATCCAATCCGGTGCCGACTCGCCGTCGATCGTGAGCCGCCAGGTGAAGCGGCGTCCCGCCGGGAGTGGGAGCGGGCCGAAGTTGACCGCGAGAGCGACGTCGATGGGACTGCCCTCGGGTACGGTCCCCGGCCGGCCGACCTCGAAGTCGCCCCGCACCTCGAGCGGGCGGGGGCCCTCGGGCGTGTCGACGAGCACCGACTGGCCGTCCTCGTCGACGAGGTAGAGCTCCCAGTGATGCGGTGAGCCGGCCTCGGTCCAGTCGACGTCGATCTTGAGGGCCACCGCCGATGGCATCGGGTCGGGTCCGACGAGGCTCCAGCCGCCCCCGAGGATGTAGAGCTTCCCGTCAGCGACCTGGGCGGCGTCGCAGAGCAGCATCGTCACGCGCACGCCGAGAAGATAACCGTCACACGGCCCCGGCACGCCAGCCGGCACCGAGGCCACCGCTCCTCGGGTCCCCTCCGCCCGCCGTGCCCCTCCGAGCAGGCGGCTCGCGGGCGGACCGGCGTCGGGAAAGTGCCGGTCGGTACTCTGTGCCATGGCCGTGAACCCTGCAGCCGGAGCGGGCACGGACGCGCCCGCGGCCAGCCTCGCCGATCTCGGGGGTGCGAAGGCGGCGCTCGACCTTGCGTCCGACGTGGTCACCCGGGCGGCGCGCCAGCTCGCCATCGCGAGCGACGGGGGCCGGCGACTCGACGAGCACCAGGTGCTCGCCTATGACCTTGCTCACGCCACCGCAGGTGTCGAGACGGCGAGGGCGGCGCTGCGCTACGGGGCAGGGGGCGAGGTGGAGGCGAGGCTCGCCACGGTCTTCGTCGCCGACGCCGTCGCCGACCTCGTGGCCCGCACGGCAGGGCGCGAGGCGGAGTGGGGCACCGAGCCCGGCTGGCACGGCGAGGCCGCGGGCTTCCTCGCCGCGGCCCGGTCGGCCGGCGCCCTCGCAGCGGTGGCCGAGAGCCCCGGCCCGCTCCACCTCGACCCGGACTTCGAGCTCGTCCGGGAGACCTTCCGCCGCTTCGCCGAGGAGCAGATCGCACCGCGCGCCGAGCGCATCCATCGCGAGAACGCCGACATCCCCGAGGACATCGTCGCCGGGCTGGCCGAGATGGGCGGGTTCGGTCTCTCGGTCCCCGAGGCCTACGGCGGCTTTGCGAGTGGTGGCGAGCACGACTATCTCGGCATGGTGATCGCGACCGAGGAGCTCTCCCGGGGCTCGCTCGGTGCCGGTGGCGCCCTCATCACCCGTCCCGAGATCCTCACGCGAGCCATCGTGAACGGAGGGACCGAGGAGCAAAAGCGGCGCCTCCTCCCGAAGATCGCGACGGCAGAGCTGATGGTGGCAGTCGCCGTGACCGAACCCGACTTCGGCTCCGACGTCGCCAACCTCACCGTCGCCGCCACACCGGTGCCGGGAGGCGGCTACGTCGTGAACGGTGTCAAGACCTGGTGCACGTTCGCCGCCCGGGCCGACATCCTCATGCTGCTGGCTCGCACCGACCCCGACCGCTCGAAGGGCCACCGGGGTCTCTCACTGTTCGTCGTCCCGAAGGCGCGGGCGGACTCGCGGGGCTTCGTGCTCGTCCAGGACGACTCTGAGCCCGGCCGCCCGGTCGGCCTCGCCGAAGGCCGGCTGGAGGGACGCCCGATCGACACGATCGGCTACCGCGGCATGCACTCCTACGAGCTCGCCTTCGACAACTGGTGGGTCGCCGAGGAGAACCTCATCGGGGGCGAGGGCGGAAAGGGCAAGGGCTTCTACCTGCAGATGGCCGGTTTCGAGAACGGCCGCCTCCAGACTGCCGCACGTGCGATCGGGGTGATGCAGGCCGCCTACGAAGCAGCTCTCGCCTACGCACGGGCGAGAAGGGTGTTCGGCCACCCGATCATCGACTACCAGCTCACCCGCGCCAAGCTCGGGAGGATGGCGGCGATGATCCAGGCGAGCCGCCAGTTCTCCTACGAGGTCGCCTCGATGATGGCCCGGGGTGAGGGCTCGATGGAAGCCTCGATGGTGAAGGCGTACGTCTGCCGGGCGGCCGAATGGGTCTCTCGCGAGGCCATGCAGATCCACGGCGGCATGGGCTACGCCGAGGAGTTTCCCGTGAGCCGCCTGTTCGTCGACTCGAGGGTCCTCTCGATCTTCGAGGGTGCCGACGAGACGCTGTGCCTGAGGGTCATCGCCCGGCGGCTCGTGGAGCAGGCAGCGGAGTAGAGCACCCGCGAGAAGGGTCCTGCCGAGGCGGCAGGACCCTTCTCGCACGGGATGACCTGAGCAGATCAGATCGTCGTCTGGTCCCGCACGATGCGCTCGGCCGACCCGTCCGGTCGCTGGACGTAGGTGTCCTCGCGCCGGTAGCGCCTCGGCGCCTCGAAGATGGCGCCGACGACGAAGGCAACGGCGCCCACGATCATGAGAATCACTCCGATCGTTCCCCAGTTCGCATGGTCGTTCGGCGCGTACACCGCGAACCTGAGGATGGCGCCTGCGGCCACGGCGACAAGTCCGAGTCCGATACCAGCCATGGTGTTGTGCCTCCCTCGGCATCTGGCCCATCACGCGGGCAGCTGTCTGTCACCCGTCACTACCCCGCCGGCCGCGTTCTCATGCCGACCACCGCTCACCGAGGCCTCACCGGCGCCGGCAATGGCGCTCGAGCAGGAGGTTGCTCGAAGCGGGCAAGCCAGGAGCCGGCGACTGACCGCAGCCGATCAAGGTCGAGCCGGTAGACCCGCTCGCGCCCGCGCAGCTCCACCCGGAGCAGCCCCGCACGTTCGAGCACGCGCAGATGCCTCGTCGTCGTCGGCCACGAGCAGTCGAACCGTGAAGCGATCTCCCCGCTCGTCATCTCACCGCCCCGGGCATGCACGACGAGCAGGATCGTGCGGCGGGACTGGTGGGCGAGAGCTCCGAAGACCTCCTCGAGGGCCTCGAGCTCGGCGAGGCCCCTCGGGAGCTTCACGCCCCGAGCACCACCGGGCGGAAGTGGGGGAACTCCCATTTCTCCATCCCGTCCCGCTCCTCGAGGAGGGGGTCCATCTGCTCCCAGATCGAGAGCACGTCGGGGTGCTCGTGCGCCCGGTCGAAGCCTCCCTCGACCCAGGTGAAGATCTCCACGTAGGTGGGCGGCTCGTCGAGGCTCCGGTAGACGGTCGAGTGCTCCTCGGTGACGAGCTCGAGCTCGGCCAGGGTGTCAAAGTGCCGAGCGAGAAGGGCGACGAACGCCCCCTCCCGGTCGGCCCGCACCCGGTAGGTGCAGATCACTGTTTCATTAGCCATACGGCTAAGTATTTGCTCCGGGCAGGGGCGTGTCAAGCGGTCTCCACCGGAGTGGCGCGGCCAGGAGGCGTCAGGCCGGCGACGAGCGGAGGTGCGCGTCCAGGCGGCCGAGCTCGTCCTCGTAGACGCCCTTCATGACCCGTGGTGCGAAGAGCCGCTCGAAGATGCCGCCGATTCCGCCGGCGCCCTGCCAGGTCGTGGTGATCTCCACCTGCGAGCCCGAGCCCGAGGGCTCGACCGTGAACGTCGTGACGAGGGAGGAGTTGGCGTCCGTCTCGGTGAGCACGCGGCCGGGCTCCGGCTCGGCGACCGTCATGCGGTAGGCGCGCTGCCGGGCCCCTGCGCTGACGGTGAACGTCGTCACCGTGCCGGCTCCGACCCCGCCCTCGACCACGGTGAACCCGCTGAAGGCGGGAGGAAGGATCTTTGCGTGCTCGTCCATGTCGGCGAGGCACCGGTAGACCCTCTCCGGGGCGGCGTCGATCCTCCGGCTCGCAACCACGGTGATCATCCCCATCTGCCTGTCCTCCGATCTGTGTCGCGCCTGCGATGCCGGGGCGGGCACGCGACCGGCGGCACCGCCCTCACGCCGGTGAGCGCTTCAGCCCGGCTCGCTCGCCCCGGGAGACGAACTTGATCGCCATCTTGCGGCTCGCCTCGTCGATCATCTCGTCGCCGAACATGACGGCGCCCTTGCGCTCGGTCTCGGTCGCCTCCCTGTAGGCGTCGAGGATCGCCCATGCGTGGTCGAACTGCTCTTGGGTTGGCGAGTAGATCTCGTTGAGGACCGTCACCTGGTCGGGGTGGAGCGCCCACTTGCCGTCGTAGCCGAGCACCCTCGTGCGCTGGCAGAAGTCGCGGAAGGCGTCGAGCTCACGGACCTTGAGGAAGGGGCCGTCGATCACCTGGAGGCCGTGTGCCCGCCCGGCCATCAAGATCTTCGAGAAGACGTAGTGGAAGTGGTCGCCCGGGTACTCCGGGATCTGGACGCCGCCGGTGAGGACCGGCATCTCCATCGAGGCGGCGAAGTCCGCCGGGCCGAAGATGATGGTCTCGAGCCTCGCCGAAGCGGCACAGATCTCCTCGACGTTGATGAGGCCCCGCGTCGTCTCGATCTGGGCCTCGATCCCGACGTGACCCTCTGGCAGGCCGACGTTCTTCTCGACCTGGGTGAGGAGCAGATCGAGCGCGACGACCTCCGCGGCTGTCTGCACCTTCGGCAGCATCACCTCGTCGAGGCGCTCTCCTGCGCCGGAGACGACCTCGATCACGTCGCCGTAGGTCCACTGCGTGTCCCAGGCGTTCACCCTGACACACAACACCCTGTCGTCCCATGGGAGCTCTCGGATCGCCCTCACGACCTTGCCCCTCGCCTCGACCTTCTCGAGCGGCGCGACGGAGTCCTCGAGATCCAGGAAGGACATGTCGGCGGGG
>DATGKK010000057.1:0-2879 GCA_035294725.1 Acidimicrobiales bacterium | reverse complement strand
CCGCTACTACGGCAGCCTGCGAGGCGACCGCTGGCGGGGCGGACCATCGGCGCCAGGCGCGCCGGTCGTCGGCATCGCCTCCTCACGCGACGGGAAGGGATACCTTCTGCTCGCCGGGGACGGCTCGGTCTACGCGTTCGGCGACGCCAGCTACCACGGCTCTCGGGGTCCCTACCACGTGAACGGCATCCCGGTCGGGATCGTCGTCGACGACAAGACGGGCGGCTACTGGATCGCGACCGACCGCGGCAGCGTCTACAACTTCGACGCGCCCTTCTACGGCTCGAAGACGAGCGGCCACGCGGCACCCATTGTCGGCATCGCCGCCCTCCACGACGGCGCCGGCTACTGGCTCGCCACCGAGAGCGGGTACGTCTTCGGCTTCGGAGCCGCCCGCTCGCTCGGGAGCGATCCGGGCCAGGACATCACGGGGATCGCCGCACCAGCGCAAGGTGACGGGTACTACCTCGTCTCAGCTTCCGGACGGGTCTTCCGGCACGGCAACATCCCCTACTCGGGCTCGCTCGCCTCGCCCGTGAGCACCGACCCGGTGATCGGGATCGCCACGCCGTAACCGTCGCCTGCGCCGGAGAACCGCCTCGGGAGCAGGACGCGGAGGTCAGACCGCAGCCGGCACGTCCACGCCCGCCCACCGCTCCGCCACCTCACGGGGGCTCAACACCCAGGACCGTTGGAGGAGCGCTCGCTCGGCCAGCGCTCTCGGGAGCACCCGCCACACGATCTCCGCCACGCCGTCGTCACCCCCACCGCGACCCTTCTTCCACGCTTCCCTTGCGGCAAGCTCGAGCGGCCCGTTGCGAAGGAGCGTCAGCAGCCGGTTGCGCTCGAGCAGGAAGCGCACCCGCCGCGACAGGACCCCCCCGCTCGTGGCACCGCGCTCGTGGCGCACCGTCACGGAGGGATCAAACAGGAGCCGGTAGCCCTGGAGGTGGGCGCGCCAGCACCAGTCGGCGTCCTCGTAGTAGGCGAAGAACCTCGACTCGAAGGGGCCGACCTTGGACAGCACCTCGCGGGTCGTGACGAGCGCGGCTCCGGTGACGCCGAAACGCTCCTCCCAGGTGTCGAACTCCTCGTCGTCGGGCACGTCGGCCCCGACGTCGCCGACGTAACCGTCCTCGCGGAGATAGGTCCCGACGCTGTTGAGCAGGTCGACAACTCTCGAGGGCCGCACCACCTCGCCGTTCAGCACCAGCTCCACCTGGTCGGTGCCGGGGGGGAGCGGCACGAAGAACGGGATGTCGCGACCGGCCGTCCACCGCCAGCGGTGCTTGGTTCCCCCGCCGTTCATCCCGCCCCGCACGTGCCCGGGATGGGCCGAGGCGACCATGGGATCCGTCTCGAGGCGGTGGATGCCGGCGCCCACGAGGTACGGCAGGACGTCCCGTCCCCCGAGCGTCGCCGACACGAGCTGGCGCCCGAGCGGGCGGGGGTCTCCCGGCGCGAACCAGGTGTCGTCGTCGAGGCAGATCTCGAGGTACCGCCCGCTCAGCACGATCTTCGGACCGACGGCGGCAACGGTCGGGTCCTCGAGCGCGGCCGAGGCCGAGGCGAGCCAGCCGTCACCGGCTTGGGCATCGTCGTTGAGGAAGGCGACCACCTCGCCGGCGGCATGGGCGGCGCCCACGTTCGCGCCCGCCGCAAAGCCCCGGTTCTCGGGCAGCCGGATGCTGCGCGCTCCGTGACGGGCGGCGATCCGGCTCGCCGCCTCACCTGGTGAGCCGTTGTCGACGACGATGAGGTCGATCTCGCCCACGCCAGGCCCCGCCTGGGCGGTGACCGAGTCCAAGCACCGCGCCAGCCGATCGGTGGGGCGGTACGAGACGACGACGACCGAGTGGGTCAGGAAACGGCCTTCAACGACGAGCGGTCGATGACGCGGTCGATGAACCCGTACTCCTTCGCCTCCTCGGCGGTGAACCAGCGATCGCGGTCGGAGTCCGCCTCGATCCGCTCGACTGGCTGGCCGGTGTGGAAGGAGATTCGCTCGGCCATCATCCGCTTCAGGTAGATGATCTGCTCGGCCTGGATGGCGATGTCGGCCGCCTGACCCTGCATCTGGCCGGAGGGCTGATGCATGAGGATCCGGCTGTGGGGCAAGGCAAAGCGCTTGCCACGGCTGCCGGCGCAGAGGAGGAACTGCCCCATGGAGGCGGCGAGACCGAGGCAGATGGTCGAGACGTCGCAGCGGACGTACTGCATCGTGTCGTAGATGGCGAGCCCGTCGGTGACCGAGCCACCCGGCGAGTTGATGTACAGGTAGATGTCGCGGTCGGGATCCTCCGCCTCGAGCAGGAGCAGCTGGGCGCAGATGAGGTTGGCCGACGTCTGGTCCACCTGGGTGCCGAGGAACACGATGCGCTCCTTCAGCAACTGCTTGAACACGTCCGCTGACGCGTCGACGAGGCTCCCCTGCGCATTGACGTCGATCGATGTGCTCGTCATGGTGCCGATGTCCTCCTTTGGCCAGCGGCGCGAGGCTACCGGAGGATCGACGGGGTCCGATGCGAGAGCCCAATGCCATCGGTTCGGCCCGGAGCATCGGAACGTGCCGAGAGCCGTCTCGGGTGATCGGCCCGAGGTGGAGCCGTGCCGCCACGAATCCGTCCCGCCGGATCACCCCGAGGCCCCGCGCCTGTGTCTGCCCCGAGGCAGGACACCGGTCTCGATGGCGTCGCAATCCGGCGCGCAGCCAACGGGAGTTCCGGCGGCCCTTCCAGCTCGGTGGCGTCCATCCCCTGGTGTAAAAGTCAACGGGCGTAGGTTCCTTCGAGAAGTTCCAGCTCAACGAAGGAGGACCTACACCCGTGACTGCACGAGTATCACCCACCGAGCGCATCCGCGCACAGATTGACGAGCTG
>DATGKK010000056.1:0-2241 GCA_035294725.1 Acidimicrobiales bacterium | reverse complement strand
GCAGGGGCTCTCCTTCCTCGCCCGTGCGCTCCTCGCCCCGGGGACCAAGGTGGCCGTCGAGGACCCCGGCTACCTCGACGCACGCCACATCTTCGTCCGCAGCCAGGCCGGACTTCCGGAGCTCGTAGGCATTTTCGAGGCTCGCGAAACCCGGCTTCCCTGCTCATCGCGCGGTGAAGGCCCCGAATCGTCGCCCAGCTGTAGGCACACGAGTACTGGACGTGAGCAGCACATTGGTGTAATTTCGTAGGCGTGTACCTGCGGGAGACGAAGCGCCGCAACAAGGACGGCTCGACGGTCAGCTACCTCCAGCTCGCCCACAACGAGCGCCACCCGGTGACCGGTTCACCGGTCGCGAAGGTGATCCACAGCTTCGGCCGCGCCGACCAGGTCGACCGCGAGGCGCTCGCCCGGCTCGTCAGCTCGATCTCGCGCTTCTTGGAGCCGGCCGAGGCGGTCGCCGCCGCCTCAGGAAGCGACGTCGAGATCGTCGACTCCCGTCGTTTCGGCGGCGCGTACGTGCTGCGGGTGCTGTGGGAGCGACTCGGCATCGCCGAGGCGCTCATCCGTGCCGGCGAGAAGCGGCGCCTCGAGGCCGATCTCGCCGAGCAGGTGCTGTTCGCCCTCGTCGCCAACCGCTGCCTCGAGCCCACCTCCAAGCTGGCGGCGGTTCGCTGGGCCCGAGAGCGCGTCGCCCTCGTTGGCTGTCCGTCCTTCGACGACGACGCGGCCTA
Source organism: Acidimicrobiales bacterium (assembly GCA_035294725.1). Classification (GTDB taxonomy): domain Bacteria; phylum Actinomycetota; class Acidimicrobiia; order Acidimicrobiales; family Bog-793; genus DATGKK01. The sequence goes on along the minus strand of DATGKK010000056.1, from coordinate 1,507 downwards.
CGCCGCGATGGACTTCTTGCTGGACGCCCTCGGCGAGGTCGCAAGGGGCATCTTCGATGCCACGGCGAACCTGCTCAACCTGTCTTGCGACGTGATCTTCGTCGACACCTCCTCCACCTACTTCGAGACCGACGTGCCCGATCCCCTCGTCGAGCTCGACACCGCCACCGGCGAGGCGGAGGCACGCGGGCAGGTGGCGGCGGGGATCGGCCCAGAGGAGCGTGCGACGCGCCGGTTCAACAAGCACTCGAAGGACCACCGTCCCGATCTTCCCCAGGTCGTGCTCGGCATGGCCGTGACGGCAGAGGGCATCCCGATCCGCTGCTGGACCTTCCCCGGCACCACCTCGGACCAGGCGATCCTGAAGACGATCAAGGACGACCTGTCGGGCTGGATGCTGCATCGCGTCGTATGGGTCGCGGACTGCGGCTTCAACTCCGCCGACAACCGGGCCTACCTCCAACACGGCGGTGGCCACTACATCGTCGCAGAGCGCGTCCGTGGCGGGTCGAAGGACGCGAAGGCCGCACTCGCACGCGCCGGCCGCTACCACAAGGCGGCCGGGAACCTGGAGGTGAAGGAGGTCCGCCTCGGTGACGGCGCACGCACCGAGCGCTTTGTCGTCTGCCACAACCCCGAGGTCGCGGCGCGCGACCGCAAGGTGCGCGAGAACCTCGTCTCCTACCTCGAGCAGAGGATCGCCGGCACCGACGAGTGGACCGCTCGTCGCCGCGACGAGCTCGTCGGCGAACTGCGCCAGACGCCTGCCCTCTATCGCCTCGTCCGCCGCACCGCGGAGGGGAAGCTGCGCGTCGACAAGGGCGCGATCGCGAACGAGGAGCGCTTCGACGGCAAGTTCTTGCTCCGCACCGACGACGACACCCTCACGCCCACCGATCTCGCCCTCGCCTACAAGCAGCTCTACGAGGTCGAGGCCGGATGGCGCGACTTGAAGGGAACGCTCAAGCTCCGCCCGGTCTTCCACTACCGCGAGGATCGCATCCGCGCGCACGTCCAGCTCTGCTGGCTCGCCCTCCTGCTCATCCGGACCGTCGAGCACACGATCGGCGACACGTGGCGAAACGTGCGCAACGAACTGGAGCGCATGCACCTCGTCACGCTCGAGACCAACGACGGCCGCGTCGCCCAGCGCAGCGCGACGACGGCTCGCCAGCGGGAGATCTTCCAGGCCCTCGAGGTCGCCGAACCGGCTCGCTTCTACGACTTCACGCTGCCTGAGCCCGTCGCGTAGTCCCAGCTCACGGCATCGCGTAGTAACACGACCGCCTCGGTGGCTCGCGTCTCTTTTCCCTGGTCAGAACCGCTTTCTAGGATCTACGGCTGCCTACCATCTCCGGAAGTCCGGTCAGAGCCCTCCGAATCTGCCAGGATCTGCATGTCGTCCGTAAACTTCGTGGCCGCTAGCTTAGCCAGCTTCATGAGGTCATCGACAGGGAAGTAGCGGTCGTAGGCCGTCTTGAACTTGTGCGACTCCTCGGAGTGCTGG
>DATGKK010000055.1:0-41473 GCA_035294725.1 Acidimicrobiales bacterium | reverse complement strand
GGGGCGGGACAACTGGCCGAAGGCCGCCACCGTCCTCGACCAGATCGACGCCGCCCGGCGCTCCGGCGTCAGGGTCTCGGCCGACGTCCATCCCTACGTCGCCGGCTCCACCTCGGCGATCGTCCTCCTCCCGCCGTGGGTGCAGGAGGGGGGGCAGCACGCCGCCCTCGCCCGCCTCGGCGACCCCGCCGTGCGGGCGAGGCTTCGCGCCCAGCTCATGGGGGACACGACGACGTGGGACAACTGGTGGCGGTTCTCGTCGGGCTGGGAGGGGCTGAGGGTGGCCCGCTGCCGCCGCCGCGAGCTCGTGGGCCGCTCCTTCGCCGACGTCATCCGGGCCTCGGGGGTGAGCGACACGGAGTCGCAGGAGGGGTTCGACGTCGTGTTCGACCTCCTCGTGAGCGAGCGGCTCTCGATGTCCCTCGTCTCGTTCAACAACGTCGAGGAGAACATCGCCCGCTTCCTCGCCCAGCCCTACACCTCGGTCGGGACCGACGCCGTCGTCGACCACGGCGGCCACCCACACCCCCGCCTCCACGGCACCTTCCCGAGGGTGCTCGGCCGCTTCGTCCGCGAGCTCGGCACGCTCGATCTCGTCGAGGCAGTCCGGAAGATGACCTCCCAGGCCGCCGCCGTCGTCGGCCTCGGCGGTCGGATCGGCGAGATCCGGCCCGGTTTGGCGGCCGACCTCGTCCTGTTCGACCCGGCGGAGATCGCCGACAAGGCGACCTTCGAGCACCCGTTCCGGCTACCGGTCGGGATCCGCACCGTCGTCGTCGGGGGGCGGGCGGTGGTCGCAGGCGGCCACCTCGTGCCCGGCGCCGGTGAGCCCGCCGGCCCGCCGGCCGAAGCCGGGGAGCTCCGGACCGGCCCGTAGAGCGGCGAGGGCGCATGATCGGAAGCTCCGGCTACCGCCTCGGCAGCTCCCTCGCGAGGTAGCGGCCGGCGCCCTCCTCGCCGCAGAACGCGCCGTCGCGGGCGACCACTCGGCCCCGGCCCACGACGAGCTCCGGCCAGCCTCGCACGGTCATGTCGTGGTAGGGCGAGTGGTCGGTCGCCATGTGGAGCTCCGAGGCGGCGAGCGACTGCACCCGTTCCGGGTCCCACACGACGAGGTCCGCGTCGGCGCCGACGCCGAGCGCTCCCTTTCGCGGCCACATTCCGAAGATGCGCGCCGGCGCCTCGCAGCAGGTCCGGACCCACTGCTCGAGCGAGAGCCGCCCATCGAGCACCGCCTGGTAGACGAGGGCGAGGCGGGTCTCCACCCCTGGCAGCCCGCCCGGCACCTCGGTGAAGTCGCGGCAGCCCTCCGGCCGGCGGTTCACCCCCGCCCGCCGGTCGGCCGACCAGAACGGGCAGTGGTCAGTCCCGATCGTGTCGATCTCCCCGCCGGCGAGTGCCTCGAAGAGAGCCTCCCGGTCGGCGGGGGTGCGAAGCGGAGGGGAGCAGACGTAGTCGGCGGCGTCAGGCGAGCCTGGGCCGAGGCGGGAGTCGTCGAGGTAGAGGTACTGGGGGCAGGTCTCGGCCATCACGTCGACGCCGCGGGCCCGGGCCGCCCGCACCGCCGTGAGGGCGGCGGCCGAGGAGAGGTGCACGACGAAGATCGACGCCCCGGCGACCTCGGCGAGGGCCGCCGCCCTCGTCACGGCCTCCGCCTCGAGCACGGCCGGCCGAGTTCGCGCATGGGCGCCGAGGTCCGTCGCGCCGGCCGCGAGCGCCTCCCGCCGCAGCTCCTCGATCGCCCCGCCGTTCTCGCAATGGAGGTTCACGACGAGCCCGTTCGCCGCCGCGGCCCTCATGAGCCGGAGGACGGTGCCGTCGTCCACCGCAAGCCGCTCCGGGTAGGCCATGTAGACCTTGAACGAGGTGATGCCCTCCCCCACCGCTCCCGCCACGACGGCGTCGTCGACCGGCTCGGGGAAGGTGAGGTGGAGGCCGAAGTCGACGGCGGCGGCCCCGGCCACGGCGCGCCACCGGCGGGCGGCGGCGATCGGGTCCTCCCCCCGCTGGACGGGGACGTAGTCGACGACCGTGGTCGTCCCTCCGATCGCGGCGGCCCGGGTCCCGGTGGACCAGTCGTCGGAGACACGGATCTGTCCGACCTGCATCTCGAGGTGCGTGTGGGCATCGACCCCGCCGGGGATGACGAGCTTGCCCGAGGCGTCGTGGACCTCCTCCCCCGGTGCGGGGTCGAGGTGCTCTCCCTCCCTGCCGACCTCGACGACCTGTCCGTCCGCAAGGCGGACGTCGGCGAGGCGCGTGCCGGCCGCGTCGACGACCATGCCGCCCGTCACGAGCATCGCTGCCCACCTCCCTCGAGATCCCGGTCGCGCCGCGCGCCGGTGAACACCACGGCGGCGAGGTCGCCGGGCGCGACCACGCCCTCGCGCCGCAGGCGCAAAAGGCCGGCGAGCCCCGCCGAGCCGGTCGCGTCGACGGGGATCCCCGTCGTCTCGGCTGCAAGCGCGTTGGCCCTCTCGAGCTCCTCCTCGCCGACGACGACGGGTCGGCCCTTGGACGCGAACATGGCCTCGACCACGGCGAGCCAGTCGTAGGTCTCGTCGTCGAGGATCCCCTGGGCGATGCTGCGAGGCGTCGTCTCCCAGGGCCACATGAGCTCCGAGCGGCGCCGTGGCGCCTCGCTCAGGACCGACGCCACGGCGCTCGGGCCCCCGCGGGCCTCGGCGAGCTCGACGACCCGGTCGAACGCGCGCTTGAGCGGCCAGGCGGACTCGGTCTGCACGGTGTGGAGGCGAGGCAGCCGCTCGACGACGCCGAGCGCCTTCGCCTCTTCGAAGGCGGCGGCGAGCGAGCTTGCGAGCGCCCCGCCCCCCACCTGCACGACGAGGTGGTCGAGCACGAGCCCTTCTCGCGCGAGCGCCGAGACCATCTCGTAGCCAAGCGTCTCGCCTCCCTCGACGGCGAGCCCGTTCAGGTTGCCCTGGCAGGTGAAAGGAAGTGCCCCGGCGGCGAGCGCCTCCGCCAACGCCCGGTAGGTCGGGTCGCCGGCCTCGCCCGCGCTGCGGGCGCAGACGTGCAGCTCGGCCCCGAGCTCCCTCAGCCGGTCCACGACGACCTCGTCGGCGCCGGCCGGCACGAACACGGCGAGACGGCGGCCGGCGGCCGCGGCGAGGACCGCCGCCGCGAGCGCGGCGTTCCCGCAGCTCGCGATGGCGAGGGGAGGGCGGTCGTCCGGGTCGGCGAGGCCGAGGGCCTCGGCCACCTCGAGATGGCAGAGCACCCCGAACAGGTGGCGGGCCTTGTGGGAGCCGGCGACGTTGCCCGTCTCGTCCTTCACGAGCAGGCCCCCGGCCAGCCCGGCCGCCGAGCCGAGATCGGTGTGCGAAAGGAAAGGTGTCTCCTCGAACCGCCTCCCGTCGACCTCGAGCACCTGATCGCCGAGGCGGCGCACGATGTCGCGGTAGCCGACCTCGCCGATGCCGCCCTCCCGGGCGAGGTGGCAGGCGCGGAACAGGTCGCCGTAGCGCAGGTAGGGGTCCGGCTCCTCGTCCGCCCCGGCCGGAGGGAACTCCACCTCGGCGTAGTCGAGCACGCGGCGAAGGACGTGATCCCCGCCGTCGCCAGCGCGCGGGCAGGTGAAGGGGTAGGGATCACGGTCGGCTGCCACGTGCCCGCACCCCCGGCAGACGAGGCGGCTCGCCATCCCCCGGCCCTGCGCCCCCGGTCTCCGGTGCGCGCTCACCCGTCCCGGCCGGCGCCACTGCGGGCGTTGAACTCCCGGATCATCTCGTCCCACTCGCCCACGATCGAGCGCGTCCTGGTCCAGAACGACTGGTCCCTCCGGGACTCGAACTCCTCGACGCCGACCCCCTGCTGCTCCACCCAGGTGTAGTAGCCGAGGTTGAAGATCCGGGTGCGCTCCTCGAGGTCGAGCTCGCGCAGGTGGTCGTCGGTGACGGCGCCGAGGTGCTCGCCGAAGATCTCGGCGGCGGCGAGCTCGTCGACGCCGCCACCTCGCGCCCGCACGGTGCGCTCGAGCTCGCTCGTGTACATCGCCGCCCCGTCGGTCGCCACCGTGGCGACGACGTCGTCGGGACCGAGGCGGAAGTGGCGGGCGTACTTGATGGCCGCGACCACGTTGCAGATGCTCGAGAGACCAAAGGAGCCGAGGGCTGCGAGAACCTCGCCGGGGACGTGGCGCCGCTCGGAGAGGTAGGCCCGCCCCGCCGCGGTGTTGAACAGCACGTTCAGCTGGTCGGTCGCGCGGTCCGAGACGGCGATGACGACGTCGGTGTTCATCACGTTGTGGATGAGCGGGATGTGCTTGTCGCCGATGCCCTGGATGTTGTGCTCGCCGAAGCCGTTGTAGAGCATCGTCGGGCACTCGAGCGCCTCGACGGCGACGATGTCGGAGCCGAACCGCTCCTTCAGGTAGTCGCCCGCCGCGATCGTGCCGGCCGACCCGGTCGCGGAGACGAAGGCGGCAAGGCGCCCGACGGCGGGGCCGGCCGGCTCGCCGGCGAGCGAGTCGACGATCCGCTCGATCGCCTTGCCCGTCGCGAGGTAGTGGATCACGTGGTTGCCGAGCTCGGCGAACTGGTTGAACACGACGTTCGCAGGGTCGGCGGCGAGCCGGTTGCACTCGTCGTAGATCTCCTTCACGTTGCTCTCGGTGCCGGGCGTCCTCACGATGTCGGACGGCTCCTCGGCCCAGGCGGCAAGCCAGTCGAAGCGCTCGCGGCTCATGCCGGCAGGGAGCACGGCGACGCCGCGGCAGCCCATCAGCTTCGAGATCGCGACGCCGCCTCGGCAGTAGTTGCCCGTCGACGGCCAGATCGCCCGCTGGGTGGAGGGGTCGAACTGCCCCGCCACGACCCGGGGCGCGAGGCAGCCGTAGCTCGCGAGCACCTTGTGGCAGGCGACGAGGGGGAAGCGGTCGGCGAGCGCGACGACGATGCGGGCGGGCGTGCCCGTCAGCTCCTCGGGCAGCACGACGTGCTCGGGCACCTCGACCCGACCCCGGCGCGAGGCGTCGTTGTACCAGTGCACCCGGAACAGGTTGCGGGGGTCGGGCTCGTCGGGACCGACCCCGGCGAGCGCCTCGCGGACCGCCGGGGCTGCCGTCCAGGGCTCGGCGATCTCGGTGAAGGTGGGCAGCACGACGCCCCGCTCGCCGAAGCGGGCCGCCGCCCGCTCGTAGGGCGTCGTGTCGACGATCTCCCGTTCGAGACCGAGTCGCTGCATCTGCATCACTCCTCGTCGCGGCCAATGGCGGCTGGCGCCGCTCGCAAGCGAGCCGGCCGGCCGCCGGGGGTGACGGTAGCGCGGCGCGGCGCAACCGGCGCCGGTGGCGGCGGGGAGGCGCTCGCTGGCGGTCCGGCTCAGGCTCCCGGCGCCGTGCCGAGCTGCTCGACGAGCTCGGCCACGGCGGCGATGGCAGCCTCGAGGTTCTCGATCGAGTTCGCGTAGGAGAACCGGAGGTAGCCCTCGCCCTGCGGCCCGAAGGCCGTGCCGGGGGCGCAGGCGACGCCCGCGGCGTCCAAGAGCCGCTCCTGCAGCTCGAGGGAGCTGAGACCGAGCTCCGCCACGTTCGGGAAGGCGTAGAAGGCGCCCCGGGGCAGGGTGCAGGAGATGCCCGGGATCTTGTTGAGCCCCGTGACGAGCACGTCGCGCCGCGCCCGGAACTCCGCCACCATCTCCTCCACGGGTTCGAAGGGGCCGTCGAGGGCCGCCATGGCGGCGTACTGGCTGAAGGCCGAGGTGCACGAGACGGAGTTCACCACGAGCCGGGTGACGGGCTCGACGAGGGCCGGCGGGAAGACGCCGAAGCCGAGGCGCCACCCCGTCATGGCGAAGGTCTTCGACCACCCGTCGAGCAGGATCGTCCGTTCCGCCATGCCGGGCACGTCGAGGACGCTTCGGTGGGCGCCCTCGTAGCCGATCGCCCAGTAGACCTCGTCGCTCAGCACGGTGAGGTCGTGGCGGGTGGCGATCTCGGCAACGGCCTCGCAGTCCTCGCCCGTGAGGGCGCTCCCGCACGGGTTGTGCGGCGAGTTCAGCACGAGGAGCTTCGTGCGTCTCGTGACGAGCCGCTCGAGCTCGGCAGGGTCGAGCCGGAAGTCGTTCTCCTCCCGCAGCGGGAGCGGGACGGGCGTCGCTCCGGTGAACGCCGCGATCGACTCGTACATCGGGAAGCCCGGGTCGGGGTAGATGACCTCGTCGCCCTCCTCGCAGAGGGCCATCATCGTAAAGAACATGATCGGCTTGGCGCCGGGCGTCACCACCACCTGGTCGGGCGAGGCGCGAAGGCCGCGGCGCTCGGAGAGGAAGCGCGCGACCGACTCCCTGAGAGGCAGGATGCCGGGCGCCGGGACGTAGTGCGTCTTGCCCTCGCGGAGGGCGGCGACGGCGGCCTCGACGATGTGAGCGGGCGTGGCGAAGTCGGGCTCGCCGATCTCGAGGTGGATCACCCGGCGCCCGGCCGCCTCGAGGGCCTGCGCCTTCGCGAGGATGGCGAAGGCGGACTCGGTGCCGAGACGGGACATGCGGGAGGACAGCGACGGTGGTGTCATGCCGCAATGCTGCCTCCTCGGCCGCCGGAGGTCTAGCGCCGGCGCCGCCGGGTCCGGCGCACCGAGGCCCTGCCTCTCCGTCGCCGCGGGCCGCTCAGGCGGTCGAGACCTCGTCGATCGAGCGGAGAGAGCCGGCGATGCGGGCCGAGTCCCCGAGCACGACCGTCACCATCGAACAGGGCGCGAGCCAGCGCCGCGCCGCCTCGCCCACCTCCCTCGCCGTGACGCGAGCAAGGCGGGCCGGGTAGGTGGCGAGGTAGGACGGGTCGATGCCCGCCGCCGCGAGCCCGGCAAGGGTGCCGGCGAGCCCCGACTGAGTCGCCGTCTGGTAGAGGTACGAGCCGACGGCATACCGCCGGGCCGACTCGACCTCCTCCTCGGTCACCCCGGTCGTGGCGATCCGGCCGAGCTCGTAGCGGGTCTCGACGAGCGCGGCCGCCGTCGCCTCCGTGGCCACCTCGGCACCGATGGTCGACACCGAGCCGGCGCGCAGGTGCTCGATGCGGCTGCGGGGCGAGTAGGTGTAGCCGTTCCGCTCCCGCAGGTTGGTGACGAGGCGGGAGGTGAACATGCCGCCGAAGATCTGGTTCGCGAGCGAGAGCGCCGGCCACTCCTCTGCCGTTCGGTCCGGCGCCGCCGCCCCGATCCGGAGGTTGCTCTGCACGGCGCCGGGGCGGTCCACGAGGTCGATCCCGCCGGCCGGCGCGGGCGGGATCGGCGGGAGGGCCGCCGGCGCCTCGGCGGCCCCGGTCTCGAGCCACGGCCCGAGGGCGTGCTCGGCACGGCCGAGCGCGCTCTTCGGCTGGAGGTCGCCCACGAGCACGAGGTGCGACCGGGAGGGGGCGAGGAGCCGCCGGTGCAGCCGGCGAAGAGCCGGCGCCTCGACGGCGAGAAGGTCGCCGGGACGTGGCAGCCCGGCGGCGTACGGATGCCGCCCGAAGCGCCGCCTCGCGAACGCCTCGTCCGCGAGCACCTCCGGCCGGCTCAGCACGATGGCCATCTCCTCGGCCGTGCGGCCGCGGTCGGCCTCCACCTCGGGGCGGGGATAGGCCGCCCCGGCGAGGACCTCGGCGAGCAGATCGAGGAGCGAGGCGAGCGACGGGGCGAGGCAGGAGCCGGAGAGGACGAGCAGGTCGCCGCTGACGCTCGCTCGCAGCGACGCCCCGATCCGCTCGAGCGCGGTGGCGAGACCGGAACGGTCGTGCGCACGGGTCCCGGACAGCATGGACTCCCCGAGCACGACGGGCGGGGCGGGGCGGGCGAGCTGGTCCGGCCCGAGGGGCGCGACGAGACGGAGCTCGACGAGAGGGACGGCAGCCCGGCGGACGGCAAGGCCGTGGAGGCCCCCGGCCAGTGCCTCCTCGGAGACGCGGGGCGCTCGCGCCGGCCGGACCGGTCCGATCTGCGGCCGCTCAGAGGTTGTGGGCGCCGTGTCCGTTTCCCTAGCTCCCCTGCTCATCGACGTCCTCCTCCGGGCCGGATCTCGACGCGTGCGGTGTGCTGGAGGGCGAGGTCGGCGGCCGCCGCACGGACGGCCTCGGCTGGCACGGCGGCGAGCCGGGCGGGCAGCTCACCCATGAGCTCGGCCCGGCCGTGGACCACCTGGAGGCACGCGAGCGAGATCGCCCTCGACATCACCGAGTCGACCCCGTGCCAGTAGGAAGCCGCGTAGCTCGTGGCGACCCGCTCGAGCTCGTCAGGGGTCGGCCCGGCGTCACCGAGCCGCTCGATCTCCTCGGTCACGACCTGGTGCAGCCGCGAGCTCGCCACCTGCCCAGGGTGGTGGACGACGACCTGGAACAGGACCGGGTCCCTCATGAACAGCCCGTCGTCGCCGAAGACGCCGAGGCTGCAGCTCACGTCCGTCACGAGCCGCTCGCGGTGCACGAGCCGCTCGCGCAGCCGGCTCGCCTCGCCGTCGGCGAGGACGGAGGCCACCACGGCGTAGGCGAGCCAGCCCTCGAGGTCCGCCACGGGATCAGGGGTCCGGTAGCCGACGGCGAAGGCCGGCTGGGGTGCCCTCGGGTCGGTGACGACCCGCCGCCGGCTCTCGGAGAGGGGTGGCTCGGGCCACGGCCCGTGCGCCGGGGCAGGACGTCGGGCGATCCCGCCGAAGTGCCGCTCGGCGAGGCGCACCGTCTCGTCGGCGTCGCAGTCACCGGCCACCACGAGGACGGCGTTCGAGGGCGCGTAGTAGGTCGTGTAGAACTCGGCGGCGTCGGCCACCGTCGCCCGCTCGAGGTCGGCGAAGTCGCCGTAGCCGTTGTGGGAGTTGGGGAAGGAGTCGAAGGCGAGCTCCGGCAGCACGATCCAGGGAAAGCCCCCGTAGGGCTGGTTGAGGACGTTGACCTTGATCTCCTCCTCGACGACGGCGATCTGGTTGCGCAGGTTCTCCTCGGTGACCGCGAGCGACCCCATCCGGTCTGCCTCGAGCCAGAGGGCGAGGTCGAGCCCGGCGCGAGGCAGCGCCTCGTAGTAGGCCGTGAGGTCGGGCACGGTGTGGCCGTTGAACACCCCTCCGGCGGACTCGACGAGCCGGGTGTGCTCCACCTTGGCCACGTGCGCCGAGCCCTGGAACATCATGTGCTCGAACAGGTGCGCGAAGCCGGTCCGGCCCTCGGGCTCGCTGCGGAAGCCGACGTCGTAGACGACGGCGACGCCGACGAGCGGGCTCGAGGGATCGGGCGCCGCCACCACGGTGAGCCCGTTCGGAAGCGTCGTGCGCTCGACGGGCGTCCTCGTGCGCAAGGTCATCCCGGCAAGCTAGCCGTCGCGCTCGCCGATCAGGCGCGTGCGAGGCGGCACCGCCGGGATCGCTCCCGGCAGTGCCGCCTCGGCTGCGGTCGAGGGGTGGTCAGCCCGCGAAGGTCATGTTCCTCGCGACGCTCGACTCGAAGTAGGGCTGGATGAGCTTCAAGAACCCCGTCGCGGTGAGGCTCACTTCGGCGATGTCGGTCATCCGGGTCGCCGGCCCGTTGCTCGGGGTGTAGGTCGCGGACGGGATGAGGCCGCCGAAGCTCACGGTGCCGAGGTGCTCCTTCGCGTCGAGGATCCCGGCCCGGGTGAGGTTCTTCGCCGCGATCGCCTTCGCGAGCACCTTGGCCTCGGCCTCCGCCATGCAGTAGCCGTACATGTAGTAGCCGTCCGGCACCTGGCTCGGGAAGTACTTCTTCTGGATGGTGAGGAACTGGCTCATGCCGGGCACGCTCATGTCACCCCACGCCGCCTCGAAGCCGAGCACCCAGGCGCCCACCATGGCCTTCTCGACCGGGGTCGGCGTCCCCGAGGGGCTGCCGGTGCTCGTCATGAGGTACTCGGACCACGCCGGACCCTGGAGGATCCACTGGGGGTGGTAGCCGATCGCCGCAGCCGTCCCGATGAGCGTCGCGGCGGCGGTCGGGATGGCCGTGACGACGACGTACTGGGCGCCGTCGTTCTTCATCGCGAGGGCCTGGGAGGTGAAGTTGGTGTCGGTCACCGCGTAGCTCGCCGAGCCGACGTTGTCGAAGTGGTAGGCCTTGAGCGCCGCGTCGAAGCCCTTCACCCCGTCCGCGCCGTAGGAGTCGTCCTGGTACACGATGCCCACCTTGGGGTGGCTCTTGTGCAGCGTGTGGGTCAGGTAGTACAGGGCGTTGGCGACGTCCACCGCGTAGGGCGAGCCGATGACGAGGTTGACCGAGTGGTTGACGAACGCCGAGTCCTGCGCGGCGGTGCCGAGCAGGACGCCGGAGGCCTGCGCCTCGTTCTCGATCGCTGCCGTCGTCGGGCTGCCGAGGGACTGGGCGATGAAGGCCACGTTGCCGACCATCCCGCTGTAGAGCGAGGCGTGCAGCGTCGGGTTGTACTGGTCGTCTTTGATGTCGAGCTGGATCTTCCACCCGTCGATGCCGCCATGGGCGTTCACCCAGTTGAAGTAGGACTCCTGGCCGTCGGTGAGCGGCTTGCCGATGACGTCGGCGGGGCCGGACAGCGGGGTCAGCACGCCGAGCGTGATGGTCTTCGTCGCCGCGTCCACCCCGGGACCCGTCCTCATCGCGCCGTTGCCGCTCGAGTGCGAGCCGCCGGAGCTCCCGGCGGTGCTCCCGCCCGTGCTGCACCCCGCGAGGGCCAACCCGAGGACCCCTGCCACGAGAGCAGCTGATCTGAACTTCCGTACCTGCATATGGTTGCCTCCTAGCCTTCCCCTGTGAATTGACTGGCGCCTGCCACTGGTGAGACCGCTCGGCGGCGCCGGACGAGAGATCCCATTCGCTGGCCGAGGCCGACGAGGCCCCGCGGCTCGAGCAGCAAGAACACGACGAGGAGGACCCCGTAGACGACGGTCGACGCGTCCGCCACGGGAATGCCGGTCGTCCGGGTGCCGCCGGCCAGGAACGGGATCGCGCCGCCCTCCTGCTGGAGCAGATTGGGCAGGCCGACGACGAACACGGCACCGAGCAGCGGGCCCCAGAGGGTGCCCATGCCACCGACGATGATCATGACGACGTACTGGATCGAGAGGAGCAGGTCGAACTGGCTCGGCTGGCCGAAACCGAGGAACGAGCCGTACATCGCCCCGGCCACGCCCGCCATCACCGACGAGATGACGAAGGCCATCGTCTTGGTCCGGCGGACGTTGACGCCGAGCACGGCGGCGGCGAGCTCGCGGTCCCGCACCGACACCATGGCCCGGCCGGGTCGGCTGCGCGAGAGGTTGTGGACGAACCACATCCCGATGCCAAGGAGCAGGAAGGCGAGGTAGTAGTACAAGCCGTCCTCGGTGATGACGAGGCCACCCAGCTGGAGGCCCTTCGCGAAGTGGAGAGGGCCGAACGAGGGCGTCGGGAGCGACCGCCCACCGGGGCCCCCGGACACGGTCGTCCAGACGGTGAAGGCGTCCTGGACGATGTAGACGAGCGCGATCGTCACGATCGCGAGGTACAGGCCGCGCAGCCGGAAGGCGAGGGGGGCCGCAACGGCGCCCACGATCCCGGCGACGGCGCCGGCGGCCGGGATCCAGACCACCGCCGGCAGGGCGAAGTTCTCCCCGATCACGGCCGCCGTGTAGGTCCCGATCGAGAGGAAGGCGGCGTGCCCGAGGGAGACCTGGCCCGTCCGTCCGGTGAGCACGTCGAGGCCGAGGGCGCCCAGGGCGCCGATCAGGACGTAGACGAGCGTCGAGAGCCAAAACGCGTTCACCCAGAACGGAAGCAGGACCCCGAGCAGGACCGCGCCGGCGGTGGCGACGGCCGGCCGGCGTGCGCGGACCGCGCCAGCGAGGATGCGCGCGGGGCTCCTCACAGCCGCTCCGCCGCTCTCGAACCGAACAGGCCCTGCGGGCGCACGAGGAGCACGAGGATCATCACGATGAACGGGGCGACCTGCGCGAAGTTCGTCCCCTCGTAGCCCTGGCTCATCTCGTAGACGACGCCGATGACGAACCCGCCGACGACGGCGCCGGTGGTCGACTCGAGCCCGCCCAGGATGATGGCGGGGAACGCGAGCAGCCCGACGTCGGAGAGGGCCGGCGTGACGCTGTTCGGGTAGGCGCCGAGGAAGACCCCGCCGACGGCCGCCACGATCCCGGCCATCACCCACGCCGTGCCGTAGACGCGCCCGAGCGGGATGCCGACGGCGAGGGCGGCTTCGGGATCAGCGGCCGCGCTCCTCATGGCGAGGCCCCACTTGGTGTGCCGGTTGAACAGCCAGAAGACCACGACGAGGAGCACGGCCGCCACGATCGTCCAGACCTGCACCCACAGCAGGGACAGCCCGCCGACGTGCAGGACGCTCGCGCCCCACGGATCGCCGTTCGCGCGAGGCTCGGCGCCGAACGCCGCGTCGAGGACGGCGTTCAGCACGGCGGCGAGCCCGAGCGTCAGCATCACGATCGTGAACTCCGGCTTGCCGATGCCGTGACGCAGGACAAGGAGCTGGAAGGCGAGCCCGGCGGCGCCCGTCGCCGCCGCCCCGATGAGGAAGGCGAGCCAGAAGGCCATGTGGTCGTCCGCAATGAGGGCCGAGGTGACGAGCGCGCCGAGGGCGAGCATCTCTCCCTGGGCGAAATTGATCACCCGGCTCGAGCGGTAGATCACCGTGAAGCCGAGCGCGACGAGGGCATAGACCCCGCCGAGGGCGAGGCCGGCGAACCCGAGGGTGAGGAAGGTGTTCACGACCTCACCTCCTCGGGCTCCTCTTCGCCGAGGTACGCCCGGATCACCTCAGGGTTGGCCTGGATCTCGGCCGGCGTCCCGAGCGCGATCGTCCGGCCGAAGTCGAGCACAAGGACCCGGGTGGCGAGCGACATCACCACGGACATGTCGTGCTCGACGAGGAGGATGGCGGCTCGGAGGTGCTCGTGGATCGTCCGCACGAGCTCCACCACCTCCGAGCGCTCATTGCGGCTCATGCCGGCGACGGGCTCGTCGAGCAGGAGCAGGGTCGGCTCCATGGCGACGGCCCGGGCCAGCTCCACGTGCTTTCGCACGCCGTAGGCGAGCCCGCCCACGGGGCTCGACGCGAGCTTCGTGAGGCCGACGAGATCGAGCGCCGCCGCCGCGCGCTCGCGGTTCGCCGCCTCCTCCCGGCGCGCGCTCGGGAGGCGCAGCCCAGCCCGGATGCTGCCCGCACGCATGCGCGACGTGCGGCCGACGAGCACGTTCTCGAGCACCGAGAGGCCCGGGAAGAGGGCCAGGTTCTGGAAGGTGCGGGCGATCCCGAGGGAGGCGAGGTGGTGAGGGCGAAGCGCGGCCAGGTTGTGGCCGAGGTAGGACAGGCGCCCGTCGGTCGGCGGGTAGACGCAGGTAAGCACGTTGAACAGCGACGTCTTGCCGGCGCCGTTCGGTCCGATGACGGCGAACAGCTCCGACGGCTCGACCGTGAAGCTCACCTCGCTCAGCGCCGCCACGGCGCCGAAGCGCAGGCTGAGCCCGTCGACGGCGAGGACCGGGCCCTCATGGCCGCCGGAGGCCTGCGGCATGGTCGGGATCACCGCTCCCCGACCTCCACCGGGCTGTGGCTCGGCCGCCCGTCCCTGGCGGCGACGCCGAGGTAGGCGGCCCGCACGCTCTCGTCGGCGAGGAGCTCGCGGGTGGCGCCCGACGAGCGGATCGCGCCCGAGTCGATCAGGTAGCCGTGAGACGCCACGGAGAGAGCAAGGGCGCTCGACTGCTCGACGAGCAGGATGGCGACCCCGTTCCCATGGATCCGCCGCAGCGCGTCCCCGATCGACCGGATCACGAGCGGGGCGAGTCCGAGCGAGGGCTCGTCGAGCAGGAGCAGGCGGGGATCGCCCATGAGGGCCCGGGCGATCGCCAGCATCTGCTGCTCGCCCCCCGAGAGCAGGCCCGCCGGCTGGCCGAGGCGCTGGCCGAGGACCGGGAAGAGATCGAGGAGCTCGGCGCGCAGCTCGGCGCGCCGAGCCCGGTCGGAGCAGGCGAAGCCGCCGGCACGGAGGTTCTCCTCGACGCTCAGCTCCGGGAACACGTGCCGGCCCTCGAGCACCTGGGCGAGCCCGCGGCGCACGAGGCGGGCGGCGTCCGCCCCGGTGGTCTCCTCGCCGAGATAGCGGATCCGCCCCCTCGTCACCCGGCCCCCGTGGAACCGGAGGAGGCCGGAGATGGCCCGCAGCAGCGTCGTCTTGCCGGCGCCGTTCGGCCCGAGCAGGCAGACGGCGCCGCCCTGCGGCACCTCGAGGGTGACGTCCTCGAGGCCGGTCACGCCTCCGTAGCTGACCGAGAGCTCCTCGACCTCGAGCACGGCCGGGGCGCGCCGGTCGCTCTCGCCCGGCGGCAGGGGTGCTCCGGCGTTCGTGCCGGCCGCCGCACCCCCGTCGCGTCTCACGGCGCCACCGCCCGGGCCACCTCGGCGGCGAGCGCTGCGGCTCCGGCCGCGCCGAGAAAGAGCGTGTAGTGGTTCGTGCCGGGCACGACGAGGTCTCGCAGGCGCGGCTGGCGCGCCCGCCAGCTCGCCACGACCTCGTCGGGGTAGAGCGGCGGCTCCTCGTCGACGAGGTCGCGGCACGCCCGCACGAGGAGGAGATCGCACTCGAGGGCCTCGGCGGCGGCGGTGATGAGGTCGTGCTCGACCAGCACGTCGATGCCGTCACGGCGGACCGCAGCAAGGCTCGCGCGAGGTCGGACCCCGCCGTCGACCTCCTCCACGTCGTAGTCGAGGTACTGCTCCACGTCGTCGTTCCACTCGTCGCGAAAGGCCGGGTGGGCCCGCCAGAAGGCGAGGTACTCCTCGCGCGACGGAAAGACGCGATCGAGGCGGCTCATGGCCGGGCCGAGGACGGCGGCCATCAGCTCGTCCGGGCCGAGCCCCTCGGGCAGGGCTGCCGGCAGCCCACCGTCCGCGAGGACGAGGCTCGAGACCAGCTCCGGCCGGGACGCCGCCAGCATCACGGCCACGAAGGCGCCCATCGACTCCCCGAGCACCACGACCGGGCGGCCACCGGCGAGGTCCTCGACGACCCGCGCGCAGTCCCTCGCGTGCTGGACGACCCCGAACGGCCCCGGCACGCGGCTGCTCTGGCCCCGGCCCCGGAGGTCGGGCGCGAGCACGGCGGCCTGTGCCCCGAGGCGCCGGGCCACCGGCGCCAGCTGCGCCGAGGAGCCGGTGATCCCGTGGATCCCGAGCACGGCCGGGCCGGTCCCGGGACCGTCCCAGGCGGCCACGGTGAGTCTGCCGCCGGAGACGGGGACCTCGAGGAACGACTGCGCCGGTGGCGCGCCGCGAAGCGGCAAGATCTCTCCCCCTGATCTGTCGGATGGTGAACGGTCGTTCGTTCGGAGTGAGAGTGACACATCGTTGCCAGAGTGTCAAACATCCCGCATTTGTCTTGATCATTCGAGTCTCGCACTTGTGGACGCGTGCGCAAGTGGAGAACGGTCGTTCGGCCGGTGCTACGATGCTGCTCGGAATGGCAGAACCCGATCCGGGACCGACGGCGCTCCCGGTCCTTCCGCCACGTGCCACTTCGGACGGGACGCACCGCCGGCTGCTCGAGGAGGCGCTGGAGCGGTTCGGCCGGAACGGCTACCACGGGGTCTCGGTTCGCGAGATCGCACGGGCGGCCGGCGTCCAGGCGAGCTCGCTCTACTCGCACCTCGAGTCGAAAGAGCACCTGCTCTTCGAGCTCATGATGATCGGCCACGACGAGCACCAGCACCTGCTGCGCGAGGCGCTGCTCGACGCCGGCAACGATCCGTGCGACCAGATCCGGGCGCTCGTGCGCGCCCACGTGCTGCTCCATGCCACCTACCCGATGCTGGCGAGGATCTGCAACCGCGAGATGGAGTCCCTCGGCCCCGAGAACCGGAGCAAGGTGGAGGCGGTCCGGACTCAGTCGGTCCAGCTCTTCGTCGACGTGATCAAGCGTGGCCGGCGCCTCGGCGTCTTCGACGTCACCGATCCGTGGCTCGCCGCAGCGGCCATCGGCGGCATGGGCATCAGGATCGCCGAGTGGTGGAACCCGGAGCTCCCCTACTCGGTGGAGGACGTCGTCGCGGCCTACTGCCGCTTCGCCACCCGGCTCCTCGGCGCCGCCTGACCCCCCGGGGCTCGCAGGCTGAGCCACGGCGCCCCGCGGCCGCGCCGGCACCGGCTCAGCGGCGGAGCAGGAACACGAAGAGCGCGAGCGGCACGAGGGCGGCGGCGACGGCGACGGGGGCGAGACGCTCCCGCCGGCGGACGGCGCCGGCCGCCATGAAGATCGGCACGAAGCCGAGCAGGAGCAGGTGGACGAAGTACTCGATCGCCGAGTAGCCGAGGGCGACGGCGATCGTCGACACCGATGCCGCGTTGCGGTAGCGCAGGGCATGGAGCTGGCGGCCGAGGCCGATCCTCGGCGCCTCGGGCGACGACACGACCGGCGGGGGGGCCGCCTCGCCGGACGTCGGCGGCTGGCGGAGCCAGGGCGCGTTCACCTGGCCGGACGAGGCAGCCGGCGGCACCGGAGCCGGCCCGACGTCGCCTCCGGGCGGCCAGCTCGCCGGCGGCACCGGCCTCGCGGCTCCCGGCGACGGCTCGGTGGTCCCTGCGGTCCCGTCACGCAGCAGCTCGGTCCAGCCCCTCCCGTCCCACCATCGCTGCCCCGGGGAGCCGGCCGGGTCCGGGTACCAGCCCGCCGGCGGCGTCGTGCTCACCCGGACAGTCTGGCAGCCCCGATCAGGCTCCACCCGGCGAGCGGACCACCCGGTGCGCCGTCGCTTGCGGTCCGGGGAGCCTCAGATCTCGGCTCCGGCGGCCTCGGGCTCGCTGCCGGCTCCTTGCGCCGGGAGCGTGTCGAACACGGCCGGTGGCTCCCGCCAGAGCGGCCGGCCGCCGCCGGCCGCCTCGGGGCCGCCGGCCGCCGCCGCCTCGATGGCTCGCCAGACCCGCTCGGGGGTGCACGGCATGTCGACGTGCCGGACGCCGAGGTGGGAGAGCGCGTCCACGACGGCGTTGTGGACCGCAGGGGTGGAGCCGATCGTGCCGGACTCGCCGATGCCCTTTGCCCCGAGCGGGTTGCGAGGCGTCGGCGTCTCGGTGTTGGAGGCCTCGAACGAGCAGAGCTCCGCCGCGCTCGGCATCGCGTAGTCGGCGAGGCTCGCCGTCACCGGGTTGCCGTCGCCGTCGTAGACCACCTCCTCGTAGAGCGCCTGCGCCATCCCCTGGGCGATGCCGCCGTGCTGCTGCCCGGCGACGATGAGCGGGTTGAGGACCCGGCCGCAGTCGTCGACCGCGACGTGGCGAAGCGGCCGCACCTTGCCCGTCTCGAGGTCGACCTCGACGACCGAGAGGTGGGCGCCGAACGGGAAGGTCGCCCCCTCCTGGGCGAAGTCCATCTCGGCTGCGAGCCCGGCCGAGCCGCCGGCAGCAGCGAGCCGGGCGAGCTGCGCCCACGACACCGTGCGCGACGGCACGCCGGCCACGCCGAGCTCGCCCCCCTCGTGGACCACGATGTCGTCGACCGCCGCCTCGAGCTCCCGGGCGGCGAGCTCCCGGCCCTGGCGGAGCACCTCCTCGGCGGCGCCGAGCACGGCGCTGCCGCCGATCTGGAGCGAGCGCGAGCCGCCGGTCCCGCCGCCGCGGGGCACGGCTGCCGTGTCGGACTGGATGAAGCGCACCCGCTCGACGGGGATGCCGAGACGGTCCGCGACGAGCATCGCGAACGACGTCGCGTGGCCTTGCCCGTGCGCCGAGGTCCCGACACGGATCGTCGCCCATCCCTCCTCGTCGACCTCGACCGATCCGAACTCCGAGCCTCCGCCGGCCGTCACCTCGACGTAGACGCTGACCCCGATCCCGAGCAACATGCGGTCGCCCCGCCGACGCCGCTCGGCCTGCTCGCGCCGGAGCGAGTCGTAGCCGGCGAGCGCCACGACGGCGTCGAGGGCCTTTCGGTAGTCGCCCGTGTCGTACTCGGTCCCCATCACGGTCCGGTACGGCTCGACGAAGGCCGGCAACAGGTTCCTCCGGCGGAGCTCGACAGGGTCGAGGCCGAGCTCGGCAGCGGAGATGTCCATCATGCGCTCGAGGTACTCGGCCGCCTCGGGCCGGCCGGCGCCGCGGAAGGCTCCCATCGGGGTCGTGTTGGTGACGGCGACGGCGACGTCGTAACGCACGGCCGGGATGGCGTAGACGCCCTGGGACATCATCCTCGTCGGCCCGATCGCGAGCCCCCCGCCGAAACCGGCGTACGCCCCGGCGTCGGCCAGCACCCGCACCGACAGCCCCGTCAGGCGGTGCTGTGCATCGAAGCCCATCTCGACCCACTGCCGCTGCCCGCGGCCGTGCGGCATCGACACAAGGTTCTCCGAGCGCTCCTCGATCCAGGCGACGGGCCGCCCGAGCTTCATCGCGGTGGCGATGACGGCCGCGTGCTCCGCCCGGACCCCGGCCTTGCCCCCGAAGGCGCCGCCGACGTGAGGGGCGATCACTCGGACCCGCGCGGGATCGAGCCCGAGGACCCGGGCGATCGAGCGGGCCGCCCCGTGCGGCATCTGGGTCGAGAGATGGACCGTGACCCCACCCCTTCCAGTGGGCACGGCCACGACGGCGTCGCCCTCCATCGGCACGACGGCGATGCGCTGGTTCTCGAGCTGCGCCCGCACGACATGGCGAGCGCCGGCGAGGGGGTCTCGTCCCTCGGGGCTCGCCATGCCCGCCACGAGGTTGGAGCCGATCTCGTCGAACTGCACCGGAGCGCCGGGCTCGAGGGCCTCCTCGACGTCGACGGCGGCGGGGAGGGGCTCGTAGGCGACCTCGACCAGCTCCGCCCCGTCTCGCGCCTCGGCCAGGGTCTCGGCCACGACGAGCACGACGGGCTCCCCGACGAAGCGAGCCCTCGAGGTGGCAAGCGCCGGCCGGGCGCAGGCGGGGTTCAGCACCATGAAGGGGTGGAAGGGATCGAGGCCGAGCCCCGCCGCGTCGACGACGGCGATCACGCCGGGGGCGGCGAGAGCCGCCTCCGGGGCGACCGAGAGGATCCGGGCCTGCGCGTGCGGCGAGCGGACGAAGACGGCGTGCGCCAGGTTCTCTTCCCGGAGGTTGCCGACGAAGGTCCCGCCCCCGGTCAGCAGCTGAGGGTCCTCGAGGCGGCGGACGGCGGTGCCGAGGATGGAGCCGGGCATGCCCGGAAGCTAGCGGCTGCGGGCTGCGCCGGCGCGGGCCGCCGCGAGGTCCAGACTGTCGCGGTGCGCGTGCCGACAAGGGCCTGGGCCGTCGGTGAGCCCGGGCCGATCGACGACCACCCGCTCGTCCGCGTCCACCGGGAGCTCCCCGAGCCCTCCGAGCACGAGCTCCTCGTGCGTGTCCAGGCCTGCGGGGTCTGCCGCACCGATCTCCACCTCGCCGAAGGCGACCTCCCCCCGAAGCGGCCGCTCGTCGTGCCAGGCCACGAGGTGGTGGGCGTCGTCGAGGCCGTCGGGCCGGGCGTGACGGCCACCTCGGTCGGCGACCGGGTCGGCATCCCCTGGCTCGCCCGCACCTGCGGCGCCTGCCGGCACTGCCGGGCCGGGCAGGAGAACCTCTGTCTCGAGCCGGCCTTCACCGGATGGGACCGCGACGGCGGCTACGCCGAGCTCGCGCTCTGCGAGGAGAGCTACGCCTACCACCTCCCCGAGTCGTTCAGCGCCGAGCAGGCCGCTCCCCTGCTCTGCGCCGGCATCATCGGCTACCGGGCGCTGCGGCGAGCCGATCTGCCGCCCGGCGGAGCGCTCGGGATCTACGGCTTCGGCGCCTCCGCCCACCTCGCGGCGCAGGTCGCCATCGCCGAGGGCGCGAGGGTCCACGTGGTCACCCGCTCGCCGGCCGCCCGCGAGCGCGCTCTCGAGCTCGGCGCCGCGAGCGCGGGCGGCAAGGAGCCTCCCGAGCCGCTCGACTCGGCCGTCGTGTTCGCCCCCGCCGGCGACCTCGTCCCCCGAGCGCTCGCTGCGCTCGGTCGCGGCGGGACGGTCGCGGTCGCGGGCATCTACCTGAGCGCCATCCCGCCGCTCGACTACGAGCGGCACCTGTTCTACGAGCGCAGCCTGCGCAGCGTCACGGCCAACACCCGCGAGGACGGCCGGGCCTTGTTCGATCTGGCCGCCCGGATCAAGATCACCGTGATGGCGCAGCCCTATCCCATGGAGGAGGCGAACCGGGCCCTCGCCGACCTCGCCCACGGCCGCGTCGAGGGCGCGGCCGTGCTCGTCAACCCGTGAGCTGCCGCCGGCGGCCGAGGGACGCTCAGAGCACGACGACCGACCGGAGCACCTCGCCCCGCTCCATGCGGGCGAAGGCCTCCTCCACCCCGTCGAGGCCGATCGTCTCCGAGACGAAACGGTCGAGGTCGAGCCGGCCCGCAAGGTAGAGGTCGACGAGCATGGGGAAGTCCCGGCTCGGCAGGCAGTCGCCGTACCAGGAGGGGGCGATCCGCCCACCCCGGCCGAACAGCTCGATCATCGGCAGGTCGATCCGCATCTGCGGCGTCGGCACGCCGACCTGCACGAGAGTGCCGGCGAGGTCGCGGGCGTAGAACGCCTGCTCGAAGACCTTCGGGTTCCCGACCGCCTCGATGCAGACGTCGGCCCCGTGGCCGCCGGTGAGCGCCCTCACCGCCTCCACCGGGTCCTCGGACGAGGCGTCGACGACGTCGGTCGCCCCGAGGAGCCGGGCCAGCTCCAGCTTGCGCCGATCGAGGTCGACCCCGATCACGGTCGTGGCCCCCGCGAGGACCGCCCCCGCGATCGCGGCGCATCCCACCCCGCCACAGCCGAAGACGGCGACGGAGTCGCCCCTCGTGACCTGGCCCGTCCACATGGCGGCCCCGAGGCCTGCCATGACGCCGCAGCCGAGGAGCCCCGCCGCCTCCGGGCGGGCCCGCGGGTCGACCTTCGTGCACTGCCCCGCCGCCACGAGGGTCTTCTCGGCGAAGGCACCGATCCCGAGCGCGGGCGTGAGGACCGTGCCGTCGGCAAGGGTCATCTTCTGGCTCGCGTTATGGGTCGCGAAGCAGTACCAGGGCCGTCCCCGCCGGCAGGCGCGGCACTCGCCGCAGACCGCCCGCCAGTTGAGCACGACGAAGTCCCCGGCCGCGACGCCGCTTGCGTGCTCGCCCACCGCCTCGACGATCCCTGCCGCCTCGTGGCCGAGCAGGAAGGGGAAGTCGTCGTTGATCCCCCCTTCGCGGTAGTGCAGGTCGGTGTGGCAGACCCCGCAGGCCTGCACCCTCACGAGGGCCTCTCCCGGTCCCGGCGCCGGCACGACCACGGTCTCGACCGAGACCGGCTCGCCTCTGCCTCTCGCCACGACGCCTCGCACCTCTTCCATCACCTGGCTCCTCCTCGGCTCACCATCGACGACGGGCCCCGTTCCCGGTTCCCGGCCCACCGACTCTGCACCATGGCCGGTGCCGGCGCCACGGCTCGGGCGCTCGGGGGCGCGGGGAGCGGGACGGAGCTGTGGGCGCCCGGCGCGGGCAGGGCCGACCTCGGTACTCTCGGCCCGTGGGTCCGGTCGGCCGCCGCGCCGTCGTCGCCGCCCTCGCGGCCGTCTCGCTGGCAGCGAGCGCGTGCAGCAGAGCGGCACCGGCCGCCGTCCACCACCTCGCGCCCGGGCATGCGGTGCACCGGCGCCGCGCTCCGGCGGCCCGCGCGAGCACCACCACCTCGACCACGACCACCGTGGCGACGACGACCACGACGACGCTTGCCCCGACGACCACCACCCTTGCTCCGCTGCGGACCAATCCCGCCGGCGCCCTCCCCCAGACCGACACCGCCGCAGGTCCCATCCCGAGCGCGGCCACGGCCCAGTTCCACACCGAGATGGACGACCTCTGGCAGGGCATCCTCACCGACTCGCTCCCGACGGCGATCTGGGCCTTCTTCCCGGAGGCCGCCTACGACCAGCTGAAGGCCATCGCCGACCCGGACGCCGACTGGCGGGACCGGCTCGTGGCCGAGTTCGCCGAGGACCTCGCCGCCGCCCACGACTACGTGATGGCGAGCCCCGACGGGCGGGACGCGAGGCTCCTCTACGTCGCCGTCGACACGGCGGAAGTCGCCTGGATCCCGCCGGGCTACTGCTACAACTCGATCGGCTACTGGCACGCACCGGGCGTGCGGCTCGTCTACGAGCAGGACGGTGCCACCCGCTCGATCGGCATCGCCTCGCTCATCTCCTGGCGCGGGCAATGGTACGTCGTGCACCTCGGAGCGGTGCTGCGCCCTGGCCCCGGCGGGTTCGTGGACGCCCCGTCGCCAGGGCAGGGGCAGTTCGCCCCGGCCGGCGGCTGCTGAGCCCCTCACGCCGCCCGCCCCGCCCCCTTGCCCACGGCGCCAGGCTGTCATAGACTGAATGTTCAGTCAAGCCCAGCGACCAGTGACGAGAGTCGGCGGCACGCCCCGACCGAGAAACGGAGCCCGACCAGCCGTGGTCATCCACACCCCGCCCGTCCGGACCGGCGAGAGCGACCTCGTCGACAGCCTCATCGCCGAGCAGGAGGCGATCTTCCTCGCCCGCCAGCCCGGCTCGCGGACGCTGTGGGAGCGGGCCCGCCGATCACTCGCCGGCGGCGTGACGAGCAGCTGGCAGATCACCCGCCCCCAGCCGGTGTTCATTGAACGAGGCGAGGGCTCGCGCATCTTCGACGTCGACGGCAACGAGTACGTGGACCTCCACGGCGGCTACGGCGCCGGCCTCGCCGGCCACGCCCATCCCGCCATCGTCGAAGCCGTGCAGCGCCAGGTGACCCGAGGCACCCACTTCGCCCAGCCGAGCGAGGACGCCGTCGCCGTCGCTGAGGAGCTGGGGCGGCGCTTCGGCCTCCCGCTGTGGCGCTTCACCAACTCCGGGACCGAGGCCACGATGGACGCCGTCCACCTGATGCGGGCTGTGACAGGCCGCGACCTCATCGTGAAGGTCGAGGGCTGCTACCACGGCCACCACGACTCGGTGCAGGTGTCGGTCGCTCCCGACGGGGAGGACCTCGGGCCCGCCGACCGCCCCCGGAGCCTCCCGTCGAGCGCCGGCATCCCGGACGCGATCACCGACCTCACGCTCGTCGCCACCTTCAACGACCTCGGCTCGCTCGAGGCGATCCTCGAGGCCCGCCCCGGCGAGGTGGCGGGAATGATCGTCGAGCCGATCATGATGAACGCCGGCATCGTGCCGCCGGTCGCGGGCTACCTCGCCGGGCTGAAGGACCTTCTCCACCGCCACGGCGCCCTGCTCGCCTTCGACGAGGTGAAGACCGGGCTCGCCGCGGGTCCCGGCGGGGCGACGGCCGCCTACGGCGTCACGCCGGACCTCGTCTGCCTCGCGAAGGCCATCGGGGGAGGGCTCATCGCGGGCGCCGTCGGCGGGACGGCGGAGCTGATGGGCCACGTCGCCGACGGCCGCTACGAGATGGTGGGCACCTTCAACGGCAACCCCCTCTCGATGGCCGCGACGAGGGCCATGCTGGAGAAGGTCGCCACGCCGGAGGCCTACGAGCGGCTCGGGCGCCTGCGGCGCCGGATCGACGAGCGCCTCGGCGCCTGTATCGCCCGAGCGGGCCTCGAGGCCCACGTCGTCTCCGTCGGCGCCAAGGGCTGCGTCACCTTCTCGTCCGAGCCGGTGCGGGACTACCGCGACTTCCTCGAGGTCGACGACCGCTACAACCACCTCCACTGGCTCTTCCAGCACAACGGGGGGGTCTTCCTGCCTCCCTGGGGCAAGACGGAGCAGTGGATGCTCTCGGTGCAGCACGGCGACGAGGACGTCGAGCGCTTCCTCGCCAACTTCGAGCAGATGGCGGAGGCGGTCGCGAGGTGACCGCCGCCTTCGACGCCTCCCACTGCTTGCCAAGCGCCGGAGGCGGCGCGACACTGACCCTGACCGACCGTTCAATCAAACTGCGGCACTCGCCGCCGGGGGAGCACGGCCGGTCGAACACGAGGAGGAGTTGAACGGTGCACCCACGCGAACGTCGGGACCCGAGCGGCGAGGGGGGCGCAGAGAGCCTCCAGGCCGAGCTGCGCAGGCTGATCTCGCGCCGTGACTTCCTCGCAAAGGCGGGCGCCGGGGTCGCGCTCGGCAGCCTCGGCGGCCTCCTCTCCGCCTGCAGCAGCGGGTCGAGCCCCTCGTCGTCGGCGGCGTCCATCCCGCTCCCCCGCCCCGACCACCCCGTGAGGTGGCCGGTGTACAGCGACAACCGGCCGATCGCGTCCAACCTCGAGCCCGAGAAGAACGCCACGCTCCAGATCTACAACTGGGTCGCGTACATCAACGAGGCCGTCGTGAAGAGCTTTTGCAAGAAGTACGGGTGCAAGTACTCGATCACCACGTTCAACACGATGTCCGAGGCGATCCAAAAGCTCAACACCGGGCAGTTCAAGTTCGACATCTTCTTCCCGACGATCGACGTGATCGGCCCGCTCATCGAGGCGAAGCTGATGCGCCCCCTCAACCACTCCTACATCCCGAACATCGTCAACACCTGGCCCGACTACCGCAACCCCTTCTACGACGAGGGCTGGCGCTACTCGGTGCCGTACTCGATCTACACGACCGGGATGGCCTGGCGGAAGGACAAGGTCTCGCTCGCCCCCGGCTGGGACATGCCCTGGAAGGCGGCGAAGTACAAGGGCAAGGTCGCCATCCTCGACGACTATCGGGAGGGGATCAGTCTCGCCCTGTTGAAGCGGGGGATCACCAACCTCAACACGACGAGCACCGCTCAGATCCAGCAGGCGGGCCGGGACCTGCAGGAGCTGACCAGCCTCGTCGACGTCCGGATCGACAACAACGACTACACCGAGGTCCCCGACGGGAACACCGTCGTCCACCAGGCCTGGTCCGGGGACATCGCGACGGCGGCCTCCTACCTGCCAAAGGGGACCCCGATCGACGTCGTCGGCTACTGGTTCCCCCGCGACGGCCGGGGGCCGGTCGCGAACGACCTCATGACGGTCCTCTCCTCGGGAGAGAACCCCGTCCTCTCCCACCTGTTCCTCAACTACTTCCTCGACGTGCACAACGCTCTCGACAACTACAGCTACGTGGGCTACATGCAGCCGCTCACCGCCGTCACGCCGGAGCTGCTCATCAAAGAGGGGCTGCTGCCGCGCCAGCTCACCTCGACCGTCGTGCTCCCGTCCGACTTCCGGGCCGGGGTCGAGGAGCTCGAGCTCCCCGCGAGCGCCAACCTCGTGTGGGAGCAGACCTGGAACAGCTTCGCGAAGGGCCTCTAGGGGAAGGTGGGCGAGCGAGGTCGAGCGCGCCGCTCGAGCCAGCCGGCGTTCCACGGGCGCCGGGCACGCTATGCCTGGGCCGCCTTGGCGGCGCCCGGCGCCATCTGGCTCGTCGTGCTGTTCGTCGTTCCCTTCTACGTCATGCTGGCCGTTGCCGCCGGCCAGATGAACCTCCTGTTCCAGACGGCCGTTCC
Organism: Acidimicrobiales bacterium; assembly: GCA_035294725.1. GTDB lineage: Bacteria > Actinomycetota > Acidimicrobiia > Acidimicrobiales > Bog-793 > DATGKK01. The sequence continues at coordinate 16,066 of DATGKK010000055.1, read as the reverse complement.
CGTCTACAACCCGCTCCACTGGTCCGGCGCCAACTTCGCCGCCATCTGGCACGACATCTCCGGCCCGAGCTCGTACATCGGCCCTCCGGCGCTGCGCACCATCGTCTACACGGCGATCGCGGCCGCGCTCTCGATCCTCATCGCCTACCCGGTCGCCTACTTCGTCGCCCGCTACGCCGGGCGCCGCAAGACGCTGTTCCTCGTGCTGCTCATCGCCCCGTTCTGGGTGAGCTACATGATGCGGATGCTCGCCTGGATCGACCTATTGCAGCAAGACGGCTGGGTCAACAGGGCCTTCGCCTTCTTCCACCTGCCCGGCGGCGGCGTCAACTTCCTCGGCGGCCAGGCCGTCACCGTCGTCCTCGGCCTCGTCTACGGCTACCTGCCGTACCTCATCGTCGTCTTGTACGCCGGGCTCGACCGGATCGACGAGAGCCTCGTCGAGGCGGCCCGGGACCTCGGCTGCTCCCGGGCACGAGCGTTCGTGCGCGTCACCCTCCCTCTCAGCAAGCCGACGCTCGTTGCCGGCGGCTTCATCACCGTGCTGCCGATGCTCGGCGACTACTACACGAACCAGCTCCTCTCGGCGGCACCCGGCACCACGATGATCGGCAACGTGATCGAGGGCCAGCTCGGCCAGCCCGGACAGCAGGGCGAGGGCGCCGCGCTCGCGCTCCTTTTGCTCGTGGTCCTGCTCGTGCCGATGGTGTACTACGCCGTCTCGACCGCGCGTGCCTCCGCGCAGAACGCCTGAGCCCGTGGCCGTCCTCGCCGACCAGACCGCCCCCTCGCCCGAGGGCCCGGCCGGGCCGCAGGCGAGCCCGGGCGCCGGGCGCCGGCCCGAGGTGCCCGGGCCGAGGCGGGCGGGGCGCATCGCCGCCTTCTTCCGCCGGCGCGCCGTCGTCCTCGAGGCCTTCACGTGGCTCTACCTCGCCTGGTCGATCCTCCCGATCGCGATCGCGGTCCTCTTCTCGTTCAACAAGGGGAAGTCCCAGTCGACCTGGCAGGGCTTCTCGTGGCGCTGGTACTTCGGTGACCCGATCAACTCCGTGCTCCACAACCCCGAGCTCCACCAGGCCGTCGTGCAGACCCTCCTCCTCGCCGGCCTCACGACGGCGATCACGGTCCCCCTCGGGGTCGCCTTCGCGATCGGGATCGACCGGTGGCGGGGCCGGGTGAGCTCCTCGCTCAACTTCGTGATGGTCTTCTCCTTCGTCGTGCCCGAGCTGCTGTTGGCGATCGCGCTCTTTTTCGTCGTGACCCAGCTGCTCCACTTCATCCCGCTCGGCACCAATGCCGAGATCGCCGGGCTCGTCGTCTGGAACCTCAGCTGGCCGGCGATCATCGTGCGCGCCCGGCTCGTCACGATCGGAAAGGTCTACGAGGAGGCCGCCGCCGACCTCGGGGCCTCGCGCCTCCAGGCGCTCTGGAGGGTCCTCATGCGCATGCTGATGCCGGCCGTCTTCGCGAGCGCCGTCCTCGTCTTCGCCGGGGTGATCGACGACTTCGTGATCGTCGAGCAGCTCTCCTCGACCGCCAACACCCAACCGGTGTCGGTCCTCATCTACTCGAACGTGCACGGCGGTCTCGCCGGCCCGTCGCTGAACGCCCTCGCCACGCTGATGCTCCTGTTCTCGCTCGTGGTCGCCGTGCTCGGCTACGTCGCCTACCGGCTCCTCACCCGAGGAGAGCGGCAGAGCTCCGCCGAGACGCTGACGACCATCGCGGGCATCTGAGCGACCGTGGCGCGAAGCTCTCCGGGGAGGACACCCATGACTGGCGGCTCGATCGTGCTCGAGGAACTGACCAAGCGCTTCGGCGACCAGGTCGCCGTCGACGCCGTCTCGCTCGAGGTGCGCGGCGGCGAGTTCTTCTCGCTCCTCGGCCCCTCGGGCTGCGGGAAGACGACGACGCTGCGGATGATCGGAGGCTTCGAGGAGCCGACGAGCGGGCGGATCCTGCTCGACGGGGCCGAGGTCGGGCACCTGCCGCCGAACCGCCGGCCGGTCAACACCGTGTTCCAGAGCTACGCGCTCTTCCCCTTCCTCGACGTGGCCGGGAACGTCGCCTTCGGGCTCAAGTTCGCGCGCCTCGGCCGTGACGAGTCCCGCCGGCGCGTGGCCGAGGCCCTCGACCTCGTGCAGCTCACCGGCTACGAGCGGCGGCGGCCGAGCCAGCTGTCGGGCGGCCAGCAGCAACGGGTCGCCCTCGCCCGGGCGCTCGTCCTGCGCCCCTCAGTGCTGCTGCTCGACGAGCCCCTCGGGGCGCTCGACGCCAAGCTGCGCCGCTCGCTCCAAGTCGAGCTGAAGGCGCTCCAGGAGCGGGTCGGCATCACGTTCCTCTACGTGACCCACGACCAGGAGGAAGCGCTCACGATGTCCGACCGCCTCGCCGTGATGTCGAACGGCCGGATCGCCCAGCTCGGCACGCCGCGCGAGGTCTACGAAGAGCCGGCGAGCGCCTACGTCGCCGACTTCCTTGGAGTGTCCAACCTCATGGACGCCGTCGCCACGCCGGGATCAGGCGGCACCTGCCGGGTGAGGATCGGCGAGTTCGAGATCGCCTCGAGCTGCGGTGCCGTCTCGGCGGCCGGCCCGGTCAAGGTGGCGATCCGGCCCGAGCGGGTGGGGCTGGCAGGCTTCGAGGAGACGGGGCCGAACCGGGTCCCCGCCATGGTCGAGCGGGCGGTGTTCGTCGGAGCGGCGACCCAGGTGATCGTGCGCCTTGCGGCGGGCGCCACGTTGCAGGCCCTCGTCGCCAACGACGGCCAGGCCCCCGCCCTCGAGCCCGGAACGCCCGTGCAGGCGGTGCTCCCGGCCGATGCCGTGCGGGTCCTCGCCGACGAGGGCGCCTCCGTCGCCGAGATCCACGAGGAGACCTACGGCGAGGCGCCACCCTCCTCCGGGGCCGGGCCCGGGTCGCCCTCGCCGGTGCCCTTCGCCGGCGCCCGGTAGGTCACCACCTGGCGGTGGTCGAGCCGCTCGACCACCCAGTGCCGCTCGCCGCCACGCTCTCCCGGGGGCGCCGCAGGAGCGGGGCGGCGGTGGAACTCGCTCTCGTAGGCGGCAGCCGGCGGGCAACCGAGCGCCTCCCAGGCACGGGCATAGGCAACGAGCCGGTCCCCGAGAGCCTCCCCGCTCGGGCCGCGCCAGCAGACCCGGTCGCCTCGGGGCTCCACCCACGCCGTCGAGGCGCCGTCGTCGAGCACGAGGAGGGAGGTGGCGCGGGGGTCTTCGAGGGCCACGTAGTAGTCGAGGTCCCACCTCGCCCGAGCCCCGACCCGCTCCCGGCCCGCCTCCGGCGCAAGGAGCCGGGCGAGCCCGGCCGGGAGCGGGACACCGGGGCCGGCGGCGGCGGGCAGCTGTTCGAGCGGCCGCGCCCTCCACGGTGCGGTCGCCTCCTGGTGCCCCTGGATCGCGACGAAGCCCGAGCGCGCGACGACGCGGGCCACGGGGCAGCGCCCGCCGGGCTCGATGCGGGTGAGGGGGTGCCATCCCCCGTGCTGGAGCGGGAGCAGCACGCTGCCGGCAGGCCCGACCTGGTCGACCCAGGCCGGGGCGAGGTCGCAGCAGCCGACCGTGGCGACGACCCGGTCGAAGGGGGCGAGCTCCGGCCAGCCGAGGTAGCCGTCCCCCTCCCTCAACTGCACCGCCCCGTACCCGAGGAGCTCGAGGCGCGAAGCCGCCGCCCGGGCGAGCCCGGGATCGATCTCGACCGACGCCACGAGGCCGTCGCGCCCGACGAGCTCGGCGAGCAGCGCCGCGTGGTAGCCGCTCCCGGTGCCGATCTCGAGCACCCGCATGCCGGGAGCGAGCTCGAGGAGCTCGAGCATGGTGGCGACCACGCGGGGCGCCGAGATGCTGCTCGTCGGCGCAGGCCCGGCTCCGAGCGCGATCGCCCGGTCGAGGTCGTAGACGGCCGAGAGCGGGTGGGCGCCGGCCACGAACCGCTCCCGGGGGAGCCGGGCCATCGCCTCGAGCACGCGCCCGTCACGGATCCCGACCCTCGCGAGGCCGGCCACCATTGCCGCGCGCGCCACCTCGGCACCGGCCGGGAAGGCGGGGCCGCCTCGCACGGTGGCCATCTTCCCGCCACCGGGCCAATCCGTCGAGGACCCCCGGCCGTAACACGGGCATGACCATTGCAACGCTGGCACGCCAACGACCCCGCCTCGCCCTCACGGGCGCCCTCGCCGTCATCGCCCTCGCCGCCGCCGCCTGCGGCAGCCCTGCAGCCTCGAAGACCGCGAGCGGCAACACGAAGAGCTCGAGCACGAGCGCCTCGGCCGGCGGCGGCGGCTACGGCTACTCGAGCGGCTCCTCCACCACGACCACGACCGCGCCGGCGTCGAGCACCGCCGCGCTCGTGAAGACGGCGAAGGTCGGCTCGCTCGGGACCATCCTCGTCACGGCCAAGGGCTACGTGCTCTACACCTACAAGCCGGACCCGAAGGGGAAGTCGGTCTGCACGGGCAGCTGCGCCACCTTGTGGCCGCCGCTCACCACGACCTCTGCGAGCGCCGACATCGCCGCCGGGCACTCCGGCTTCTCGGTGATCCACCGCAGCGGCGGAGTGCTCCAGGTCGCCTACGAGGGCAAGCCGCTCTACACCTACAGCGGCGACACGGCGCCCCTCGAGGCCAAGGGGGAGGGCTTCCTCGGGCTCTGGTACGTCGTCAAGGTGGGCGCGAGCTCCTCGGGCTCGAGCTCGAGCTCCGGCGGCGGCTGGTAGGCCTGCCGGGCTGCCCTCAACGCCTCGAGGCGGCCGCACGCCGCCCCGGCTTGCGGGGCGGCGTCCACTCGAAGCCGAGCTGCTGGGCGGCGACCCGCATCGCGAGCCCGAAGGCGCGCCTCGCGTCGACGACCGGGTCCTCGAGGGCGATCTGGATCGCGAGGCCGTCGAGGAGCGCCGAGTAGGCGACGGCAAAGTCGTCCTCGTCCTGGGGGCTGAACTCGCCGCTCGCGATGCCGTCGCGCACGATCTGGCGGATCGTCTCCCGGAAGTGCTCGTCGAACTCCTCCCGGACGCTGCGCACCTCGGGGTCCCTCAGCGCCTGGGCCCACAGGTCGAGCCAGATCGACCACGACTCCTGGCGCACGTCGCCGGTGTCGGGCACGCAGCTCATGGCGACGACCTCCTCGAGGCGGCCGGCCGCGCTCGGGATCTCGGCCGTGCGGCGGTTCATCTCGGCGTACCACGCGTCCTCTGAGAACCGCATCGCCTCGGCGAGCAGGTTGTCCTTGGTCTTGAAGTAGTAGATCACGAGCGCCGGGCTGACCCCGGCCCGCTCGGCCACGTCCGCGATCCGCGTCTCGGGGAAGCCCCGCTCCACGATGACGTCGAGCGTGGCCGCCAGCATCTGCGCCCGCCGGGCATCAGGGGCCTCCTGCACGCCGTCGACCGTGCTCGTCGCCATGGGCGCTGCTTCCTCCATTCGCCGTCTCGCCGACCTGGCTCTTGCCGCACCCTAGCAGAGCCGTTAGACTGAACAGTCAGTCAAAGTCTCCGGACACTCCGGACTCACCGGGAGAACCCATGGCATCGAGCGGCAGCACAGGGCGGTACGACGCGATCGTCGTCGGGGGCGGGCACAACGGCCTCGTCGCCGCGGCCTACCTCGCCCGGGCCGGGCTCTCCACCCTCGTCGTCGAGGCACGCGAGAAGACCGGCGGCGCTGCCACGACGGAGTCGCCGTGGCCCGAGGCGCCCGAGTTCAAGGTGACCCGGCTCTCGTACGTGATGAGCCTGCTCCCACCCACCATCATCAAGGATCTCGAGCTCGAGCGGAACGGCTACAAGGTGTACCCGATGGGGCCGTACTACCAGGCCTTCCCCGACGGCACCTCCATCAAGATCTGGTCCGACGACGCGAAGAAGAACTACGACGAGATCGCGAAGTTCTCGAAGCGCGACGCCGAGGCGATGCCGAAGTGGGACGCGTGGCTCGGTGGCCTCGCCGACGTGTTGGGCCCGATGCTGCTGCAGGTGCCCCCGAAGATCGGCTCGAAGCGGCCGGGCGACCTCGCCGACCTGCTCCGCCTCGCCTGGCGCCATCGGGGCATCGACGTCCGCACGGTCGCCGACGTGACCCGGCTCATGACGATGTCGATCGCCGACCTGCTCGACGACTGGTTCGAGTCCTGGCAGGTGAAGGCGCCGATCGCCGTGAACGGCGTCATCGGGACCTGGGCCGGCCCCTACGAGCCGGGGACGGCCTACGTCATGGCGCACCATTCGATCGGCGACGTCGGCGACGGCCACCTCGGGAGCTGGGGCTTCCCCGAGGGGGGCATGGGGGCGGTCGCCGAGGCGATCAAGCGGGCTGCCGTCGGCTTCGGGGCCGAGATCCGCACGGCGTCCCCGGTCGTGCGCACGATCGTGCGTGACGGGAGGGCCGAGGGGGTGGTGCTCGCGAGCGGGGACGAGCTGCGGGCACCGGTCGTCGTGACGACGCTCCACCCGCGCACGGCCTTCTTGGACCACGTCGGGACCGCCAACCTGCCCGAGGACTTCGCGCGCGACATCGAGCACTGGAAGACCCGTAGCGGTGTCGTGAAGATCAACCTCGCCCTCTCGCAGCTGCCGAGCTTCACGGCCGACCCCGGCACCAACCTGCAGCCCCACCACACCGGGTCGGTCGAGATGGCGCCGTCGATGGAGTACATGGAGCGGGCCTTCCTCGACGCCCGGGAGGGCCGGCCCGCCGAGCGGCCCTTCTCGGACTCGGTGATCCCGAGCACCTTCGACCGCACCCTCTGCCCCGAGGGGACCCACGTCATGTCCCTGTTCTCCCAGTGGGTGCCGGCCGAGTGGTCAAGCGAGCCCCACACCGCAGAGCTCGAGGCCTACGCCGACCGGCTGATCGACCTCTACGACGAGCTCGCCCCCAACTTCAAGGCCTCGATCCTGCACCGTGACATCGTGGGCCCCTACGAGATGGAGCACGAGTACGGCCTCGTCGGGGGGAACATCTTCCACGGCGAGCTCTCCGTCGAGCAGCTGTTCCACATGCGCCCGGCACCGGGCTTCGCCGACTACCGGACCCCGGTCGCGGGGCTCTACTACGCGAGCTCGGCCACCCACGCCGGAGGCGGCGTCTGCGGGATCCCGGGCTGGCAGGCAGCGAGAGCCGCCCTCTCGGACCGCAGGGCGGGCGAGCGGCGGAGCCGGGTCCGGAGCCTGTTGCGCCGGTGAGGCTCGAGCACCTGCTCGAGCCGGCGAGCGTCGCCGTCGTCGGCGCGAGCTCCCGGCCGGGGAGCTTCGGGGCCCGGCTCGTGACGGAGGTGTCGCGCAGCCCCCGCGTGCCCGAGATCAGCCTCGTCAACGCGCGCCTCGCCGGCGAGCGCATCGGCGGGCGACCCGTCGTCGCCTCGCTCGAGGAGGTCGACGGCGCCGTCGACCTCGTCCTCGTCGCCGTCGGCGACGGCCAGCTCGAGGCGGTGCTCTCGACCGCCGCCCGCCGCGGCGACCGGGCGGCGGTGATCTACGGCAGCGCCGTCGACCCTACGTCGCCGGCGGACTCCTCCCGCTTCCGGGCCCGGCTTGCCGCCATCGCCCGGGAGGCGGGGATGGCGCTCTGCGGCGGGGGGTGCATGGGGTTCGTCTCTCCGTCGGTGCGCGCCATCGGGTACCTCGAGCGCCACCCGCTCCCCAACGGGCCGGTGGCGCTCGTGACCCACTCCGGCTCGGCCTTCTCGGCCCTGTTGCGGGCCGACCGCCCCTTTGGATGGTCGCTTGCGGTCTCCTCCGGCCAGGAGCTCGTCACGACGGCCGCCGAGTACCTCGAGTACGCCCTCGCGCTTGGCTCGACCGGGGTGGTCGTCCTCGTGCTCGAGGCCGTGCGGGACGCCGACCGGCTCCGGGCCGCTCTCGACCTCGCCCGCGAGCGCGACGTGCCCGTCGTCGCCCTCGCCGTCGGCGCCTCCGAGGCGGGACGGGCGATGGTGGCCGCCCACTCCGGGGCGCTCGCGGGCAGCGACGCGGCCTGGGAGGCGCTCGCCGACGCCCACGGCGTGCTCCGCGTCGAAGACCTCGCCGAGCTGTGCGACACCGTGGAGCTCCTCGTGGCCAGGAGGAGAGCGCCGGCCCGGCGCGAGGGTGCAGGCGGCATCGGGGCGGTGTTCGACTCCGGGGCCGAGCGCGCCCTCGCCGTCGACCTCGGGGCCCGCCTCGGCGTCGGGTTCGCCGAGCTCGAGCCCGGGACGGCGAAGCGGCTCGCCGAGCTGCTCGACCCGGGCCTCGACCCCTCGAACCCGCTCGACGTCTGGGGAACCGGAGCGAGGACCGAGGAGGTGTTCCGCGAGGCCCTGCGGGCGTTGGCCGGCGACGCCGGGGTCGACGCCGTGGCCCTCGCCGTCGACCTCGTCCCCGAGTACGACGGCGACGAGTCGTACCGGACGGCCCTCGTCGCAGCCTGGGAGGAGACGGAGCTCCCCCTCTGCATCATGAGCCACGTCCCCTCGGCCCTCGACCGCGAGGCCGCCGCCCGCCTCCGCCGGCTCGGGATCCCCGTCCTCGAGGGCACCCGCTCCGGCCTGCTCGCCCTCCGCCACCTGCTCGAGCTGCGCGACTTCGCCGGGCGGGCGCCCCTGTTGGCCCCCGCCATCGACGAGGCGCGGGCGACCCGGGCTGCGTTGCTCGCGAGCGGTGGCGACGACCCCCTCGCAGCTCTGGAGCTCCTCGCCCAGTACGGCATCGCGGCGCCGGCGACACGGGTGGCCTGCGACCGGGAGGGCGCCGTTGCCGCCGCAGGGAAGATCGGCTTCCCCGTCGCGATGAAGACGGCGGCTCCGATCGCCCACAAGAGCGACGTCGGAGGGGTGATGCTCCACCTCGACGGCCCCACTGCAGTCGGCGAGGCCTACGACCGCCTCGCCCGCCTCGGCAAGCGGGTGACCGTCGCGGCCATGGCGCCCGAGGGGGTCGAGCTGTCCCTCGGCGTCGTGCGGGATCCCGCCCTCGGGCCGCTCGTCGTGGTGGGGGCGGGAGGAGGGCTGGTGGAACTGCTCGCGGACCGGGTGGTGGCGCTCCCCCCGCTCGACCGCCCGGCCGCGGGCAGGCTCCTTCGCAGGCTGCGCGCCTACCGGCTCCTCGAGGGCTACCGGGGCCGGCCCGGGGCCGACCTCGGGGCGGTCGAGGAGGCCGTGGTCGCCGTCTCGCTCATCGCCCTCGAGGCGGGCGAGAGCCTCGAGGCGTTCGAGATCAACCCACTGTCGTGCGGGCCGGCCGGGGCGCTCGCCCTCGACGTGCTCGTCGAGGCCCGCCGTCCGGGCTGAGCCCACGGGACCGGCGCGGCCTCCGCCAAGGGTCAGAAGATCACGTACAGCTTCCTCAGCCGCTCGTGGATCTCCCAGCGGCCCGACCAGCCGAGGGGGAACAGGGCGCTGTCCCCGGGCCCGAGGCGCACGGGCTCGGCCCCGGGGTCGTCAGGCGTCACGGTCATCGAGCCGGCGAGCACGTGCACGAGCTCGTTCGTCTCGAGCACCCAGTGAGAGGGGCCGGGCGTGCACTCCCAGATCCCGCACTCGGAGCCGGACTCGTCCGCCCACATCGTGAGGCCGGAGGTCGCCATCGGCGGACCGGTCGCCTCCTCGAGAGGGCCCCAGTCCTCGAGGTCGCCGGTCGAGGCCGCGTCCCGCAACACGGCGAGGGCGACGGGTGGGGCGGCCGGGAGGTCGGTCATGGCCTCATCCTTTCTTCAACGGTGGTCTCGGGGAACGGGAGGGCGATCGGGTCAGGGGCGAGGCGGCTCCGGCCCGCCGCGTCGAAGCGGTCGAGGCCGAGCTGCCCGGTCTCGACCAGCTCGCTCCTGCCCTCGAGGCAGAGATCGGCGGCCACGCGGGCCACGGCCGGCCCCCACATCATCCCGTGGCCGCCGGCGGAGGCCACCGTGACGCCGGCGATGGGCGTCCGGGCGGCATCGAGGGCTGGGCCGAGAATGGGAAGGTGGTCCGGCGTGTAGTCGATGGTCGCGGCCCAGACCCGCCGGAGCCCGAGCGGGGCCGAGGCCGGGAGGAGCTCGGCGAGCCGCTCTCGCACCTTGGCGAGGTAGGGCCAGTCGACCTCACGGGCGGGGCCGGGCGGCTCGTCGGGGTTGCTCATCCCGAACAGCACGCCCCCCTCCTCGGGCCGCCAGTAGATCCCCTCGGCGACGTCGAAGACCATGGCGATGCGCTCGGGGGCGACGTCGGGGTGCGGCTCGGTCACGGCGACCTGGTGGCGGGTGCCGCCGGCGAAGATCCGCGTCCCGGCGCGCTCGCCCACCGCCGCCAGCTCGGGGCCGCCCGTCAGCACGACGCGATCTGTCGAGATCGGCCCCTGCGAGGTCTCGACCGCGCTGAGAGCTCCCGAGCGGTCGCGGTCAAGGCCGAGGAGCTCGGTCCGCTCCCGCACGTCGACCCTCGCCCGGGCGAGCGCCGTCGCGTACGCCACCACGTTGCGCGGGGGGTCGATGTAGCCGTCGCCGGGGGCGAAGGAGCCGCCGAGGACGCCCTCGGCCGACATCGCCGGCACGAGCTCGCGGACCTCGTCCGGGCCGACCCAGCTGACCTCGAGGCCGAGCCCCCGCTGCATCTCCACCCTGGCTCGCCCCTCGGCGACCTGCGCCGTCGTGAACGCCGGCATGAGGTAGCCCTGGGCCACGAAGCCCGAGTCGACGCCGAGCTCTCCGGCTTGGCGGAGGTAGAAGTCGCGGCTCCACATGCCGAGGCGGACCGCGAACGGGGTGCCGCCCTGGGCCCGCACCATCCCCGCCGCGCGGCTGCTCGCCCCGGCGCCGAGGGTCCTCGCCTCGACGACGACCACCCGCTCGAGGCCGGCGGCTTTGAGGAACCAGGCGCACCAGCCGCCGACGGTCCCGCCCCCCACCACGACGGCGTCGGCCCTCTCGGTCACGCCGCCCACGATCGCATAGACTGAATGTTCAGTCAAGAGCAAGGAGCCGGGACGTGCACCAGCTGACCGCCGAGGACCTGGAGATCCAGGACCGGGCCCGCGCCTTCGTCGAGGACCTCGTCGGCTACGAGCAGTACGCCGAGGAGCACGGCGGGGAGCTCCCCGACGGCGTCGCCGCCGCCATGGCGGCGCGCGCCCGGCACGAGGGGCTCACCGCGACGAACATGCCCGCCGAGCTCGGCGGGCGAGGCTGCAGCACGCTCCAGCAGGTCCTCGTGCAAGAGCAGGTGGGGCGGGTGACGAACGCGCTCGCCTGGATGCTCTCGACGCCGCCGCAGTGGTGGCCCGCCGTCGCGACCGACTACCAGCGGGAGCGGTGGCTGCTCCCGACGATCCGCGGGGAGATGGCCGAGTGCTACGCCATCACCGAGGAGGGGGCGGGGTCCGACGTCGACGCCATCGAGGCGACGGCCCGCCGCGACGGCGACGGGTACGTCCTCGACGGGGTGAAGTGGCACGTGACCTCCTTCAACGAGGCCGCCTACGCCTTCTTCCAGGGCCGCCTCACCAATGGCCCCCACGCCGGAGAGCACGCCATGTTCGTCGTCGACCTCCCCTCTCCGGGCGTGCGGGTGGTCCGGACGCCGGCCTACTCCCACACCATCGCCCACCAGCACCCGGTCGTCGCCTTCGAGGGGGTCCGGGTGCCGGCCACCCACCTCGTCGGCGAGGAGGGTGGCGGGATGCGGTTCGCCCACGAGTGGTTCCGTTTCGAGCGCCTCATGGTCGCCGCCCGGTGCCTCGGGGCGGCCGAGCGCCTCGTCGACGAGTCCTCCCGTTTCGCCGCCGAGCGGGTCGTCGGCGGCCGCCCGATCCGAGAGTACGAGCTCGTGCAGGCGATGCTCGCCGACAGCCTCACCGAGCTCTACGCCGCGCGGGCGATGGTCTACGAGGCGGCCCGCGGCGTCGACGAGGGGCGCGACCGCAAGGTGCAGCATGCCCAGGCCTCGATGGTCAAGCTGTACGCCTCCGAGATGGCCGGGCGGGTGGCCGACCGCGCCGTGCAGATCTTCGGCGGGCGCGGCTACATGCGAGAGAACGTGGCCGAGCGGTTCTTCCGGGAGCTTCGCGTCGAGCGGATCTGGGAGGGCACGAGCGAGATCCAGCGGGTGATCGTTGCCGACCAGCTTGCGAAACAGGGCGTGCGCTCGCTCGTCTGAGCCGCTGCTCCGAGCACGTGCGACCCGCAACCCGGGGCACGGAGGCCCGAGCCGGCATGGAGGCCGTCCAGGCCCTCACTCGCGCGACGCCGAGGGTGACGATGCGACGGAGCGAGAGGACCCTGTCGACAAGGGAAGAACGGCGTCGGCAATCGACCATGGAAAGAGGTCGCCGAGCCGTTGTGGCGGGTGCTCGACCAGAGTCGCTTGGAAGGCGGGCGGCGGCGGCCGGCCGGCGCCGTCACCTCCTGTGGGGACGCGCCAAGGAGCGGTAGCCTGGCGCCGTGGGCTACGGGCAGGGTGGCTCCCGACGCTTCCGTTTCGACCGAGAGCTATCCCCCCTCGCGACGATGCCCACCGCACGCCCACACGGAGGCGCCCGAGGGCGGTCCAGCAAACGGCCTCGCGGACGACGCCTGGCCGCAGGCCCGGTGGCGGCCGCCTTGCTGGCGGCTGTGGCGCTGGCAGGATGCGCCTCCGGCCACGCCGCGACGTTGGCGCACCCTCCGCGCGCCGGCGGAGCGCGGTCCACGACCTCGACCAGCCTCGGAGAGCCCGCGAACCTCGCCCCGACGAGCTCGACCACCCCGGCGAGCGCCGGGTGCCCAGCCGCATGGTCGGACGCGCCGCTGCTGCCGTGCAGGGACGTGCCGCCCGGCCTGTCGCCCGACCTCCAGCTCGCGGGGTCCACCTGCGAGGCCGTCGCCCCCTCGATCCCCGACTGCACGGCTGGCGTCTCAGAGGGCTTCGCTGTCGCCGCCAAGAGCCCGAGCTCGGTGCCGGCGGTCCTCGCGTCGGCAGCCCTCTCCTTCCCGACGCGCTCGGAGGCCGAGACCGCCGCCCAGTCACTCGGCCACAGCTTCTCCGGCTCACAGACCTTCACGAGGGACCCGGCCGCTCCGGCTGAGAGCGCCACCTACGCGGTGGCCCTCATCACCTGGCCCCATCACGTCGGCGCCATCGCGATCGAGGTCGTCGGCACGACTGTGCTCGAGGTCTACCTCCGGGTGGCGAAGGCGGCGCCGAGCTCGACGAGAGCAGAGCTCAAGGCGCCCGCTCTCATCGTCCGGCTCCTCGCCGACCAGGTCGCGCAGCTGAGGCAGGTCGGCCCCCCGGCCTGACCGTCCGGCGGGTCGGAGCTACGCCCGCACCGTGACCGGGGGCGTGCGCAGGGGCCGCCCGAGATAGCCCGCCGCCAGCATGGCCACCCACTGGTAGACGCCGTCCTCCTGTTCCGAGAGCGGGCCCGGGATCGCCCGCGGGCTCGACATCCCCCGCTGGACCGACTCGCACGCGAGCCAGTCCTGGCGGTTGGTGACGTCCCAGAAGTCGACGGCGAAGGAGGGGTCGAACTCCGCCCGCTCGACGTCCTCAGGTGCGAAGTGCCACTCGCAGACGATCCGGGTCCGGTCGGCCGCAAGCGGCGTCAGCACATGCGTCATCACGTAGTCGGGGTGGAGGCTGATGAGCACGTTCGGGAAGAGGCCGACGTAGTCGACGATCCGCCGCCGGCGCTCGTCGAGGCCCCGGAGCGGCCGGCCGCTCGTGCGGCCGTCGAGCGACATGGTGGCGTAGCCCTCCCGGATGTCCATCCAGCCGGCGACCCAGGCCCCCACACCGGGGTGCTGGTAGTTCTCGCCGCTCGTCGGGGGGCTCGCCGCGCACAGCTCGGGGTGGATGACGGGGCAGTGGTAGCACTCCTGGTAGTTCTCGGCGAGGATCTTCCAGTTCGCCCCGACCACGTACTCGTGGCGACCGGCCGTGACGAGCCGCTCGAGCTCGTAGGGGGCCAGGATCTCCTCGAGGCCGGCCACGTGCTCGGCGAACGGACCGGCGGCTCCGGACGGGTCGACGAAGAGCAGGCCGTGCCACTCGGCGAGGCGGAGCTCGACGAGGCCGTGGCCCTCGGGATCGAAGTGGGACTGCCCGTCGAAGCCCGGCGCCTTCCGGAGGCGGCCGTCGAGACGGTAGGACCACGCGTGGTAGGGGCAGAGCACGATCGGCCGGTTGACCGGATCGACGCCGCACGGGAGGAGCTCGTGGCCGCGGTGCCGGCAGGCGTTGGCGAACGCCCGCGCCGTGCCGTCCTGGGCGCGCACGAGGAAGACACTCCCCCGCCCAACCGGCTCGGCCCGCTGGTCGCCCGCCTTCGACACGAGCGTGCTCCGGCCGAGACAGCTCCAACCGCCCTCGAAAAAGCTCTCCTGCTCCCAGGCGAACACCGCCTCGTCGGTGTAGGCGGCGCGAGGCAGCATCCGGCTCTCACCAAAGGGCCGGAGCGACACGGCGAGCTCGGCCGGGTCGAGCGGCGCCGGCCGCCGGCCCGGCGCGGGGGCGCTCAAAGAGGTGCCGTCGTCCGTGGTCGAGGTCATGGCCTGCCGTCTCCTACTTTGACTGACTGTACAGTCAAGCCTACGCCAACGCGCGCCCAGGCTCAAGCTCGCCGCCCCGGGCTCGGGAAGGCCGCGCGCTCAACCGGCGGCGCCGAGGCCGCCCGTGGCCCCGGCCTCGGCCTCGGTCGTGAGGGCGCCGGCTCCCTCGGTCACCGGTGGAGCGGTGGCGGCGTGGCCGGTCCGGCGAGCTCCAGCCGGCTGGCGGCGGGGCGGGCGGGCGAGCTCGAGGAGCTCGTCGAGGGCCTCCCCGACGAGCCTCGGCAGGTCGGCCACCCGGGGCGCCGTCTCCCGGCACGCGTTGAAGCCGAAGTAGACGATGCCGCAGTAGCTCATGACCGTGATGTTGAGGCCGACGCCCTCGGCCACCGGTCCGAGCGGGTAGAAGCCGACCATGCGCGCCCCCGCCATGAACAGCGGGAACGGCGGCCCGGGCACGTTCGAGATCGTCACGTTGAACGCCGGCCGCACGCGGTCGAAGACCTTCATGGACGAGATGAGCCGGGAGGCACGCCCGATGAGGGCCGGGAAGGTGAACTCCGTCCAGTCCGTGAGCGTCGAGGCGCCGATCAGCTCCTCTTGCTCCTTGGCCGAGCGCATGCTCTCCGAGATGGCCCTCAACCGGGCGGCCGGATCCTCGAGATTGGTCGCGAGCGAGGTCAGCATCGCCGAGACCCGGTTGCCGCCGGCGAGGCGCTCCGACTCGGTCCGCACCGACATGGGGACCATCGCCACGAGGGGCTCCTCGGGCAGTTCGTCCCCCTCGATCAGGTAGGCCCGCAACGCCGAGGCGCAGAGAGCGAGCACGACGTCGTTCACGGTGCAACCGAAGTGGTTCTTCACCGCCTTCAGCTCGTCGAGCGGGCGCTCGGCGAACGCGACCCGGCGGTGCGGCGTGATCGCCTGGTTGAGGGAGGTCTTCGGGGCGTCGAAGGGCGACGGGGGAGGCTCCACCCCGGCCCGCCGGTTGCGCTCGGTCACGTGCAGGGCCGACTCGACCACTCGCCGGGCCGTCCTCGCCGCCCGGAGCGGGTGGCCGACGAGGGAGGCCATCGCGAAGGCCATGAGCTCCACCTCGGTCGGCACGGGCTCGGGGTGCCAGTGATCGACGATCAGGCGTTCGGGGGGGTTCGGCTCGAGGTCGAGCCAGGTCGCCGCGATCTCGGCGCCCGACACTCCGTCGATGGCGGCGTGGTGCATCTTCGTCACCGTCGCGAGGCGACCACCCTCGAGACCCTCGACGACGTACATCTCCCACAGCGGGCGGCTCCGGTCGAGCGGCAGCCCGACGACCTGGCCGACGAAGGCCTCGAGCTCACGCATCCCCCCGGGGGCAGGGAGCGCCGCCCGGCGGACGTGGTAGTCGAGGTCGAAGTCCGGGTCCTCGATCCAGAACGGGTGTGAGAGCCGGAGCGGCACCTCCACGAGGCGGCGGCGGAACGGGGCGGCGAGCGGGAGCCGCTCTGCGACCATCTGGCGGATCTCTTCGAACGAGGTTGCCCGCTCCCCCGGCTCGATCACGTAGACGCCGGTCACGTGCATGTGCGAGCTCGGCGTCTCGAG
>DATGKK010000054.1:0-6316 GCA_035294725.1 Acidimicrobiales bacterium | reverse complement strand
GTCACCTCGACGAGCGGCTCTGCCGAGAAGTCCGAGTCGACGTTAGGGGTCCAGGTGTAGCCCGTGCCGCTCGCCGTCGCGTACGAGGACTGCGCCGTGACCGCCGCCGAGAGCTGGCTCGCCGTGAAGCCGACCGTCGAGAAGGTGGCTGCATCGAGCCTCGAGATGATGCTCGAGGCGACGAGCGAGGCGTTCTGGCGCGACGCGTTCGAGGCCGAGGCGTTCAGCGAGCCGTAGAACGCCACGCCGAAGGGGACGAGCACGAGGGCGAGGATGAGGACCGAGACGAGCACCTCGACGAGCGTCATACCGCTGTCGTCGTGGCGTAGCGCGCGCGTTCCACGATGCGCCGGCGCGGCAACGGCACGGTCTGCCCCCCGCGGCCCGTTAACCACTCTGAGTAGTCGAGCCACCACTGCCTGCAATTTACACCATGGCAGCAGCGTTGTCATCTCACGTGGCCTGGAGGTGCAAGCGAGGCTGTGCAGTGACAGCGACACGCAGCCTCGATCGAAACCCGAAACTGGCGCTCGATCTGTCGCGTGCCGCTATTGCGAGACGCCGGTGCGAGCACGGCTCCGCCGAGGCGCCGGCTTCGGCGGTGCCTCGGCGGCTGGCTCGGCCGACGCGCGCCGGGCCCGCCCTCTGGCGGCGGTCGCCGCCTTGGTCTGCGCCGTGACCGGGCCCTCCAAAGGAGCGTTCGCCGTGCCGGCACGCCCGTTCGCCGCCTTCTTGGCCGAGGGCGCCCGCGTGGCAGGTGGAGCCTTCTTCGCCGGTGCGGCCTTCGCGGTGGGCCTCTTGCTCGCGACGGCCCCGTCTGGTGCCGCCTTGGTCGGGGAGGCCTTCTTCGTGGAGACCTTCTTCGTGGAGACCTTCTTCGCGGACGCCTTGGTCGCGGAGGCCTTGGTCGCCCGAGCCGTCCCGCTCGCCGGCGCCGCCGTCGCCGGGACCTTCGTCGAGGAGGCCTTCGCGGCCGTCGTTCCCCTCCTCCCTGCCGCCTTCGAGACGCCCGCTGCCTGCCGCGCCGGTGGCGTCCCTCCGGCAGCCGCCTTCTTCGCCGCAGGCTTCTTGGTCGGCGCTCGCGCGGCCGCTGTCGCTCCGGCAGCCGACGGCTGCTCGCCGGCCAAGCCGGCGGCCTTCGTCGGGGCGACCGCGACAGCCGTGCCCGAGCCCGCCGTCCTCCTCGGCGACGAGGCCTTCTTCGCGATGCGGACCTCGGCGGCGATCATCTCCTCGCTCGGCCGGCCGGAGACCGGCGCGATGCCCGGTAGAGCGAGCTCCACCCCACGACGGAGCGGGTCGAGCGCCTTCACCACGAAGACTCGCTCTTCACCCCGCTTCAGCACCTCCCGGGCGCTGCGCGGGGCCGGGTCCGCCATGTTCGCGAGCGGCACGTACGCCTGCAGGTTGTCGATGAACGCGACGGCACCGTGCGAGGTGTAGCTGTCGACCCTGGCGGTCACCTCTTCGCCAAGCGCATGCTCAGCGATGAACGAGATGAACGTGAGCGGGTCGTTCACCGCCGCCGGCGCCGCCTGCTGGCGCTGGCGGCCGGAGGGAGCCTGCCCGTCCGGAGCAGCGCCATCTCCTGCCGCTGCCACGGCCTTCGTGCGGCGCCGGGACGGCTCGCGCCCGCCGGCGTGAGAGCCGGCGACGACTTCTTTCGTCGCCACCTCGATGGCCCGGGAGACCTTGCGCCGCTCCCGGTCCGAGTCCTTCACGGCGCGGCGGCTCCGCGGCCCGCGGACCGGAGTGCGGGGCGAGAAGATCCAGCCGACGCCGGGGACCGGGGTCGCGCCGAGGAGGCGGCCCCGCTCGAAGAGCCAGGGATGCTCGCCGTGGAACTCCTGGAAGGAGTCGTTCGACAGCACGATGGCATCGACCTTCTCCGCGATACGAAGGAGGAAGGCGTCGCCCCTGCCGATCGCACCCGCGGGCGGGTGGACGTACTCACCCTCGAGGGCGGCTCTCTCGAACCGCTCGAGCTCCGAGGGGTCGATCCGGTGGGCGAAGGTGGCGTCGACGATGACGGTGACCTCGGCATCGGGGAACTCGCGGCGCAGCTCGTCCACGGCCTGCTCGAGCTGGGCGAGGCTCGGCGCGCTCCGGCCCTCGGTGGCGATGTTGGAGCCGTCGACGACGATGTGCTGGCTGGACATGCTCCGGCTAGTCAATCATTTCCGGCCTCGCAGGCCGCGGACGCTCCGGCGGGGGTCCGTAGGCTGTGTGAATGACCGAGGAGCTCGAGGACGCGCCGGCCGCCCTGCGCCCTCGGCAGGGGCGGATCCGGGCCGTGCTGTTCGACTTCGGCGGCGTGCTCACGACGAGCCCGTTCGAGGCGTTCGCCCGCTACGAGCGCGAGCACGGCCTTCCGCCGGGTTTCATCCGGTCGCTCAACGCGCAGAACCACCACGACAACGCCTGGGCCCGGCTCGAGCGCAACGAGGTGTCGATCCCCCAGTTCGTCGAGCTGTTCGAAGCCGAGTCCGCCGGAGCCGGCCATGTTGTCGACGGGGCGTCCGTGCTCGCGCTGCTCGGAGGCGAGCTCCGCCCCCGCATGGTCCGGGCGGTGGAGCGCTGCCGCCGGCACTATCTCGTCGGCCTCCTTACGAACAACTTCCTCAGCGGGGAGGCCGAGTCGCACCCGGGCGGCGGCACGGCCTCCGTGCTCTCGCTCTTCCACGAGGTGGTCGAGTCCTCCAAGGTGGGCGTGCGCAAGCCGGAGGCGCGCTTTTTCGAGATCGCCTGCGAGCGGCTCGGGATCGAGGCGGCCGAGGCGGTCTTCCTCGACGACCTCGGGGTCAACCTGAAGCCGGCTCGAGCCATGGGCATGACCACCATCAAGGTCGTGAGCGAGGACCAGGCGCTCTCGGAGCTCGAGAAGGTGGTCGGCCTCAGGCTCCGCTGACCGGTGCGCCGACCGAGCGCTCGAGGAGGTCGGCGAGCTCGAGCTGGTGGATCGTGGCCGAGCCCGTGGCGGGGCTGCCGCTCGTCGGACGGCTCACGTGGCGCAGTTGGGCGCGGTCCCGCAGGATGCGGTGGAGGAGGCCGTGGACGTAGCTCCAGGCGCCCATGTTCTCGGGCTCCTCCTGTAGCCACACGACCTCGTCGAGCAAGGGGTAGGCCTCCAGCGCGGCGAGCACCTCGCCCTCGGGCCAGGGGTGCAGCTGCTCGACGCGGATGACCGCCACCGGCTCGTCGCCCGCGGCGGTGCGGGCGTCGCGCCGTGCGATGGCGTCGTAGGCGACCTTGCCCGAGCAGAGGACCACCCGCCGGACCTGGTCGGCGGGGGGAGCGCCGGGGTCGGCGAGGACCTCCCGCCACTGTCCCGACTCGAGCTCGGCGATGTGAGACCGGGCGACGCGGGCGCGCAGCAGGGACTTCGGCGTCATGACGATGAGCGGCCGCCGGATCGTCCGCTTCGCCTGCGCCCGCAGGAGGTGGAAGTACTGCGCGGCCGTCGTCGGCTGGGCCACCGTGATGTTGCCGTTGGCGCACAGGGCGAGGAACCGCTCGAGCCGGGCGCTCGAGTGCTCGGGGCCCTGGCCCTCGTAGCCGTGCGGCAGGAGCAGCGTGAGGGCGGAGTTCTGGCCCCACTTCTCACCGGCGGCGACGATGAAGTTGTCGATCACGACCTGGGCGCCGTTCGCGAAGTCGCCGAACTGGGCCTCCCAGGCGACGAGGGCGCCGGCCGCCTCGACGGAGTAGCCGTACTCGAAACCGAGCGCCGCGTACTCCGAGAGGAGCGAGTCGTAGACCATGAAGCGGCCCGGCCGGTCGGTCACGACGCCGCCGGCCTCCTCGGCCTCACCGCCACCAAGCGCGGCGCGCAGCGTGTCGACGTGCTGCAGTGGCACGTGCTCCGAGCCGTTCACGTAGTCGACGAGCACCGAGTGGCGCTGGCTGAAGGTCCCGCGGCGGGTGTCCTGGCCGGCGAGCCTGACGTCGACGCCCTCGGCCAGCAGCGAGCCGAACGAGAGAGCCTCGCCAAGGGCCCAGTCGACCTCGCCGGAGGCGTAGAGCTCGCGGCGCTGGTGGAGCTGGCGGGCGAGCTTCGGGTGGACGGTGAAGTCGGGCGGCGCCTCGTGGATGAGGTCGGAGAGGCCGTCGAGCAAGGCCCGGGGGACTCCCGTGTGGATGCTCGAGAGCGGCGGCACGAGCACGACCGCAGGCCGCACGAGCGACTCGATCTTCGGCGGCGCCGACGCCCTGGTCTCGTCGAGCGCGCGCTGGAGGCGCTCGGAGAAGTCCTCGAGGGCCCGCTCGGCCTCCTCGATCGTGATGTCGCCCCGCTTCACGAGCGCCTCGGTGTAGAGCTTGCGGACCGACCGGTGCTGCTCGATCGCCCGGTACATGAGCGGCTGGGTGTAGCTCGGGTCGTCCCCCTCGTTGTGGCCGTGGAGGCGGTAGCAGACCATGTCGATGACGACGTCCTTGTGGAACCGCTGCCGGAACGCGACGGCGAGCCGGGCGACGCGCACGCACGCCTCGGGGTCGTCGCCGTTCACGTGGAAGATCGGCGCCTGCACGGTCTTTGCGACGTCGGTCGGGTAGACCGAGCTGCGCGCCGACTCCGTCGGCGTCGTGAAGCCCAGCTGGTTGTTGATGACGAGGTGGATCGTGCCCCCCGTGCGGTAGCCGCGGAGCTGGGAGAGCTCGAGCGTCTCGGCCACGACGCCCTGGCCGGCGAAGGCGGCATCGCCGTGGACGAGCACGGGCAGCACGGGGAAGGTACCGAGATCCTGGTGCTGGTCCTGGCGGGCGCGGGCGATGCCCTCCACGACCGGGTCGACCGCCTCGAGGTGGGAGGGGTTCGAGGCGAGGGTGATCGCGACCTCCCTGCCGTCGCGGGTGGAGAACTTGCCGGTCGCGCCCTTGTGGTACTTCACGTCACCGGAGCCCTGCACGCTCTCGGGGTCGACGTTCCCCTCGAACTCGGCGAAGATCTCGCCGTAGGACTTGCCCACGATGTTGGCGAGCACGTTCAGCCGGCCCCGGTGCGCCATCCCGATGACCGCCTCGTCGACGGAGGAGTGCGCCGCCTCGTCGAGGACCGCGTCGAGGAGCGGGATCGCCGACTCGGCGCCCTCGAGCCCGAAGCGCTTCTGGCCGACGTAGCGCGTGTGGAGGAATCGCTCGAAGGCCTCGGCAGCGTTCAAGCGGCCGAGGACGTGGCGCTGCTCCTCAGGGGAGAGGGAGCTCGGGACCCCCTCGAGGTGCCGCTGGATCCAACGCTTTTGCTCGGGATCCTGGATGTGCATGTACTCGACGCCGATCGTGCGGCAGTACGCATCGCGAAGGATCCCGAGGATGCGGCCAAGCGGCAGCAGGTCGGAGCCGGCGAGTCCCTCGGTCACGAACTCCCGCTCGAGGTCGAACACCGTGAGGCCGTAGGTGAGCGGGTCAAGCTCCGGGTGGAGGCTCGGGGCATGCTGGCTGAGCGGGTCGAGGTGGGCGATGAGATGGCCCCGGACCCGGTAGATGTTGATGAGCTGCTGGACCGCCGCCTGCTTCACGAGACGGCCCCGCTCCCCGTCCGCGCCGCGGTTGAACGGGTTCACGTCCTGGTGCCAGCGGGCCGGCTGGTAGGGCACGGCGAGGGAGTCGAAGACCTCGTCGTAGAAGCCGTGCTCGCCGATGAGCAGCTCGTGCAGCCGGGTCAGGAACAGCCCTGACTCGGCGCCTTGGATGATGCGGTGGTCGTAGGTCGAGGTGATCGTGACGACCTTGGAGATGCCGAGCTCGGCGAGGGCGGCCGGATCCGCGGCCGCCCACTCGGGCGGGTAGGCGAGCGATCCCACCCCGATGATCGCCCCTTGCCCGGGCATGAGGCGGGGCACCGACTGGGTCGTCCCGAGCGTGCCGGGGTTCGTGATCGTCACCGTGACGCCCGCGAAGTCCTCGACCGCGAGCTTGTTCGTGCGGACCTTGCGGATCAGGTCCTCGTAGGCGTGGACGAAGGAGGCGAACCCCAGAGTGTCCGCCTGACGGATGCACGGGACGAGGAGCGCGCGGCCCCCGCCCGAGCGCTCGACGTCGACGGCGATGCCGAGCCCGACGTGAGGGTGGTGGATCACCCCCGCCGTCCCCTTGCCGTCCGCGTCGGCGACGAAGGAGGAGTTGAGCGCGGGGACGGCCTGGAGCGCCCTCACCACGGCCCAGCCGATGAGATGGGTGAAGCTGACCTTCCCTCCGGTCGTGCGGGCGAGGTGGTTGTTGATGATCTGCCGGTTGACCTCGAGCAGCTTGGCGGGGACGGGATGGACGCTCGTCGCGGTCGGGACGGCGAGCGACTCCCTCATGTTCTCCGCGAGCC
>DATGKK010000053.1:0-26119 GCA_035294725.1 Acidimicrobiales bacterium | reverse complement strand
GACCGAGAACGGCTTGCGCCGCACGGCCTCGGTGAGCTGGCCGCCCTCCTCGTAGCCGACGTATCCCGGCGGCGAGCCGACGAGGCGGGAGACGGTGTGCTTCTCCATGTACTCGCTCATGTCGAGCTGGATGAGCGAGCTCTCGTCACCAAAGAGCAGCTCGGCGAGGGCTCTCGCGAGCTCCGTCTTGCCCACCCCGGTCGGGCCGAGGAAGATGAACGAGCCGCTCGGCCGCTTCGGGTCCTTCAGGCCGGCACGGGTGCGCCGGATCGCACGGGAGAGCGCTCCGATGGCGTCCTCCTGGCCGACGACCCGCTTGTGCAGCTCCTCCTCCATCCGGAGCAGGCGCGCCGTCTCCTCCTCGGTCAGCTTGTAGACCGGGATGCCGGTCCAGTTCGCGAGCACCTCGGCGATGACGTCCTCGTCGACGACGTCGAACAGCTCGACGCCCTCGGACCGCCACTGGGACTCGAGGGCCGCCTTCCGCTCGAGATGCTCCTTCTCCTGGTCGGCGAGGCGCTTTGCCTCCTCGAAGTTCTGCTTCTCGATGGCGGCGTCCTTCTTCACGCGCAGCTCCGCCAGCTCCTCCTCGATCTTGCGGTACTCGGGCGGCGTCGTCATGCGGCGGATCCTGAGCCGGCTCCCGGCCTCGTCGATGAGGTCGATGGCCTTGTCCGGCAAGAAGCGGTCCGAGATGTAGCGGTCGGCGAGGTTCGCCGCCGCGACGAGCGCCTGGTCCGTGATCGTCACCTGGTGGTGCTGCTCGTAGCGGTCGCGCAGGCCCTCGAGGATCTGGATCGTGTGGGGGAGCGACGGCTCCTCCACCTTGATCGGCTGGAAGCGACGCTCGAGCGCGGCGTCCTTCTCGAGGTGCTTGCGGTACTCGTCGAGGGTGGTGGCGCCGATGGTCTGCAGCTCGCCGCGAGCGAGCATCGGCTTCAGGATCGAGGCGGCATCGATCGCCCCCTCGGCGGCCCCGGCACCGACGAGCGTGTGGAGCTCGTCGATGAACAGAATGATGTCGCCGCGGGTGCGGATCTCCTTCAGGACCTTCTTCAGCCGCTCCTCGAAGTCGCCCCGGTACCGGCTCCCGGCGACGAGGGCACCGAGGTCGAGCGTGTAGAGCTGCTTGCCCTTCAGCGTCTCGGGGACGTCGTTCGAGACGATCTGCTGGGAGAGACCCTCCACGATCGCCGTCTTGCCCACCCCCGGCTCGCCGATGAGCACCGGGTTGTTCTTCGTGCGGCGGGAGAGCACCTGCATCACCCGCTCGATCTCCTTGTCCCGGCCGATCACCGGGTCGAGCTTGCGGTCCCTGGCGAGCTGGGTCAGGTTGCGGCCGAACTGGTCGAGGACGGGCGAGCCGGTCGGGCTCTCCTGGCCGCCTGAGGAGGGACCGCCGGCGGTCGATGCCGCCGCCTCGCGGCCCTGGAAGCCGGAGAGGAGCTGGATGACCTGCTGGCGGACCCGGGAGAGGTCGGCCCCGAGGGAGATGAGCACCTGCGCCGCGACGCCCTCTCCCTCGCGGACGAGGCCGAGGAGCATGTGCTCGGTGCCGATGTAGTTGTGACCGAGCTGCAGCGCCTCGCGAAGCGAGAGCTCGAGGACCTTCTTCGCCCTGGGGGTGAAGGGCGGCGAGCCGGTGGGCGCCTGCCCAGCGGGGCCGATCGTCTCCTCCACCTTCTCGCGCACGGCCTCGAGGGAGATGCCGAGCGACTCGAGCGCCTTGGCCGCCAGGCCCTCTCCCTCGTGGATGAGGCCGAGGAGGATGTGCTCGGTGCCGATGAAGCTGTGATTGAGGAGACGCGCCTCCTCTTGAGCGAGGACCAGTACTCGACGTGCCCGGTCAGTGAATCGCTCGAACAACTGCGGCTCCTAAGGGACGGTTCCTGTGGATCAGTCTATCGGCAGGGGGTGCTCAACCTGTTAGCAGCTTCTCGGCCGGTGACACGCCCTCTAGAACACCGGAGGCCGTCCGACCCTTCCCCGGACGGGCGCGGCGACCGCGGAGAGCGGCCACGGTCGAGGCCGCCCGAGCCGGGCTGGGCCGGGCGGTGGAGCATCGCCGGCTGCTCCCATTAGGGTTTCGCTCGGTGAACGGGTCGGATCTCTTCGCGCTCCCCGTGCCCGAGTCCGACCTCGCTCGGCTCGAGGCATGCCTCCGGGAGTCCGTGCTGGGCGACGACGCCTTCCTCAACGAGGTCGCGAGCCACCTCATCACCGCCGGCGGGAAGCGGCTCCGCCCGGCCCTCACCCTCACGGCCGCCGAGCTCTCCGGCGCCGCCATCACCCGTGAGAGCCTGCTCGGCGGCGTCTCGGTCGAGCTCGTCCACCTCGCCTCCCTCTACCACGACGACGTCATGGACGAGGCCGTCCGCCGCCGGACGGTGGAGAGCGTGAACGCCCGCTGGGGCAACCTCGTCGCGATCGTGGCCGGCGACTTCCTCCTCGCCCGCTCCGCCGAGATCGCGGCCAGCCTCGGCCCGGAGATCGCCGGCCTCCTCGCCTCCACTCTCGCCCGCCTCTGCCAGGGCCAGGTGAGCGAGGTCCGGTCGGCCTTCAGCCTGGAGCGCGACGAGCAGGACTACCTCGAGACGATCGCCGACAAGACCGCCGCCCTCATGGCCACGGCGTGCCGCATCGGCGGGCTCACGGCCGGCCTCGACCGCCGCCGCATCGACGACCTGACCTGCTTCGGAGAGGCTTTCGGGATGGTCTTCCAGATCCGCGACGACGTCCTTGACGTCATCGCGACCGAGGAGGACCTCGGCAAGCCGCCGGGCCAGGACCTGGTGGAGGGCACCTACACCCTGCCGGTGCAGCGCGCCCTCGCGGACGGCGAGGTCGCCGGGGCCCTCCGCGACCTGCTCGGCCGGCCGCTCGACGACGACGAGCGCGAGGTGGCCCGGGCCCTCGTTGCGTCCTCAGAGGGGATACCCGCCGCCGCCGTCGTGGCGCGCCAGTACGCGGATGCCGCCATCGAGGCCGCCCACCGCCTCGACAACGGTGCGATCAGCGAACGGCTCGCCCGACTCGCCGAGGACGTCGCCATCGACCTCGGGCAGGCGGCGGCCGGGGCACGAGCTCGTTTCGAGCGGCTCGCCGGCTGAACAACGGCCCCTCAGCCGCCCCCGGAGGGTCCGGACGAGCCCGTCGCGGGTGCCGACGCCGCACCTGGACCGGGCTGCGAGCCGGACGGCCCCTCCGCCCCGCCCGGGCGAAGAGCGGGGAAGAGCAGCACCTCGCGGATGTGCGGCACGTCGGCGAGCAGCATCACGAAGCGGTCGATCCCGAGCCCGATGCCGCCGGTCGGCGGCATGCCTCGATCGAGGGCGCGGAGGAAGTCCTCGTCCATCACCATCGCCTCGTCGTCCCCGTGCGCCCGCTGGGCGGCCTGGGCGGCGAAGCGGTCCCGCTGGTCCTTCGGGTCGACGAGCTCGCTGTAGCACTCGGCGAGCTCCCTGCCGGCCATGACGGGGGTGATCCGCTCCACGTAGCCAGGCTTGGATCGGTGGCGGCGCGTGAGCGGCGACACGGAGGCCGGGTAGTCCATGACGTGGACGGGCTCCCACAGGTTCGGCTCGACCAACCTCTCGTACACCTCGGCGATGACCTTGCCCTCGTCCCAGAACGGCTCCGCCTCGACCCCGAGCCGCCCGGCGCGCCGGCGGAGCTCGTCGAGCCCCATGCCGAGCTCGAGCTCCGCTCCGGTGAGCTCCTCGATGACCTCGAGGATGGTCGCCCTGCGCCACGGCGGGGCGACCTCGAGCTGCCGGCCGCCGTACTCGAGGCTCGTCGTGCCGAGGACGCTGGCGACGACTCCCGTGACGAGCTGCTCGACGAGCTCGGCCACCTCCAGGTAGTCGGCGTAGGCCTGGTAGGCCTCGAGCATCGTGAACTCGGGATTGTGCTTGGGAGAGATCCCCTCGTTGCGGAAGATCCGCCCGATCTCGTAGACCCGCTCGAAGCCCCCGACGACAAGGCGCTTCAGGTAGAGCTCGGTCGCGATGCGCAAGTAGAACTCGGCGTGCATCGAGTGGAACCAGGTCGTAAAGGGCCGTGCATTGGCGCCGCCCGGCAGCGGCTGCAGCACGGGGGTCTCGACCTCGACGAAGCCTCGCTCGTCCAGCAGCTCCCGCAGCCGGCGCACGACCCGCGAGCGGAGCAGGAAGCGGTCACGCACGCCCTCGTTCGCCCAGAGGTCGACCTCCCGTTGGCGGAACCGGAGGTCGGGGTCGTTCACGCCCCGCCACTTGTCCCCGAAGCCCTGGTGGGCCTCTGCGAGCAGGGTCCAGCGGGCGACCTTTACCGAGAGCTCGCCCCGGCGGGTGCGGACGACCTCTCCGTCGGCCCCGATCCAGTCCCCGAGGCTCAGCCGCTTCAGCTCGGCAAACCGGTCGGTGACCCCCTCGAGGCAGAACAGCTGGATGGCGCCGGTCCACTCTCTCAAGGTGGCGAAGGCGAGCTTGCCCTGGGAGCGAATCAGCATCAGGCGCCCCGCCACCCGCACCCGATCGCCCGATTCCGCCCCCGCCGCGAGGCCGCCGTAGCGGTCGAGGAGCTCCCGGACGGGCACGGTGCCGGGGTAGGAGTACGGCACCTCCGTCATTGCGCAGGCGTGTTCCGGTCGAAGATGAGCCGGAGGCCGTGCAGCGTGAGCCACGGCTCGTGGTGCTGGATCGCCGTCGACTGGGTGCAGATGAGGCCCGCAAGGCCGCCCGTGGCGATGACGCTCGCGGAGCCAACCTCGTCCATGATCCGGTGGCACAGGCCGTCCACGAGGCCGGCGTAGCCGTAGATCACGCCGGACTGGATCGACTCCACCGTGCTCTTCCCGATGACGTGGCGGGGCTCGACGAGCTCGACCCGGCGCAGGGCGGCGGCGTTGGCGAAAAGGGCGTCCATGCTGATCTCCACTCCGGGGGTGATCGCACCCCCGAGGTACTCCCCGCCGGCCGAGACCACGTCGAAGGTGGTCGCCGTCCCGAGGTCGACGACGATGATCGGCGGCTCGAACAGGTCGAGCGCCCCGACCGCGTTCGCGATCCGGTCGGCACCGACGTCCCGAGGGTTGTCGTAGAGGATCGGCATGCCGGTCCTCACCCCCGGCTCGATCACGACGAGCGGTACCGGGAACCAACGCCGCGCCATCTCCCGGAGAGCGGCGGTCGCGCTCGGGACCGACGAGCAGACCGCGATCCCGGCAAGGCGGCCGGAGGCCGCCTCCTGGCGGAGGTCGATGCCGACGAGGCTGAGCAGCTCCACGAGCAGCATGGCGTGCTCGTCGGCCGTGCGGTCCGCCACCGTTGCGATCCGCCAGTGGTGGACGAGGTCGGGGAGCTCCGACGGCGGCCGCGACGCGGCGGTTGCCGGCGACGGGGCAGGGCGGGCGGGGTCGAAGACCCCGATCACGGTCTGGGTGTTGCCGACGTCGAGGGCGAGCAGCACGGGCAGTGTCTACTCGACGAGATCGAGACCGATGTCGAGCGCCGGCGCCGAGTGGGTGAGCGCGCCGACCGAGATCACGTCGGGTCCGGCGGCCGCATAGGCGGCCACGTTCTCGAGGGTGATGCCGCCGGAGGCCTCGACGAGCACCGCACCGGCGCGCCCCCGAGGGTGCTCGCGCACCATGCGCACGCAGTGGGCGAGGGTCTCCGGCGCCATGTTGTCGCACAGGACGAAGGTCGCACCCGCCGCCACGGCCGCTTCCACCTGCTCGGGCCGGTCGCACTCGACCTCGACCATCCGGCCCGGCCACCGTCGCCGGGCGGCCGCGACCGCATCCGCGATGCTCGCGTGGCCGAGGTGGTTGTCCTTCACGAGCACCCCCTCGGAGAGGCTGCCCCGATGGTTGGCGCCGCCGCCCGCCCGCACGGCGGCCTTCTCAAGGGCGCGCAGCCCGGGCGTGGTCTTCCTCGTGTCGCAGACGCGGCAGGAGGGGCTCACCGCCTCGACGGCGGCCACGTACCGAGCCGTGAGGCTCGCCACGCCGGAGAGGTGGCAGAGGAAGTTGAGCGCGGTCCGCTCGGCCGTGACGACGGAGCGGAAGCTCCCCGTCACGGTGCCGATCACCGTGCCCGGCTCGAGCCGGGCCCCGTCACGAAGGGCGAGGTCAAGTTGCGCACCGCCCACCTGGCGCAGGGTCTCGACCGCGCACGAGGTGCCGGCGAGGACGCCCGGGGCGCGGCTCACGAAGACCGCCGATCCCTCCGCCTCGGGAGCGAGGAGGACGGCCGTGAGGTCGCCGAGGGGCAGCAGGTCCTCCTCCAGCGCAACAGCGACGGCCCTTCGGACCGCCGGAGCGGGCGGCTCCGCCTCGACGGCGTGCGACTCTGCCCCGCTCATGCTGCCGCCTCGTGCCCGAAGCGTCTGCGGAACGCCTCGGAGGGCTCCGGGTGGTCGGACCTCGTGTGGGCGCCGCGGCTCTCCCGCCGGGCGTAGGCGGCAGCGACCACTGCGGCGGCGAGGTCGGCGAGGTTGCGCAGCTCGGCCTCCTCAGGTGTGACCCCCACGCCGTTCGAGGGCGGGTCGGCGAGGGCGGCCGACCTGAGGTGCGCCACCCTGGCGGCGGCTCGCTCCAGCGAGGCGGCATCCCTCACGATGCCGGCGTCAGCCGTCATCGCCTCCTGGAGCCCCTTGCGGGCTTCGGCCACGTCGAGCCGAGCCTGCGCCGCGCCTCGTTCGGGGGAGCCGCCCTCGACGCGGTCGAAAGCGTCCGAGCCATTCGTGAGCGGGACGCCGCCGGCAAGCGGGGCGGGGAGCCGGTAGGGGGGCCCGAGGCGCTCGATCGGGATCGCCCCGGAACCGCCCTTGGCGAACAGACCGGTCGGAGAAGGGCCGTCCACGCCGGCAAGGAGGGCGTCGACGACGCGGGCACCGAAGACCATCCCCTCGAGCAGCGAGTTGGAGGCGAGGCGGTTCGCCCCGTGCACGCCGGTGCAGGCGGCCTCCCCCGCCGCCCACAGGCCCGGCAGCGCCGTTGCGCCGTTGAGATCCGTCGCGACGCCCCCGCTCATGTAGTGGGCCGCAGGGGCGACGGGCAGCCACTGCCTGCTCGGGTCGTACCCGGCCTCGGCGAGGGCGCCGTGGATCGTCGGGAAACGGTTGCGGAAATCCCCGAGACCGGTGCAGTCGAGCCAGACGTGGGCGGACCCCGAGCGGGCGAGCTCGGCCGCGATCGCCCGGCTCACGACGTCGCGCGGCGCCAGCTCGTCGACGAAGCGCTGCCCGTCCCGGTCACGCAGCACGGCCCCGTGGCCCCGGAGGGCCTCCGAGAGGAGCGGGCGCGGCATCACCGGGTGGTGGAGGGCCGTCGGGTGGAACTGCACGAACTCGACGTCGGTGACGAGCACTCCGGCGCGAAGCGCCATGCCGGCCCCGTCGCCGGTCGCCTCGTCAGGGTTCGTCGTGACGCTGAAGAGCTGGCCGGCGCCGCCGCTCGCGAGGATCGTGTGCGCGGCTCGCACCTCCACGATCGCTCCGTCGGGGTCGAGGGCGAGCACCCCCCGGCAGCGCCCGTGCTCCACGAGCAGGTCGAGCGCGAACCAGTGCTCGAGCACGGCGGCCGCCTGCTCCCCCACCGCGACGACGAGGGCCCGCTCCACCTCGGCTCCGGTCGCCGTGCCGCCCGCATGCAGGACACGCGGGCTCGAGTGACCACCCTCGAGGGCGCGGGCGAAGTCGCCGCTCGGCAAGCGGTCGAACACGGCCCCGAGGGCCACGAGCTCGGTGACCCGGGCCGGCCCCTCGTCGACGAGGACCCGCACGGCATCCGGGTCGCAGAGGCCGGCCCCGGCCCGCAGGGTGTCGGCGAGGTGCCGGTCCGTCGAGTCCTCGTCGCCCGGCAGGACGGCGGCGACCCCGCCCTGGGCCCAGCGGGTCGTGGACTGCTCGAGGACGCCCTTGGTGAGGACCCCCACCCGCGCCCCGCCGAGGCTTCCAAGCCGCACGGCAGCCGAGAGGCCGGCGACGCCGCTGCCGACGACGAGCACGTCGAGGGGTGGAGGAGGCATCGCCACGACGCTAGGAGATCCCGGCACCTGCCGCGCCGGCGGGGGCGGGGCCGGCGGCCATGTTGTCGATGAGGCGGACGGGCCCGACGGTCGCCGCCACGAGAAGACGGACGGCGCCCCCATCCACGGGCTCGCCGAGGCTGGCGGCGTCGACCACTGCGGCATAGTCCGGCTTGACGAGCGGCTCCGAGCTGAGCAGCGACCGCATCGCCGCCTCCGCGGCAGCCGGGTCGCCCCCCCTTTCGAGCACCTCGCGGCCCGCGAGGAGCGACCGGTGCAGCGCGCTGGCCGCGGCGCGCTCTGGGCCTGCGAGGCGCCGGTTCCTGCTCGACATGGCGAGACCGTCGGGCTCGCGCACGATCGGGCAGCCGACGACCTCGACCGGGAGATCGAGGTCCGCCGCGATCTGGCGCACGATCACGAGCTGCTGGTAGTCCTTCTCGCCGAAAAAGGCGGTGGACGGCCCGGCGAGGCTGAACAGCTTCGTCACGACCGTCGCCACCCCCTCGAAGTGGCCGGGGCGCGAGGCGCCCTCGAGCACCGACGCGAGCGGCCCGGGCACGACCCGAGTCGCCGGAATCCCGCCGCCGTACATCTCCTCGACGTCCGGCGCGAACACCGCCGCCGCTCCGTGCCGAGCGGCGAGGCCGAGGTCGGCGTCGAGATCCCGCGGGTAGTGGGCGAGGTCCTCGGCCTCCCCGAACTGGAGCGGGTTCACGAACAAGGTCATGGCGACAAAGCCCGTGCGGGCGGCGGCCGCGTCGAGCAGCGAGAGGTGGCCCCCGTGCAGCGCGCCCATCGTCGGGACGAGGCCGACGACGCGGCCCGCGCGGCGCTGCGACTCGAGCAGCGAGCGCCAGGCGCCTCGTGTCGTGACGAGCTCCAAGGTCGTCCGGCGCGAGGCGCAGCTCAGGCGAGCGGGCCGGCGAGGGCGGCCGCCCCCTTGTGCGCCGGCTCGGCCACCCGGCGGGCGAGATCCACGCCGGCGTCGTAGCCGGCGAGCTCCGCCGGCCCGATGGCGGCGCGATGCGCCTCGATCGTCGCGAGGTCGCCCCGGGCGGCAGGGCCGGTCAGCGCCGCCGCCGGGCCGAGCATCGCCACGTCGTCGATGGCGCCCCGAGCGAGGGGGAGGAAGGCCTCGAGCGGGAGGCCAGCTCCTGCGGCGATCCGTTGCACCTGCCCGAGGAGGGCCACGAGGTGGTTGGAGGCGACGCAGGCCGCAGCATGGTAGGCGGCCCTGTCGGCTGCGTCGACCACGATCGGCCGCCCCCCGAGGGCGAGCGCGAGGTCGGTGGCGGCGCCGTCGCCGCTCACGGCGAAGAACGCCCCGCCCCGCAGCCGCATCGAGCCGATCACCTCATCGGGCAAGGTCGCAAGGGGGTGGAGCGACCCGCGCCGGGGGTGCGGGTCCAGCACCTCGAGGCCGAGCGATCCGGAGCAGTGGAGGACCGCTGTCGTGGGGCTCGGCGTGATCGCAGCGGCCACGTCGGCGACGAAGCGGTCCGGCACGGTGAGCAACACGGCGTCGACGCCGTCGGCAGCAACTGCGAGCGCTGTTGCCGGCGAGCGCCCTCTCAGCACCTCGACCGCAACGCCCGCCTTTCCGAGCGCGAGCTCGAGCGAGCGGCCGGCGCGGCCCCGACCGACGATGCGAACCTTCATGAGAGCCTCGCTTCCAATCGAGCCCCCGGTACCGGGGTGCCCGTCGTGTCCAGCTACGAGAGCAGTCTACCGAGCCGTCGCAGGTCCTCGTCGAGGCGGTCCGCCCCGGGGAGGCTGCGGCGCCAGCCGTCGGGCACGAGCTCCGGCGCGAGCTCCTCGAGCGGGGCCAGCACGAAGGCCCGCTCGTGCCAGCGTGGGTGGGGCACGACGAGGTCCTCCTCCTCGAGGCGGACACCCTCGATGAGCAGCAGGTCGACGTCGAGCGTTCGAGGCCCGTCCTTCACCACACGGACCCGGTGCGCGGCCTGCTCGAGCCGGCGGGCCTCTTCGAGGAGCTCTCGCGGGGAGAGCTCGGTGGCAAGGCGCACCACCGCGTTCAGGTACGGGCCCTGCCCCTCGGGGCCGCCGACGGGCGCCGTCTCGTACACCGCCGAGACGGCGAGCGCCGGGTCGAGCTCCCGGAGGGCGTCGACCGCTCCCTGAAGGTGAGCGAGCCGGTCGCCGAGGTTGGAGCCGAGGCCGAGGTAGGCGAGCACGGCGGGGCGGGCGGGCTCAGGGGCGCCGGCGGCGGACCCGCACGCCGACCGAGCCGAGGTCGACGGCCACCGGCGGTCGCAGCTTCCTCACGCTCACCGACACGGCCTCGACCCGGGGCTCGGCGAGCACCTCTGCCGCGATCGCCTCTGCGAGCGCCTCGAGCAGGCCGAAGCTGCGCGTGGCGGCGAGGTCGTGGACCCTTCGCACCACGTTGCCGTAGTCGACCGTGGCGGCAAGGTCGTCGCGCCGCCCGGCTTCGCCGAGATCGGCTTCGATGTCGAGGTCGATCTCGAAGGGCTGGGCGCGCTCACGCTCCTCGGGCAGGAGGCCGTGGCGGGCGACCACCCGGAGGCCCCTGATCTCGATCCGACCGCTCTCGCTCACCTCGGCTCCGGAACGGGTGCACCCCCGCTCGCGTCCGGTGGAGGCGGTCGCAACGCGCCCGGTGGCGGGAGCTCGGTGACGACGGTGACGATGCGGCGCCCGAGGGCGCCCATCTGGCGCTTCAGCAGCTGCTCGGTCGCGGTGATCGCTCTCGGCCCGTCCGGGATGAGCGTGCTCCAGAGCAGGTACCCGGCGATGACCCCCATGAGGTGGTCGCTGAGCTCGTCCTCGTGCACGAGGAGGCGCTCGCTCTCGCGCAGCCACTGGTGGAGCGACGGGTACAGGGCCGAGAGCGCCGGGAGCAGGTCGGTCCCCGCCGGCATCGGGAAGTGCGACCAGGTGATGTCGAGCTCGTCGTAGGCATGGAGGTTGTGAGTCGAGCCGAGCAGCGAGACGATGCGGTCGAAGTGCTGGGCTCGCAGCCAGAGCAGCTCCTCTTGGCGGCGGACCTTCCGGTGGTTGCGGGCGTAGCCGCCGGGCCGCTCGCTCACGGCGAGCCGGTCCTTCACGATCCAGGCGAAGTTGCGGGGGACGATCCCCGCCGCCCAGCGGCCCCTCACGGCCGGGCCTCCCCGTGTTGGCGCGACGGCGCGGCGGCGACGGCGCCGAGGAGGCGAGCCGCCTGCACGGTGGCGGCCACGTCGTGGACCCTCACGGCGGACGCCCCCGCCGCCATCGCCCACACCGCCGAGGCGAGCGATCCCTCGAAGCGCTCCTCCGGGCCGAGGAGGGGCTCGTCCGGGCCGCCGGCGGCGAGGCGACCGAGGAACGACTTCCGGCTCGTCCCCACGAGGACGGGCCAGCCGAGCGCCGCCACGCGATCGGTTGCCTCCAGCAGGGCCAGGTTGTGATGGGCCGTCTTGCCGAAGCCGATCCCGGGGTCGACCCAGACCTCCCTCACCCCGAACGCCTCGGCGGCCTCCGCCCGCTCGGCGAGGAAGCCGAGCACCTCGCTCACGACGTCGTCGTAGCGAGGGTCGTCCTGCATCGTGCGGGGCGAGCCCTTCGCGTGCATCGCCACGTAGGCGGCACCGGCCTCGGCCGCGACGGCGGCGAGCTCCGGGGAGGCCGAGACGTCGTTCACCATGCTCGCCCCCGCCGCCAGGCAGGCGCGCGCCACGCCGGCCTTCGTCGTGTCGACCGAGATGCGGACCTCCCCCGCCGCCACGCTCGCCTCGCCGGCAAGTGCCTCCACCACGGGCAGCACCCGGCGCAGCTCCTCTCCCTCCTCGACCGGGATCGCACCGGGCCGGGTCGATTCCCCTCCGACGTCCACGATGTCGGCGCCCTCCTCGATGATCTGGCGGGCCCGCCCAAGCGCCGACGGCGCGGCGAAGTAGCGCCCGCCGTCGAAGAACGAGTCAGGGGTCACGTTGAGGACTCCCATCACGAGGGGTCGCACCACAGCGGCGTAGGGGCCCGTCACGGCACCGACCGAAGCCCGCGGACGAAGGCCATCGCCTCGGCCCGCGTGGCGGCATCGTGGCGGAACAGCCCGCGAACTGCCGAGGTCACCGTGAGCGTCCCCGGCTTTCGGATGCCCCGCATCGACATGCAAAGGTGCTCGGCCTCGATCACGACGAGGACGCCGCGTGGTCCGAGCGCCCGCTCGATCGAGTCCGCGATCTGCGAGGTCATCCGCTCTTGCACCTGGAGGCGCCTCGCATAGGCGTCCACGACGCGGGCGAGCTTCGACAGCCCGGTGATGCGGCCAGTCGTCGAGGGGATGTAGGCGACGTGCGCCTTGCCGAGGAACGGGACGAGGTGATGCTCGCACAGCGACGCGAACGGGATGTCCCGCACCATGACCATCTCGTCGTGCTCGGCGGCGAAGGTGACGGTGAGGAAGCGGTCGGGCGGCTCGTCGGCGTCTCCGAACAGCTCGTCGTACATGCTCGCCACCCGGGCCGGCGTGCGCTCGAGGCCCTCCCTGGCCGGGTCCTCCCCGATGGCGGCGAGGAGCTCGGCAACGGCGGCCTCGACCCGTCGGCGGTCGACGCTCACTCGGGCTCGCCGCCGAGGTACACGCGCAGGTCCGGCAGGTTCCGGTACTCCTCGGCCACGTCCAGCCCGTAGCCGATGACGAACTCGGGGGGGATCTCGAACCCCACGTACTCGACGTCGAAGTCCATCCGCTGCTGCCCGGTCTTCTGCAGCAGCGCGCACACGGCGAGGGAGTCGGGCCCGCGGGCGAGCAGGCTCCGGCGGAGGTAGGAGAGCGTGAGCCCGCTGTCGACGATGTCCTCGACCACGATGACGTGGCGGCCGCTGAGGTCGATGTCGAGGTCCTTCACGATGCGGACGACGCCACTCGTCTTGGTCGCGGCGCCGTAGGAGGAGACGGCCATGAAGTCGAGCTCGAGTGGCAGCGCGATGCAGCGGGCGAGGTCGGCCATGAAGACGAAGGCGCCCTTCAGCACCCCGACGAGCAACGGCGGGCGCCCCCAGTAGTCCTTCGTGATCTGCTCCCCGAGCTCTCCCACCCTCGTCGCGATCTCGGCGGCCGAGACGACGACGCGCCCGACGAGAGGATCGGCGTCCACCCAGGACGCCTCGCGCGCCTCCGCACCCGCACCCAGTGCGCCCTCGCTCACGGGCGAGGAGGCTACCGGACCGGGGGCGAACCGTCGTGCTCGACGACGAGCCTCCCCCGGCGCCGGCGGACCGCGATCCCGCCGCCGACCTCGCAGGCGAGCGGGCCGCCCCGAGCGACCTCGAGCACCCGCTCCACCACGGCGGCCGAGGGCGGATGGGAGGAGCCGGCGACCTGCTTCAGCCAGGCCCGCACCGCCCGGCGCGCGAGTGGCGCCGCTGCCGCGGCAAGCTCCCGGGCCGACGTGGGGTCCAGGGTCGCCGCGAGGCTCTCGAGGAGCGTGTCGTCATCACCGAGCAGCTCCGCCTGCCGGCACAAGATGGGCACCGGGTCGCGCCCCGACAGCTCTGCGAGGCTCGGCAGCAGCTGGTGCCGGACCCGGTTGCGCAAAGGGCCGAGCTCCCTGTTGCTCGGGTCCTCCACCCACTCGAGCCCCGCTTCGCGGCAGACGGCTCTCGTCTCGGCGCGGCGAAGGGCTAGCAGGGGGTGGCGCGGCCCGGGCCGCATCCCTGCGAGCCCGGCCGTTCCCGCTCCGCGCAGCAGGTTGATGAGGATCGTCTCGGCCTGATCGTCGGCGGTGTGCCCGGTCGCGACGTCGGGCGGCAGCACGCCGAAGCGGGCAGACCTCGCCCTCGCCTCGAGATTCGGTCCCGGCGGCACCTCGACCCGGAGCGCCACCACCTCGATCCCGCCGGACGGCTCTCGCAGGCGGCCGGCGAGAACCGACGCGGCGCGGCGCACCACCTCGACCTCGTCGGAGGAGCCGGGTCGCAGCCCGTGGTCCACCTGGTACGCGACCGGATGGAGGCCGGCCTCGACCGCGAGGACGAGGAGAGCGAGCGAGTCGGGGCCGCCCGAGACGGCACAAGCGAGCCGGGACGGGGGAAGGTCCGGATCGGGCACGGGGAAGGCGCACCGCCGGACGAGGCTGCGGGCGAGGTCGCGCGGGGGCGGTCCGTCGGTCTTCAACAGGCGCAGCGACCGAGCCGCCACGAGCCTCAGGCGATCTCGAGCGAGCGGCCCCCGACGCGTGCGATCCAGCTCGCCGGGTCGCGCACCTCGTCCAGGCTCGGCAGGTACTTCGGGTGCTCCCACACGAGCGGGAAGAGCTCGGGCGCATGGGCTTCGACACTCTCGACGAACTGCTCCCCCTCCCGGTACTGGCGCATCTTCGCGTCCATCCCGATCAGCTGCTGGAGGAGCTTCGTCACCCCCCGCGCTGAGTCCCGGCGGGCCTGCAGCGTCTCGGCGAACCGCTGGGCCTCGGGGATCCGGTCGCTCGCGGCGCGGTTCATGACGACGTCGCCGTGGCCTTCGAGCAGGCTCATGAGGGCCTGGATGGTGCGGAGGACCTCGGCCTGCTCAGGCGTGGCGAGCACACCGACGAGGCCTGACTCGGCGATCGGGTTCTTGCCGGCCCCGATCTCCCGCGCCATGCGGGCGAGCGCCGCTGCGATGGCCTTCGGGTCCGGCGCCCCGATGGACACCCCGCGGTCGACGAGGTCGAGGAAGTGCTGGCGCATCCAGGGAACGCCCGTGAATTGCGCCCGGTGGGTGAGCTCGTGGATGGCGATCCAGAGCCGGAAGTCCCTCGCAGCAAAGCCGTGGCGCCGCTCGAGCGAGACCACGTTCGGGCCCACGTAGTAGACGACGTCGCCCGGCGTGTCGCTGTCCTCGGTGAGCAGGAGGTCGTACTGCCCGAGCACTCGCGTCGACATCCAGCCGAGCACCGCACCGAGCTCGGTGCCGGCGACGGCGCGGGTCGCCCGCGCGAGCGGCTCCGGCATCTTGCGGGCGAGCGGACCGCTCCCGTTCGTCTCGGCCCGCTCGAGCAACGGGGTGAGCAGCCGGCGGAACGAGCGGAGGTTGGCCCGGATCCAGCCGGCGCGGTCCGTCACCTCGGCCCGTGCCGGACCCTCGAGGCTGCGCAGACCGGTCGCATCCCCGACCAGCTCCTCGGCGACGGGCGTCAGCTCGGCGAAGTCGTCGACGAGACGCTGCGAGGCCCTCGAGTCGACAAAGGGGAGCGAGCGGCCCGCCACGCGCACCGCAACGCGCTCGGCGACCGCCCAGTCGACCGGGTCGTAGGCCACCGTTCAGGTGGTCGCCCGGTCATGCTCGTGGTCGATCGCCTGGGCGATCCGCTCTCGCAGGCCGTCAGGGACAGCTTCACGGCACTTGCCCGCGATGACCTTGCGCAGCTCGGCCTCGAAGCCGAACATCTGCAGGCAGGGCGAGCACCCGTTCAGGTGTGCCTCGATGGCGCCGCGCCGCTCCGAGGTGAGCTCGCCGTCGAGGAAGTGGTAGATCCGGTGGAGCGCCTCCCGGCAGTCCAGCTCGGCGTGTCCTGGCTCGTTCGTGACCATCCCCGATCTCCGGCTCATCCGGACTGGGCGCCGACCAGCCCACGTTCCATCCCGAACTCGTGCAACGCCTTCTGGAGCGCCCTTCTTCCACGGTGGAGCCGGCTCATCACCGTGCCGATCGGGACGTCGGTGATCTCGGCGATCTCCTTGTAGGAAAAGCCCTCGACGTCACTGAGCAGCACCGTGATCCGGAAGTTCTCGGGCAGCGACTCGATCGCCTTTTTCACCTCGTCGTCGGTGAAGCTGTCGAGCACCTCGTCCTCGGCGCTGCGTCCCGCCGCGGCCGCCTCGAGGCCACCGAGGCGCCGGAACAGGTAGAAGTCCTCCACTTCCTCGAGGTCGGTCTCTTCGGGGTGGCGACGCTTGGAGCGGTAGCTGTTGATGAAGGTGTTGGTGAGGATCCGGTAGAGCCACGCCTTCAGGTTCGTGCCCTCCCTGAACGAGCCATAGGCGCGGTAGGCCTTCAGGTAGGTCTCCTGCACGAGGTCCTCGGCGTCCGCCCGGTTCCGCGTCATCCTGAGCGCGGCCGAGTAGAGGGAGCCCATGTACTGCTCGGTGTCCTCCGCGAAACGCGCCTGATCGGCCACCGGAGCACCCTATAGCGCGCTCAGGGGGCCCCGAGCAGGTCCCGGGGATCGAGCACGACCGAGATCTTCTGCCACCACGAGATCTTCCTGCGGATCGCCCTGCGGACGGCGGCGGCGTCCGACCAGGCAGCGTCCGCCGCAGAACCGCCCGCCGGCGATCGGGAGTACAACGCCCGGTCCACCGAGCGGGCGAGACGCTCGAGCGCCGCGAGAGCCTCCGCGTTCAGCAGTCCCAGCCGGCGGACCCGGTCCACGAACTCGAGATGGGTCTCGGCCCTGCGGCGGTGGGCGCCTGCGGCGGCGAGCATCCACGTCGTCGCCACCCAGGCCGTGACGGGCGCCCGGCTCGCGTCGCGCCGGTCCCGCCGGCGCCGCTGCCAGCGCCATGAGGGCACCCCGACCGCCCAGGCAAGGGCGAGGGCGGCCAGGGCGAGCACCAGGTCGGCCAGTCCGCTGCTGCCCGCAGGCTGCCGGAGGTGGTGGGCGCCGAGGTGGCCAGCGACGCGTGGGGTCGGCGGAGCCTTCGAGTCGGTGATGCGGAACCGTGACTTGTCGCCGGGTCCAAGCGGCTGGGTGGTCGCGGTCGGGCCCGGGCCACCGCGGTGCCCGGTCGTCGGCGGTGGGGTGATGCCCTGGCGGAGCACGCCCGGCGTGGGCTCGAAGGTCACCCAGCCGAAGCTGCCGAGGTTGACCTCCGGCCAGGCGTGGACCTGCGCCCCGGTGACGAGGTACTCGTCGTGGCCGACCTCCTTGCCGGGAAGGAAGCCGATGGCGATGCGGGTCGGCAGGTCCTCGATCCGGGCGAGCACGGCAAATGCCGTCGCGAACTGCTGGCAGTACCCGGTCCGGTTCGAGAACAAGAAGGCCTCGAGCGCACGGTAGGTCTGCGACTGGTCGGCGATCGCCCCCGAGGGGGCGAAGGTCGGCAGGTGGTAGGTGAAGCGACCGGTGAGGAAGTAGTTCTGCAGGCGCTCCGCCTTCACGAACGGGTCGGTCGCGCCGCCGACGATGGAAGCGGCGAGACGCTTGAGGGCTGCCGGGACCGGCCCCGGCAGCTGGAGGTCGGCCGTCGTGCCAGGTGCTGGCAGCTC
Organism: Acidimicrobiales bacterium; assembly: GCA_035294725.1. Lineage (GTDB taxonomy): Bacteria > Actinomycetota > Acidimicrobiia > Acidimicrobiales > Bog-793 > DATGKK01. The sequence goes on along the minus strand of DATGKK010000053.1, from coordinate 8,887 downwards.
GCTCGCCGGCGGAGCGGCGGCGAGCAGCTCCGCGGACGCTGAGGTCGCCGGGAGAATGGCCCGGATCCCATAGGACAGCTCGGCGGTGAGTGGCTCGAGGACCGAGGTCGGCCCGTCGGTGCCGAGGCGGGCGACCCCGGAGAGGCCGTCCACCCCGACGGTGATGCCCGGCGTCGGGAGGAGCTCGCCGCCGAGCCCCGAGATCTGGATCAGCTGGTCGAGGGATTGGACGCCGTCGCCGAGCTCGACCGGCTTCGGGGGCCGGCGGGCAAGCTTCGCGAGCGAGGCGCCGAACCCCGCCACGGCCTCGGACCGACCCTCGCTCGCCGGCGTCCGGGACCACGCGTTGCCGTTGAAGTGGTCGAGGGTAAGGAGCGTCTCGCGCACCCGCTCGGAGCTGTGGACGGTGAACAGCAGGGCGCTCGTGTCCTGGACCTCCTGCTCGGCCACCTGCACGAGGTCGGAGACGAAGATCTTGTTGGGGTGGCCATGAACCCCCCCGGCGCCAGGCCCGCCCTTGCCCTTGCGGACCGCGAGCCCGTGCCACGCGACGAGGGGGGCGCTCGTCGCACCCGGGATGAACGGGCCGATGACCCCGCCGGCGAGGGCGGCCGCAAGGGCGATCCCCGGCAACGCCATCTGGCGGGCAGGCCCGCTCGCAGCAGCTGGCCCCTCGCGATCTCGGATCGAGCTCGCCGCCCGGGCACGCACGACCGTGCGATCGGGCCGGCGGTCCCCCTGAGCGCTCGTGAGGAACGAGAGACCGCTTGCGGCCACCACCGCGAGCTCGATCGCTCGCCCGGTTGTCGTGCCGAGCGTGCCGGCGAACACGACCACGTCGAATGCCGGCACGAGCGCGAGGACGGCGGGAAGGCCGGCATCGGCGTACAGGACCTCGGACGCGAGCGCGACGGCACCCGACGCCCACGCCGTCACGAGCACGAGCCCGGGGGTCTCGGCGACCGGGGCCACCTTGTCCGAGAAGATCCGCCAGGCGACGGCGAGCTGGCCCGACACGGCATGCCAGGCCGGCCCGAGGGGGAGAACGACGCTGAACCGGTCGCCGTCGACGCCGGCAAGCGGCACGAGGAAGGCGACGACGAGCGCAAGCGCCCACCCGAGGGCGGTGAGGGCGCCGTAGCGCCGGGTGCCGCCAGCCCCGGGCGCCACGGCAGGGTGATCGGCGCCCTGCGGTCCGGCAGCTGCTGCCCGGGCCACCGCCCACCGCTTCGCCGCCAGTCGCCGGCCGCCACCGGCGAGGAGGTGCACGGCCAAGCAGGTGGGCAGGGCGAGGACGAGCTCGCCCGGGCCTGAGAAGCAGCGAGCCAGCATTGTGAGGGCGACGAGGTCCGTGACGACGAGCAGCGCCCACGGGAGCAGGCGCACGCGGCGCGGGACGTCGCCGGTCATCGGGCCACCACGGCAGCGTCGCCGAGCGTCCAGAGCTCCTCGAGCGATTCGCCGATCGCCGTGCGGACCACGAGGCCGTGCCGATGTCCGGCCTCGATGCTGCTCTCGAGGGCGCCGGCGCAGACGAGCACGAGCGGGGTCCCCGGGGTCACGAGCGCGGCCGGCTCGGTGCCGACGAGGGTGCCGAAGGCCTCGGGGTCGTCGCAGGCTGCGACCATGATGACGACTCTGCCCTCGAGAGCGCTCCGGGAGACGATCGGGGAGTGCGACTCACCGCTGTGAGAGGCCGGCAGCCCGCGAACGTCGGTGAGCAGGTCGAAGGCGAGATCGAGATGCCGCTCGCCGCTGCCGTCGCCGCTGTCGGCGGAGCCCGGGATGACGAGCCGGAAGGAGGAGCCTTCGCGGGCGGCGGCCGTGAGGATGCTCGCCGTCACATGGACGGCATGCTCGAAGCGGTCGACGGCGCTGCCGCCGGCGGTGCCTGCGGTCACCCTGGCCGACAGCACGACGGTGATGCCGGAGGTGGCGTCGCGCTCCCGGTCTCCGCCCTCGCGCACCATGAGGTCGCCGATGCGCGCGGTGGTCGGCCAGTGGACACGGCGCAGGTCGTCCCCGGCGACATACGGCCTGAGGAGCGACGCGCCCGTCCTCAGGCGCTCGGCGGAGGACCGCGTCGTCTCGAGGTCTGCTCCCCCGCCTCCGATCGGGAGGACGCCCGAGAGCGGTTCGGCGACAGGACGGACCCCGAAGCGAGTCGCCCCGAGGCCGGTCACCCGCCGGCGGGCGATGCCGAGGGGGTCGGCCAGCACGGCGTCGAAGCCGGTCACCTCGTGGCGTCCCCGGCGATCCGTCGGGAGGCGGAGGGACACCGTTGCCCGCTCGCCGGGAACGATCCGCGGGACTTCGACGAGCGGCCCGTCACCGCCGCCCGCCGGCACGAGCTGGAGCCGGCCGCCGGGGGTGGGCACCGATCCCGAGTTCTCGATCACGATCTCGAGCGAGGCGCGATCGCCGATCGAGATGACCGGCGGCGCCACGGTCGCCGACAGCGCCACCCGCAAGCGGGGGGAGCGCACCATGGCGGCGCCCAGGGCGACGGCCGCCGCCGCAGTCGCGGCCACCCCGAACAGCTCGGTGACGCCGAGGATCCGGCCGGCGACGAGGAGCGCCACGGACAGCACGAGCGCTGCGCGCCCCCGCCGGGTCAGCACCTCGGCCGACCCTCCCCGTTCAGGTCCTGCCCTCGGGCGCGTCGAGCACGGGCACCTTCGAGAGGATCTCGGCGACGACCGGCGCGACGTGCTCGCGGGTGCCCGTCCGGGCGGTCCGGAGCTCGAGGCGGTGCCCGACGACCGGGAGGAGGAGGGCCTTCACGTCGTCCGGCACGACGTAGTCGCGTCCGTGGAGCAGCGCCCATGCCCGCGACGCCCGCTGGAGCGACAGGGTCGCCCGGGGCGACATCCCGAGCAGCACCGAGGGGTGGGAGCGGCTGGCGTTGGCGAGATCCACGAGGTAGCGCTGCAGGGCCGCCGAGCAGTGGACCTGCTCGGCGGCACGCGTCATCTCGAGGACGTCGTCGGGTTCGGCCACCGCACTGAGGTGGTCGAGCGGATCGTCGGCTCCGTGGGTGTTGAGCAGGCCGACCTCCTCGGCCGGATCCGGGTAGCCGAGGTGCACCCGCATCAGGAAGCGGTCGAGCTGGCTGATGGGCAGGGGGTAGGTCCCGTCGTGCTCTTGAGGGTTCTGCGTGGCGATCACCATGAACGGCTCGGCCAGCGTGTAGGTGGCGCCCTCGACCGTGACCTGCCGCTCCTCCATCGCCTCGAGGAGGGCCGACTGGGTCTTCGGGGGCGTCCGGTTGATCTCGTCGCCGAGCACGATGTTCGCGAAGATCGGTCCGGGCCGGAACTCGAAGGTGGAGGTCGCCCGGTCGAAGATGCTCACCCCGGTCACGTCGGACGGCAGGAGGTCGGAGGTGAACTGGATCCGGCGGTGACGCGCCTCGATCGAGGCGGCAAGCGCCTTGCCGAGCGACGTCTTGCCGACACCCGGCACGTCCTCGATCAACAGGTGCCCGCCCGCCACCAGGCAGGTGACGGCGTGGCGGACTGCCAGGGAATTGCCGTGGATCACGCGTTCGACGTTGGCGACGATCGCCTCGAACACCTTGGCGAGGTCGGCGACGTCACGCCGGGGCCGGGTTCTAGCCCCTGCCGGTGCGCTCCCGCGTTCGTCCGACACTGTCACTCCCGTGATTCTCCCAGGCTCGCAGGCGCTGCGCCAGGCGCGCCGGGCGCCCGCCCCCGCCGGTCGGGGCGCCGGTGCGGGACGAGGCAGCCGAACGCCAGCTCCGTGCCGTCGAGCCGATCTCCGCTGCGAGGCCGCACTTGCGTGCCGGGGGCGGCTGGGCCCGGGCTCCGGAGGGCACGCAGAGCCTCGGAGGGTTCGTCGCCCGCGGCGAGGCGGCCGTGCAGGCGCTCGGACACCACCGGCATCAGGTCATCTCGCAGCGGTGCCACCGAGGCGACGGCCCACCGCCCGAGCAGCCTCGAGACCGGGCCAGACGAGGGCCCGGCACGATGGCAGCCGCCGACCCGGCCGGCGTCGCAGGCCGTGAGCACGATCCCGGCCGGCGGTGGGCCGAGACGCTCCAGCTCGTGCACGGTGACGTCGCCGTCAGCGAATCGGAACGTCGAGAGCGCCGGGTTGTCGATGCGAAGCGTCCCGTGGACGGCAAGGTGGACGAGGTCGCAACCGAGCCACAAGTCGCCGAGGGCCGAGCTCGTGGCCCGGGCGCCCTCGAGCACCTCAACCTCCGCCGCGTGCTCCCAGACCGCCGCGACCCGGCAGGCTTCCTCTCCTGCCGCCTCGAGGTCCGGGCCGGCGACGACGAGGACGTGCTCGGGTGCAGCCGGCGCGTTCCGTCCCGTCGCCTCGTGGCCCGGCGGCACGAGCTCCCACCGGAGGTCGGCAAGGGTCGGAAGAAGGCCGAAGGGCAGCTCGCTCAGCGCGCCGTCGGGCACGATCTGGACCCTTTCCACCCCGTGGCACCGGCGAAGGGGTGCCCCCACCCTCTCGTCCAGCGTCTCGATCGCCCTCGCTGCGACGGCGCTCAAGCGGCCCTCGTGTCGGCCCACGAGCCCTCGCAGGGCGAAGTGCAGCGTGGCCGCTGCCCGGTCGATCTCTGCGAGAGGGCCGAGCTCGTGCAGCTCTGTGCCGGCGTGGTCGACGAGGACGGCGAGGAGCGACCTGCTGTGCACGAGATAGTGGAGCAGGACGCCGCCCGCGGGAGCGACTCCGCCAGGCCGAGTTGCCTCGACGAGCACGCCGTCGAGATCGTGGGCGGTCGCACCAGGGGGAAGGCGTGCCGCGGCGGCCCATTCGAGGACCGCCTCCGGGGCTCGGGCGTGAAGCGAGAGGGCGACGCCAAGGCGCGCGACCCCGGCGACCGTCCCCGCGCCCTTGCGGCTCGCCATGGCGAGCGCGCCGGGCCGGAGGGCACCGGTGCCAGCGTGGACCCCCGTCGTCGACGGCGCCCCGGCTCGCGCACGATCACGGCTGACCGCAGCCCGGCACGCCGCCCGCAGCGCCCCGCTTCCCTCCGCGAACCGGCCCGCTGCGACCAGCGCGATCGCTCGCGCCTCGAGCGCGACGACGGGGTTGGAGGATCGCCCATCCCGCTGGAGCAACTCCACTGCCTCGTCGAGCTGGCCGTCCGCGACGGCAGCCGCCACACCTTCGAGCCGCGCTTGCAACGCGAGCTCCTCCCATCCGGCGGCTGCGAGCGCCTCCGCAGAGCACGACGCCGAGTCGGTGAGCGCGCCGAGCTCCCCTCGTTCGGCAAGCCGGGTCCGTTCGACTCTCGCTCGCAGCTCACGGGCGAGCGCGGCCCAACCCGGTCGCCGCTGGCGCTCGAACGCGGCCTCAGCCGTCGCGGCAACCCGGTCAGCAGCACCGAGGTCCTCATCCGCGAGGCAGGCCTCAGCGAGCGAGAGGAGCGCTTCTGCCGCGTCGCCCGCGAGGCCAGCTGCCGCCAGTGCCCGCGATGCCTCGCGAAGGCCGGCGCGAGCCTCCTCGATCAGCCCGGCCGCGAGCAGGAGCATCGCCCGGTCTGCGAGGAGCTGGTGGCAAGGGAGGCCGAGCTGCTCGTACTCCGCGGCGGCAGCGGCGAGGCGGCGCAGCCCACTTGGGACCTCACCGAGGCATCCTTCGACGAAGCCGAGGTTGTGCAGCGCCTGTGCCGCGAGCGCCTTGGCGCCGACGGCTCGGTAGAGGAACTCGGCCCGCTCGAGGTCGCCGAGAGCCCGAGCCGCCTCACCGCGATATAAGCAGGCGAGCCCGCGGTTCGAGCGGATCCGGGCCTCGATCGTCTCAGGTGACCGGCCAAGCCGTTCGCGCGAGGCGACGGCGCGAGCGAGAGCGGCCAGAGCGTCCTCGCTGTCGCGCAGTCCCTCCTCGTGGTGCCCCAGGCGGAACCACAGGTGCGCCCGCTGTCCGAGCAAGGTGGCGGCGGCCTCGGGCGGTGATGCGCAGATGGCCTCGTTCAGCATCCCGAGCGCGCGCTCGGGTTGCTCGGAGTGGAACCACAGCTGGGCGGCCGTCGCTCGCAGCTCGGCGAGCTCGACGGCGAGCCCGTGCCGCCGCGCGAGGTCGAGACCCTCCTCGATATGGCGGCGCGCCTCGGCCAGGCGACCGAGCTGCAGGCAGGAGACGGCGAGGCCGTGCAAGGCCCTCGCCTTTGCGGCCGGGTCGCCGGCGCACTCCACCGGCAGTTCGATCCGCTGCGAGCGGGCTGGGTCGGCCTCGGCCCGGTCGAGCGGCAGCGCCTGCCTCACTGCGTCCTCAGAGCCACCACCAGCTCGTGGCGACGGGTCCGCCGCGCTCCGCCAGTGGCCGGCAGCGAAGGCTCACCGGACCTGGCGCCAGGCGCGGCACATGGAACGAGCCGAGGTCGTCGACCTCCTCGGGAAGGCGGCCGTCAGCAGTGAGCACCTCGAGCACGGCCGGCTGGGGGGGCATCACCTGGCAGACGAGCTGGCGCGGCCTCGAAGGGGCGACCTCGACATCGAGGGCGAGCGCGGGGGCCTCGAAGCGGAGCCGCCTTCTCGACCCGGGTCCCGCCCGGACGCCGGCGACCGGCTGAGGGTCGAGCTCGGAGTCGTAGACCAGAGCCGCCAGCTCGTCGTCGACGCTCCTCCACGGCGGGAGCTGGCCGGCGAGCGCCGTCACGGCCTCGACGACCTCGCCCGGCACCGGGTCGCGGCGGCGGGCAAGCTCGGCGAGACGGCGGAAGGTCGCCTCCCGGGTCAGCCGTTCGATCGGGACGACCCGAGCATCGCTGCGCGACGGGCGCGGTGGGCGCCGCTCGGTCACGACGGGCCGCCAAGACCGAGCAGGGTCGCCCGGAGCCGGTCGAGGCAACGGGCTCTCGTCGGGCCGATGCTGCCGACCGGCATGCCGAGCGCCACGCTCAGCTCGGCGTACGACGGCGGCGGGTCGGCCATCAGTGCCCGAAGCAGGGTGCGACAGGGTGTTGGCAGCTCGCTGAAGGCCAACCAGAGGCGCTCGTCGCGATCGACGGCCGCTACGAGCTCGGTCGGAGACAGCCCCGGCACCGCATCTCCGGCTGCCACCGGAGTCGCCTCGCTCTCGAAGCAGGCGACGAGCTGCAACTGCCGGCGCCTGCCCTGCAGCCTGAGCGACTCCCGCCGCGCCGTCGTGGCCAGCCAGGCAGCCACCCGTTCGGGATCACGCAGACGGGGGAGATGCTCGTACAGGCGCAGCCAGGTCGTCTGGGTGACGTCGGCGGCGTCGCAGTGGTCGAGGCCGTGCCCGCGAGCGACGGCCCAGACGAGGTCGACGTACCGGAGCACGATCGCCCGCCACGCCTCTTCGTCACCCTCGCGCGCCGCCAGCACCAACTCGCCCACGCCAGCCGGCCCCGCTACGGCACGAGCGCGGTCCGCCGCCTCCTGCTCCGCCACGACCGGCAGTGTAGGGCGCGTCGCCGGGCGGCGGAAGTGGGATTTGTTGTATCAGGAGCGAGCGAGCGCGCTCTGTTCCGGTGACGCCGGCACGGTGCCGGCCGCCGAGGGGAAGGGGCGCAGGATGCGTGCAACGAGGAGGGTTCCCGCAGTCGGTACCGCGCTGGCAGTGCTGGTTGTCGGCCGGGTGCTGCCACATCCCGTGTGGCAGTGGTTCACGCCGCACCTGCTCCGGTAGGACCGGCTGGAGCCACCCGGTGGTGAGAGGTCAGACGCCGAGGCTCGATCTTGCCGCCTTCTCGAACACCCTGTAGGGAAGGAGGCGCTTCGCGAAGGTTCCCACCCGCTCGTCGAGCTTGCCGACGGTGACCCGCCGGGGCGGCCGCCGAGCCGTGAGCACCCGCTCGATCGCCGCTGCCACCAGAGCGGGCGGGGCGCCGTTCGCCTCGTCGGCCGCCATCTTGCCGATGGCCGCACGAACGGACTCGGCATAGGGGTCGACCTCGCCGTCGGGGGCGACGACGTCGCGGCGGCTCTTCGTGAAGTCCGTGGCGATGTTGCCGGGCTGGACGAGGATGACGTCGACCCCGAACGGCGCGACCTCGTAGGCGAGCGCCTCGCCGTACCCCTCGAGTGCGAACTTGCTGGCGGAGTAGAAGGCCTGGAAAGGAAGCCCCACGACACCGCCGAGCGAGCTCACGAGCACGATCCGGCCCCCGCCCGCAGCTCTCATCGCGGGAAGAGCAGCCTTGACGAGGCGCACGCAGCCGAAGAAGTTCGTCTCGAGCTGCGCTCTCGCGTCGGTGATCGGCGTGTGCTCGACCGGACCTGCGAGACCCCAGCCGGCACCGGCGACGAGGGCGTCGAGGCGCCCGTGCCGCTCGAGCACGGTGCGGACGCCGCCTGCGACGGACTCGTCGTCGTCCACGTCCATCGTGAGCCCCGACCACGCCGGCTCCCGCCCCGTCCCACGACGGCTCGCCCCGACGACGGCCCAGCCCGACGAGGCGAGGCGGTCCGCCGTTGCCAGGCCGATCCCGGCGGAGGCGCCGGTCACGAGCACCACGTTCACAGGGCCAGTGTCGCACGCTCCGGCCTACCCGCCGGTGCTACCGGCCGGTAGGCTCTCGTGAGCTCGTGAAGGCGAAGGGAGGCCCCATGCGCATCGCCACTCTCCTCGCAGCAAAAGGAGCCGGCGTCGCCACGATCGCTCCGGAGGCCACGGTCGCGCAAGCCGTCGCGGCATTGGCCGAGCACGCCATCGGGGCGCTCGTCGTCTCCGGCGACGGCGCTCACATCGAGGGCATCATCTCCGAGAGGGACATCGTCCGGGCTCTCGAGCACCGCGGCTCCGAGCTGCTCGGGGAGAGCGTCTCGTCGATCATGTCGTCGACCGTCCACACCGCGACCGAAGGGGACGACACCGACTCGCTGATGGAGCTCATGACCGAGCGCCGGATCCGCCACGTCCCAATTGTGGACGAGCTCGGGCA
>DATGKK010000052.1:0-29528 GCA_035294725.1 Acidimicrobiales bacterium | reverse complement strand
CTCGGCCATGAGGGCCTGTTTGTCGGCGGGCGCCGGCCCGTCGACGCCGGCGTACTCCACGCCGTAGCGAGCCATGAACTGCTTGCGCACCTCCCAGAACTCCGGGCTGTGGATCGGCCAGGGCGTGCCGTGGCTGGCGGCGTCGTACTTGCCGTAGCCCCGGCCCTTGCGGGTCTTGAACCACATCATGCTCGGCCGCCGCTCCGGGTTCGGCCCGGCGGCAACCTCGAGCACCGCCCGGGTGACGGGTTCCCAGGCCGAGCCCTCCTCGGTGCCGTTCACCCGCCAGCCGTAGGGGGCGAACCAGTCGACGGGGGTGCCGTTCACGACGCTCGAGGCCGGCCTCGGGTCGATCCCGAAGTCGTTCCAGTCCACGAGGAAGACGAGGTTGGACAGCCCGAGCCCGTACGCCGTGTTCTTCGTCTCGTGAGCAGCGCCCGGCGTGAGGCCGCCTTCGCCTTCGAGGACGAAGACCTTCACCTCCTCCGCACCGGCGAGCTTGAGCGCGAGCGCCTCTCCGGCCGCCGGCGCGAGCCCGTGCCCCGACGGCCCGGTGTTGAACTTGAGGAACAGCGTCTCCCCCGCCATCTCGGCGTGCCCGGGCAGCCCGCCCCGATGCCGGAACTCGAGGAGCGACTCCCAGGTGAGCGCATACCGGCCTCCTGAGGGGAAGGCGAAGCGCGGGTCGCCCGTCGCCTCGTGACGGGCCCGGAGCGCCTCGTTCATGACGGCGAGCGTGGCGTAGACGAGCGGCACGGTGTGGCCGGCGCCGAGCACGAAGCGGTCGGCGAAGCGCGCGTACGGCCGGCGCAGGTCGAAGCGCATCGCGCCGGAGAGCAGCAGGGCGACGAGAGCATGCACCTTCGAGCGGGAGCCGCCCGGGTGCCCGCTCTGGCGGTAGTCGAGCGTGAGGTCGATGCACTCGTCGATGAGGTCCTTCACGACCTCGAAGCGGTCGAAGTCGGCCCGAGCGTGATCGAGGAGCCGGCGGACCTCCTCCTCGCTCCCGCCCGGCGGGCGCGAGGCGACGAGTGGCGGCCGGTCCTTCGCGAGCGTCATGGGACGAGCCTGCCACGGCTGACCACCTCGCCGGTAGTGCCCTCGCTCACCGGGGCCTCCCCGGCGGCGGTCCCAGGACCCGCTCCATGAGGACGAAGTCATGTCCCCGGCGAAACCGAGGGAGCGTGGCGATCGCGCGGTAGCCCCGCTCGAGGTACCACTGCTCGGCGGGTCCGCCGGCGCGCGTCTCGAGCCGCACGGCCGGCGCCCCGTGCTCTCGCGCGAGCTGCTCGACGGTTCGCAGCAGCTGCGAGCCGACGCCGTGGTTGCGCCAGTGGGCGGCCGTGATGAGGTTGGCGAGCCTCGCGTAGTCGGAGCGGAGCTGCCCGGTCGCCGTCCCCGCGAGCTCGCCCGCGATGCGAGCCGTGACCGCGAAGGGCTCGTCGACCGAGGAGTCCCCGTAGGCCTCGTCCGCGTACTCGGCCCACTCTTGGGCCCGGAAGCGCTCGCTCTCGGGGTCGAGGTTGGCGGAGATCGAGAGCCGAATCTCGAGCCCGCCGGTCCCTGCGACCCGCGGGCGGCCGAGCGCAGCGGTGGCGAGCGCACGCCAGCGCTGCGTGGAGGGATCGAAGTCGAGTGTCGTCACCTGCCCGAGCGTGAGCTCCTGGCGGTAGTCGGCGAGCGCGGCGAGGACGTGGGGGATCCGGGCCGGGTCGATGCTCTGGTCCAAGGTGACGTGGGGCACGAAGGGCCGGTCGTCTGGCCGGGCGAGCGGCCCCGCGAGGAGTCGACGGCGGAGGGCGGCGATCTCGTGAAGCGCCCCGGGCGCGCCGGCCAGGTCGAGGACGCTCAGGTAGACGACGGGAGCCGCGGGCCAGAACGTGTCGGGTGGGCCGAGCCCGAGCCGGATCGGTCCCGTGCCCTCGGCGGCCTCGCGGACGTCGTCGACGGCGGCGGCTACCTCATCCTCGGCAATGTTGACCGGCGGCACGAGCGTGAGGTGGGGCGGGATCCGTGTGAGGGCACGCGCCCCGAGTGCTCGGCGGATCCCGTCGATCTCCTGCGCGATGGGCCCAGTGACGACGAGGGCCACGGTGAGACGGCGCCGAGGCATGACCCTGTCAGTCTGGCGGAGCCTCGGGTGGTGGCCCGTCCTACGGGCGCGCGCTCAGGATGCGCCCGCAGTGCCGCTGCCGGCCGGCAGCTCGGCACCGGCCGCCTCGAGCCGCACCTCGGCTCGGCGCCGTGCGGCCTCGGGATCGTCCGGGAACAGCATCGCGGTCATTGCAGCCGACCGCTCGGGCTCGTGGCGGACCTCGTCGGTACCGGGTGCGGCAGGGGTCTCGCGCTCCCGGTCGCGGTCGGCCCGCTCGCCTCCGAGGGCGGACCGGGCCGCCTCGAGCGCCCGGCGGGCGCGCTCGACGTCGATCTCGCCGGCCGGCTCGGCGACCGAGGCGAGAACGGTGACCTTGTTGCCGGCGACGTGGACGAAGCCGCCGTGCACGGCGGCCCGGAACTCGGCGCCGCCCTCGTCGCCCGTCGAGGCGGCAGGAGCAATCCGCAAAAGCGAGATATCGACGGCGCCGATGAAGGGCGCGTGCTCGGGGAGGAACATGATCTCGCCCCCCTCGGTCCTCAGCACGACGAACTCGGCCCCGCCGGAGTAGAGCACCCGCTCGGGGGTGACGAGCTCGGCCTCGGTCGGCACTAGGAGAGCTCCTTCGCCTTCTTGTAAACGTCGTCGACACCGCCGACGTTGAGGAAGGCCTGCTCGGGCAGGTCGTCGAGGTCGCCGCCGAGGAGCGCCTCGAAGGAGCGGACCGTCTCGTCAATGGGCAGCGTCACCCCCGGGAGCCCGGTGAACACCTCGGCCACGTACATGGGCTGTGAGAGGAACCGCTGGATCTTGCGGGCCCGGTTCACCGTGATGCGGTCCTCCTCGGACAGCTCGTCGAGGCCGAGGATGGCGATGATGTCCTGGAGCTCCCGGTAGCGCTGGAGCACCGCCTGCACCTGGCGGGCGCACTCGTAGTGCCGCTCCCCGACCACCTCCGGGGCGAGGATGTTGGAGGTCGAGGCGAGGGGGTCCACCGCCGGGTAGATCCCGAGCGCAGCGATCTGCCGGGAGAGCTCGGTCGTCGCGTCGAGGTGGGTGAAGGTCGTGAACGGCGCCGGGTCGGTGTAGTCGTCGGCCGGCACGTAGACCGCCTGCATCGAGGTGATCGAGTGACCTCGGGTGGAGGTGATGCGCTCCTGCAGCTCGCCCATCTCGTCGGCGAGCGTGGGCTGGTAGCCGACGGCCGAGGGCATCCGCCCGAGCAGCGTCGAGACCTCCGAGCCCGCCTGGACGAAGCGGAAGATGTTGTCGACGAACAGCAGCACGTCCTGGTTCTTCACGTCGCGGAAGTACTCCGCCATCGTGAGCGCCGAGAGGGCCACGCGCAGCCGCACGCCGGGAGGCTCGTCCATCTGCCCGTAGACGAGGGCCGCCTTGTCGATGACGCCCGACTCCTGCATCTCGAGACAGAGGTCCGTCCCCTCACGGGTGCGCTCGCCGACACCGGCGAAGACGGAGACGCCGCCGTGGCCCTGGGCGACGCGGCGGATCATCTCGGTGATGAGCACCGTCTTTCCCACCCCGGCCCCGCCGAATAGGCCGATCTTGCCGCCCTGCACGTACGGCTCGAGCAGGTCGATGACCTTGATGCCGGTCTCGAACATCTGGCGCTTCGGCTCGAGGGCCTCGAACGCGGGGGCGTCCCGGTGGATGTCCCAGCGGTCCTCCGCACCAGAGATCGAGTCGGTGTCGAGCGGCTCGCCCGTCACGTTGAACACGTGCCCGAGGACGCCGTCGCCGACGGGGACCGAGATGCCACGGCCCGTGTTGCGAGCGAGGGCGCCCCGCGAGAGCCCGTCGGTCGCCTTCAGGCAGACGGCACGGACCCGCCCCTCGCCGATCTGCTGGGCGACCTCGGCGGGAACGACGGTGGCGACGCCGTCCACCGTGAGGGGGATCTCGATCAGATGGTTGATCTCGGGCAACGAGTGGGGCGGGAACTCGACGTCGACGACCGGGCCGGCGATGGCGACCACGCGGCCGTCCTCGAGCTCGCGGGCCTCGGTACCGGGCGTCGGGGAAAGGGTCGTGCTCATGCGATTCGCTCCTCGGCGTTCAGATCCAGGTCGGAATCCCTCAGTGGTGGTGCGGCCTCGTGCTCGGCACCCTGGCGCAGCGCCTCGGCACCTCCCACGATCTCCATGATCTCGGTCGTGATCGCGTCCTGTCGGGCACGGTTCATGACCCGCCGCAGGGTCTTGATCAGCTCGTCGGCGTTCTCGGTCGCTGACGACATCGCTCGCTGGCGGGCGACGTGCTCCGAGGCCGAGGCCTCGAGCAGCGCGCCGTACAGCGCCGCCTCCGCATAGCGCGGCACGAGCAGGCCGAGCAGCTCCTCGGGGTCGGGCTCGTACTCGAAGAAGCCCTCGCCGGGGCCGATGCTCGCCCCGCTCAGGCCACCGTCGTGGGGCGCCGTGCCGCTCAGCGTCGCCGGCGCGCCTGCGCGCTCTGCCGCGCCGCCGCGAGGCTCGAGCGGGAGCAGCTGGCGGGTCTCCACAACCTGGGTCCCCGCCGAGACGAAGCGAGTCGAGACGAGCTGCACGAGATCGAGCTCGCCGGCGACGAAGTCCGGCACGACCGTGCGAGCCACCGCCCGCGCCTCCTCGTAGCTCGGGCGGTCCCCCATGGTGAAGGACTCATCGAGCGGCCTGCCCCGGAAGCGGAAATAGCCGACCGCCTTCCGGCCGACACCGACGAGGCGGTAGCTGCGGCCGGCCCCTTCGCCGGTGCGGATGAGGCGCTCGGCCGTCCGCAGGACGAAGGCGTTGTAACCCCCGCACAGCCCGCGGTCCGAGACGACGGCGATCACGGCGACTCGCTCCGGGGAGCGGGGCACCCCGATCAGGCGCTCTGGGGCCGAGCCGTCGGCGACGACGTCGGTCAGCACGCGCTCGATCCCCTGGAGGTAGGGCTTCGAGCCGGCGATCCGCGCCTGGGCGCGCACCATCTGCGAGGCCGCGATGAGCTCCATCGCCCTCGTGATCTTCTTCGTCGACTCGACGCTGCGGATCCTGCGCCGGAGGATCCGCTCCTGGCCACCTGCCATCGCCCTAGCCCGCCTCGCCTCCGGTCGCGCCCTCCGGGCCCGCGTCCGCCGCAGGCGCCGGCTCCTCGGAGGTCTCCGGGCTCTCGGCCGCCCCGCCGGTGCGGGCGAAGCTGGACTTCACCTCGTCGATCGCCGCGTCGAGCGCGGCCGTGTCTGGGAGCTTGCCGGTCTCGCGGATCTGATCGAGCAGCTGAGGATGCTTGGCCCGCAGGTGCGCCCGCAGCTCCCGCTCGAAGCGCCGCACGTCCTCGACGGCAATGTCGTCGACGTGGCCACCGGTGCCGGCGTAGATGACGACGACCTGCTCCTCCACCGGCATCGGCTCGTTGAGGCCCTGCTTCAGCAGCTCGGTCAGCCGGTATCCCCGGTCGAGCTGGGCCTGGGAGACCTTGTCGAGCTCGGAGCCGAAGGTGGCAAAGGCCTCGAGCTCCCTGAACTGCGCGAGGTCGATCTTGAGGGTCCCCGAGACGTCGCGCATGGCCCGCACCTGAGCGGCTCCGCCCACCCGGGAGACGGAGTTGCCCACGTTGATGGCAGGGCGGACGCCCGAGTAGAACAGGTCGGTCTCGAGAAAGACCTGACCGTCGGTGATGGAGATGACGTTCGTCGGGATGTAGGCGGAGATGTCGCCCGCCTTCGTCTCGATGATGGGCAGTGCCGTGAGCGAGCCGCCGCCCATCGCGTCCGACAGCTTCGCCGCCCGCTCGAGGAGCCGGCTGTGGAGGTAGAAGACGTCGCCGGGATAGGCCTCCCGCCCCGGGGGCCGGCGGAGGAGCAGGGAGAGCTGCCGGTAGGCCTCCGCCTGCTTGGACAGGTCGTCGTAGACGATGAGCGCGTGCTCGCCGTGCTCCATCCAGTGCTGGCCCATGGCACAGCCGGCGTACGGCGCAAGGTACTTGAACGGCGCCGGCTCGCTCGCGGGCGCCGCGACGACGACGGTGAACTCCATGGCACCGTGCTCGGCGAGGGTGGCCACGGTCTGGGCCACGGTCGAGCCCTTCTGGCCCACCGCGACGTAGATGCACTTCACGCCCTGGCCGCGCTGGTTGATGATGGCGTCGATGGCGACCGTCGTCTTGCCGGTCTTGCGGTCGCCGATGATCAGCTCCCGCTGGCCCCTGCCGATCGGGGTCATGGCGTCGATGGCCTTGATCCCGGTCTGGAGCGGCTCCTTCACGGGCTGGCGCTTCACGATCCCGGGCGCCTGGATCTCCACGCGGCGAGGCTCGACGTTGCTGAGCGGGCCCCTGCCGTCGATCGGCACGCCGAGGGGGTTGACGACCCGGCCGATGAGGCCATCCCCCACGGGGACCGAGAGGATCCGGCCCGTCGCGCGCACGACGCCACCCTCCTCGAGGGCGTCGACCGAGCCGAGGACGACGGCGCCGATCGTCTCCTCGTCGAGGTTGAGGGCGAGGCCGACCGTGCCGTCCTCGAATTCGAGCAGCTCGTTCACCTGCGCGTTCGGGAGCCCGGTGACGCGGGCGATGCCGTCGCCGACCTCGGCGATCCGGCCGACCTGCTCCACCTGCACCTCAGCGGAGAAGCCCGAGATGTGGCGCTCGAGCGCCGCCTCGATGTCGTCTGGGGAGATCAGGAGCTCTGACATTGTGGATCCTTGTGGTTGGTCAAGTGGATGTCGTGGTCAGCCGACAGGCTGGAGCAGCGTCTCGCGCAGCTGCTCGAGCCGGTGCCGGAGGGTCCCGTCGATCACGGTGTCACCGACGCTCACGCTCACGCCACCGATCACTGCGGGATCGACGGTGACGCGAAGCTCGACACGCCGGCGCACACGGGCGGTGAGAGCGGCGGCAAGGCGCTCGCGCTCGCTCGCGTCGAGCTCCACCGCAGCGCGCACGTCGGCGACGCGGCGGCCCCGCTCGAAGGCTGCCAGCTCGACGAGGTAGTCGAGGGCGCCGACGAGGTCCCGGGCCCGGCCGCAGCGGAGCACGTACTCGGCGAGGCGAGCCGTCTCGGGCCGGACCTTCCCCTCGAGGAGGCTGTCGAGCACGGCGACCCGCTCGGCGAGCGGCGTCTGCGGCTCCGCGAGCGCCGCCCGCAGTCTCGGGTGCTGCTCGGCGATGCGGGCGAGCCGGAAGAGCTCGTCCTCGAGTGCGTCGACGAGATCCTGGCTGTCGAGGGTCTCGAAGATGCGCTCCGCGAAGCCCCGGAGGCGCTCCAGGGCGCCGGACCGGCCGATGGGCGGTTCGGCGCGCACGCGAGCGTGGTCGCCCTCACCGGCACGTTGCTCGGCGAGCTCGAGCAGCTGCTCGTAGGTCTTCGGCAGCTCGGATGCCCGCTCGTAGAGCACGGGAAAGGTCGCGAGCGCGCTCGCCGCAGGAATGGCCCGCCCCTCGAGCAGGTCCTCGAGGACGGCCGCTCGCGCGTGCCCGGCGATCGAGTTGTCCGTGAGCGCGTCGCGCAAGCGGCCCGACGAGACGAGGAGCCGTCCGAGGCCGCGAAGAGCCGAGATGACGTCGCCGAGGGCGCCTTCGGCTTCCGCGACGTCGAGCACGGCGGCGGCGTACCCGCGGACGAGCTCCAGCATCAGGCGGTCCCGTCCCCGCTTGACTGAGCGGCGGCAATGGCCTCGTCCACGAGCGCCCGGTGGCGCTCACCGTCGAGCCCGCTGCCGATCACTCGCTCGGCCGCCCGCAGCACGAGCTCGCCGACCTCTCCCATGACCTCGTCGCGGGCGCGCTGGCGCTCGAGCTCGATCTCGGAGCGGGCCGCCTGGACCAGCCGCTCGTACTCCGCCTGGCCGCGCTGGCGCCCCTCCTCCTTCAGCTGCTCTGCCACCTCGTTCGCCTGGTCGACGATCTGGCGTGCCTCGTTCCGGGCGGCCTCGAGGGCCTCGCGGCGCTGCTCCACGAGTTGTGCCGCTTCACGCCTCGCGTCCTCGGCCGCCTGGATGTTGCTGCGGATGGACGCTTCCCGCTCGTTCATCGCCCGCCGCAGCGGAGGCAGGATGACCCGCGCGAAGAAGGCGAGGACGGCGACGAAGGCGATCCACTCGAGGACGAACGTGAAGTTCGGGATGAGGAAGACCGACCCGAGGGCCATCACGGCGGGGTGCAGGTGGGTCACTGGGACGGGCATCGTGGGCCTCGACGGCTACTTCTTCGCCGCCTCGACGAAGACGAAGAACGCCATGAACGCGAGGTTGATGACGTACATGGCTTCGCAGAGACCGACGACGAGGAACATCGTCGTGTAGAGGCGGCTCTGAGCTTCGGGCTGCCGGGCGATGCCGGCGATCGTCTGGCTGCCGGCGAGGCCGTCACCGATGGCTGCGCCGACGGCACCGCCGCCGAGAGCGAGGCCACCGCCGACCATGGCGCCCGCCAGCTGGATGGCTTGCTGGGTGGTCTGTGCCATTTCTGTTGTCTGTCTCCTATGGGTTGAGCGTGGGTGTGCGAGAGGTCGTGGCTGTCGGTAAGCCGCAGGCTGGCTCAGTGGCCGCCCGACACGGCGGACTGCATGTAGATGATCGTGAGGAGGGCGAAGATGAACGCCTGGACCGGTGCGACGAAAAAGCCGTCGAACAGCTTCCAGACGAACTGCAGCAGCGGGGTCGGCAGGATCCACTGTGGAGGGAAGGCCGCGATCAGGGTGATGAGGATGCCGCCCGCGAAGATGTTGCCGAAGAGCCGGAGGGCGAGGGTGAAGATCTTTGCGATCTCCTCGATCACGTTGATCAGGAACAGGCCCTTGTACGGCTTGAAGTAGTGGCCGAGATAGCTCTTCAGCCCGTGGAGCCGGATCCAGGTCACGTGGACGAGCACGATGACCGTGAGCGCGAGCGCGAGCGGCAGGTTGATGTCGCCGGTGGGTGAGGTGATCACCTCGAGGTGTCCCTGCAGCGCAGACGGGATCAGCTCGAACCAGTTGCAGAGCAGGATGAACATGAACAGCGTCACGGCGAGGGGCACGATGAACAGGCCCTTTGGCCCCATCGTCGTCTCGACCTGGTTCGTCGCCGCTCCGACGATCGTCTCGTAGACGAGCTGGAGCTTGCCCGGCACTCCCGAGGTGACCCGCGCGCGCAGGACCAGGCCGAGGACGACGAGGATAAGGCCGGCAGCGACCGTGGCGAGGACGTCGTCGAGGTTGATCGTCAGGCCGAAGAGCTTGGTCTGGATGTGTTGTCCCACCGCGACGTTCACGGCGAGGAGCGACGACCCGATCATGTGGACACCTTGTGCCGCACCATCATCGCGATGATGTTGCCGACGAAGAGCAGGTAGAACAGGCAGAGCCCGGCCGCGGTGCCAAAGCCCAGCCACCTCGAGGCGATGAACAGGACGATCACGCACACGGTCGTGATCCCGAGCCGGGCGAGCGTCATCGAGGCGAGCGCCCTCACCGGCTTCGCCGGCTGGAGCTGGGTGACCCTCGCGGTCTGGTTCGTGACCATGCGGATGTTGAGGAGCCCGAGTCCGAGGCCGATGCACACGCCGAGGCCGAACAGGGGCTGCGACACGAACAAGGTGGCGACGACCGCGACGACGCCGAGCCCGAGCGCGGTGAAGACGGTGCGCTTCAGCACGCTCGAGATCTCGGGCAGGGAGAACTGCTCGAGCAGGGGTCCGAGTGAATTCATATGGCGGTCGTCATCTTCCTTGCAGCGGGGACGTCCGTGCCGATCGGACCCGGCCGGCCACGCTGCTGGCTCGTCACATGTACCTCTTGATCGCCGACCTTGCCGTCGCCACCGCCGCTGCGATGCCCACCACAAGGCCGGCGAACGTGAGCAGCGCCACCGCGCCGAGCCGCTCGCCCAGCAGGTAGCCACCTCCCATTCCGGCTACGAGGCAGAGGGCGATCGAGCTCCCCAGGCCGATGTACTGGAACGGACCCGGCGTGGGCTTGCTGCTCACTTCGCGCGCCTATCCTCGCATCGGAGGGTGGTGCCGGGCAAAACGGCGGCGGTGGGCTCTGCGGTAGGCCTCGGCGGCGCCGTCGTGCCCACCCAGGCCGGCACCGCCGGGCGGTGCTCCCCCGACGGTCTCGTCGGTGCCCACCGGTGTCCTTCGGAGCCCGGGACGGTGGTCGGCAGCGCCGTCGACGTCCGTCGCGACGGCGGGTGCAGGTGCTCCCCTTCCGGTCCGGCGAAGGCCGGGCCGGAAGGCCGTGACGAGGGCGATGGCGAGGATGGCGACGGCAAAGGGGACGGCCGCGTTCCAGCGGGGGTAGAAGACCGGGTAGAGCACGAGCCCCGAGAGGACGAGCGTCCACCCCCAGAGCACGAGCACGGCGCGGCGGTGGCCGTGTCCGAGGCGCATGAGTCGGTAGTGCAGGTGCTCGAGGTCGCGCTCAGTGACCTTCGTGCGCCGGACGGCCCTCCGCACGACCGCGAGCGCCGTGTCGAGGAGCGGCACGGCGAGGATCACGATCGGGACGACGAGGGGTGCGACGAAGAAGTACGTCGCACCGGAGATCACGTAGTTCGCCTGCCCGCCGATCTCCATCGTCGCCGCCGCCATGAGGAGCCCGAGCACCATGGCGCCCGTGTCGCCCATGAAGATCTTCGCCCGGTAGAAGTTGTGAGGGAGGAAGCCGACGCAGATGCCGCAGCAGGCGGCCGCGAGCAGCGGCCCGATGTTGTTCTGGGCGAGCGCACCGAGGTCGATGAGGCGGAGCCCGTAGATGCAGAGCGAACCGGCCCCGATCGCGACCACCCCGGCGGCGAGGCCGTCGAGGCCGTCGATCAGGTTGACCGCGTTCGCGATCCCGACCACCCACAGGGCGGTCACGAGGGGCAGCAGCGTCGCTCCTAGGACGATGTAGGAGGAGACGAAGGGGACCTTCACCTGGGTCATCGTCACGCCGAAGAAGTACAGGACCATCGCTGCGAGAACCTGGCCGGCGACCTTGGCAGGGGGCGAGGTGCCCCTCACGTCGTCGACGAGGCCGAGCAGGCCGATGACGACGACCGCGATCACCACCCCGACGATCTCCGTCCCGTTCAGCGCGAAGAGCGAGTGGCCGAGTCGGTAGCGGGTGAAACCGAGCGGACGAGCGACGAGGACGGCGAAGGCGAAGCCGAGGATCAGCGCAAGACCGCCAGCGGTCGGGGTGGCCTGCGTGTGGACACGCTGCGGATCGGGCTGGACGACGAGGCCGCGCCCGGTGGCCACCGCCCTGATGAGAAACGTCAGCCCGAACGTTGCCACAGCCGCGATCCCGGCCACGAGCGCCGAGCTGACCTCCGGGCTCACGTCGTCACCCGGTCACCTCGCGGACCGCGCCTCTCGCAGTATCAGGCGTCGGTGACGCCATCTGGGTAAGGATCGAACTCGGCGCAGAGGTCACGGACCTCCCGCCTCACCGACTCGATCTCCGAGTCGTCCTCCCGGTGGCGCAGTGTGCGCGCGATCAACGCGGCCACCTCGGACATCTGCGGCTCCCTCATGCCAGCCGTCGTCTCGGCTGCCGTGCCGAGGCGGAGGCCGCTCGTCACGAACGGCGGTCGCGGATCGTTCGGGATCTGGTTGCGGTTGCAGGTGATGCCGGCGCGGTCGAGCACCTCCTGGGCAGCCTTGCCGGTGAGCTCGGGGTCGAAGTCGCGCAGGTCGACGAGGACGAGGTGGTTGTCGGTGCCGCCCGCGACGAGCCGGAAGCCCTCGGCGGCGAGCGCGTCGGCAAAGGCCCGGGCGTTCGCCCGCACCTGGGCGGCGTAGGCCTTGAACTCCGAGCGGGCGGCCTCGGCGAAGGCGACCGCCTTGGCTGCGATCGTGTGCATGAGAGGACCGCCCTGCAGGCCCGGGAAGATCGCCGAGTCGAACTTCCTCCCGAGCTCGGCCCCCGCGAGGATTGCGCCACCTCTCGGTCCCCGGAGCGTCTTATGGGTCGTGAAGGTGACGACGTCCGCGACGCCGACCGGGCTCGGGTGCTCTCCGGCCGCGATCAGGCCGGCCGGGTGGGCGGCGTCGAACATGAACCTCGCGCCGACGTCGTCCGCAATCTCTTTGAACGGCGCCGGGTCGATCGTGCGGGAGTAGGCCGTCGCCCCGGCGACGATCAGGCGGGGACGCTCCCGCTTGGCGAGGTCGCGCACCTGGTCGAGGTCGATGCGCTCGCCGCTGCCGTCGGCTTCGGCCGGCGTGACGCCGTAGGCGACGAACCGGTAGAGCTTGCCGGTGATGCTCACCGGGGAGCCGTGCGTGAGGTGGCCGCCCTGGTCAAGGCGCATGGCCAGGATCGTGTCGCCCGGCTCCGCGAGCGCCATGTAGGCGCCGAGGTTCGCGGAGGCGCCGGCGTGCGGCTGGACGTTCGCATACTCCGCCCCGAACAATGCTGCCGCCCTCTCCCGTGCGAGGCTCTCGACCTCGTCGGCGATCACGTTGCCGCCGTAGTACCGCCGGCCCGGGTAGCCCTCGGAGTACTTGTTGGTGAGGACGGACGCCGAGGCCGCCATCACGGCCGGGGAGGTGAAGTTCTCCGAGGCGATGAGCTGGATGGTGGTGCGCTGCCGGTGCAGCTCCCGTTCGAGCAGGGCCCGCAGCTCAGGGTCGGCGTCAAGGCTCTCCCATCCGATCGCCGCGGTCGATCGACCCCGCGGCCCTCGCCCGGAGGAGGCAGTGGTCATTGCCGCAGTCTACCGAGGCGCCTCCCGGGATCTCTGGCCGGCTCCGGCGCCCGGCCCTCCCGGCCCTGCTGCCGACGGCGGCCGCCCGGAACAGCCGGAGAGCCTGCTCGGGCGAGCCTCTCGGCACGGCGTGCCGGACCGGGTTGGAGCGGGCGGGAGCTCTCCTCACGGCGCTCGTCGGTGCCAGGAACCCCCTCGGACGGCGGGCTCCTTCGAGCCGCTGCTCAAGGACCGGCCTCGAGGCAGGAGAGGAGGTCGGCCTCGCTGATCGAGCCCTGCCGGAGGATGCGCAGCCCTCCAGCCGGCCGAAGGCCGCCTTCATCGGCATCGTCGTCTCCGAGCAACGAGACGACGGTCGAGGGTGATCCGTCGCAGCGCCCGGCGTCGATCACGACGGCCACACCCGCCCCGAGCTGGCGGCGCACCTCGCCGGCCGTCGTGGCGGGGGGCTCGCCATGGCGGTTGGCGCTCGTCACCGCTAACGGCCCGGTGCGGGCGAGCACCGCTCTCGCCACCTCATGATCCGGACAGCGAAGTCCGACGGTGGTGGGATCTCCTCCGAGGTGGAGCTCGACGCCGTCTAGGCGCCGGAGGACCATCGTGAGCGGACCCGGCCAGAAGCGGGCAGCAAGGATCCGGGCTGGGCCGTCAAGGACCGCGAGCTCCGTCGCGGTCTCGGGGTCGGCGACGAGCACTGGCAGCGCCACCGCCTCCGGGCGCCACTTCGCGGCGAAGACTCGCCCGGCCGCATCAGGCCGGAACGGATCGGCCCCCACTCCGTAGACGGTGTCGGTCGGGAGGCCGATCACCTCGCCCCGCTTCACCGCGGCGACGGCGGCCTCGAGCTCGTCGCTCAGCGCCACGCGAGCAGGATCCTGTCGCGCCCCGCGAGGTCCCTCGCCACCGCCGGGCTGTGGTAGCCGACCGCGCCGGCGAGCCGGAGGAGCTCCGGGGCCTGGTGAGGCGCGCATTCCAGAGCGATGGCGCCGCCGGGCCGGAGCCACTGCCGGCCGCCCACCACGAGCTGCTCGAGGCACTCGAGGCCGGTCGGTCCGGCGATCAGCGCGGCAGGCGGGTCGTAGTCCCTCACCACTGCATCGAGCTCGCGCCACTCCGCCTCCGCCAGATAGGGGGGGTTCGACACCACGAGGTCGAGCTCGCCCTCGAGGTCGCTCGGCAGGGCGTCGAACCAGGAGCCGCGATGCACGACGACGCGGCCCTGGGACGAAACTTCGAGGCACCGGGCCACGTTCTCGGCGGCCAGAGCGAGCGCAGGTTCGGAGAGGTCGGTCGCATGCACGACCACCGGTCGCACCGACTCCGAGGCGAGGCAGCAGGCGATGACCCCGGAACCCGTCCCGAGATCGGCGCCAAGGAGCGGGAAGCGCTCGCCCTCGACTCTGGCGAGCGCGGAGAGCGCCACCGACACGAGCGTCTCCGTCTCGGGGCGGGGCACGAGGGCACGCCGATCCGTGAGCACGTCGAGCCGCCGGAAGCCCCAGTGGCCGAGCACGTGCTGGAGCGGCTCCCCGGCGGCGCGCCGCCGTGCGAGCTCGAGGGCGTAAGCGATCGGGTCGCCGCCACCGGCGGCGAGGGCGTCCTCGGCGATGAAACGAGCCTCATGGCGCGCCGGCACCATCGGGGCGAGCGCGGCCTCGATGCGCCGGCGCAGCGCGGACGGAGCCTCAGGCGCTCTTGAGCTGGCGGATGCGCTCATCAGCGACGAGGGCGTCCACGAGCTCGTCGAGGTCGCCGGTCAGGATCTTGTCGAGCTTGTACAGGGTGAGGTTGATCCGGTGGTCCGATACCCGGTTCTCCTTGAAGTTGTAGGTACGGATCTTGTCCGCCCGGCCGCCGGCGCCGACTTGGGCCTTGCGCTCCCGGGCGAGCTCGGCCTCCTGCTTTCGGCGCTCGAGCTCATAGAGGCGGGCCCGCAGCACCTGCATCGCCCGCGCCCGGTTCTGGATCTGGCTCTTCTCGTCCTGCATGGCCACGACGAGCCCGGTCGGCACGTGGGTGATCCGGACGGCGGAGTCGGTCGTGTTGACGGACTGCCCGCCCGGGCCGGTGGAGCGGTAGACGTCGATGCGAAGGTCGTTCGGATCGATGTCGATCTCCACCTCGTCGGCCTCCGGCAGGACGTTCACCGTGGCCGAGGAGGTGTGCACCCTCCCCTGCGACTCCGTGACCGGCACCCGCTGGACCCGGTGGGTCCCGGCCTCGTGCTTCATCCTGAGCCAGGCGTCCTCGCCCTTCAGGACGAAGGTGACGGAGTCGATGCCGTCGAGGTCCGACTCTCGCAGGTCGAGAATCTCCGACCGCCACGACCTGCGGTCGGCGTAGCGCAGGTACATGTCGAAGAGGTCCTTCGCGAACAGGTTCGCCTCTTCTCCGCCCTCGGCGCCCCGGATCTCGACGATGACGTTCCGTCCGTCGTTGGGGTCCTTTGGGAGCAGAAGGGTCCGCAGCTCCTCCTCGAGCGCCGCGATGCGGACCTCGTTGGCCTCGATCTCCAACTGGGCGAGCTCGCGCTCCGCTCCGGTCGACTCGGCGTGCAGCTCGCGGGCCGCAGCAGCGTCGTCCTCGGCCGCCTTCAGCTCGCGCATCGCCCGCACGAGCGCCTCGAGCTCCTTGTGGCGCCGGGACAGGTCACGCAGCAGGCGCGGGTCGTTGCCGATGGCGGGGTCGGCCAGGCGAGCGAGGACGTCCTCGTACTCGGCCTCGAACTCGGGAAGGCGTTCGAGCACAGGACGAGGTTAGGTCCCCTTCTGCCCGCGCTCTGGCCAAGGGCCCGAGGGCGCCGACGGCGCCCCCGCACCCGGCGGCGGCGTCAGGAGCGCTTGGTCTTGCGCTGGCCGTAGCGGCGCTCGAAGCGCTCGACCCGGCCTCCGGTGTCGACCAGCTTCTGCTTGCCCGTGTAGAAGGGGTGGCACTCGTTGCAGAGCTCGACGTGGAGGTCGGCCTTCGTCGAGCGCGTCTCGAAGGTGTTGCCGCACGAGCAGTGCACCGTCGCGAGGACGTAGTCCGGGTGGATGTCGGCTTTCATGGCCCGCACAGTGTAGGGGAGATCCGCCCACAGCCGACCGGGCCCTCGCATGCGCAACACGACCGTAAGAGGGGACGCTCACGGGAACACCGGGATCGGCGCCTTGCCTGCGGGCCGGCCGCAGGCGAACCAGGACACCGCGAGGGGCCAGCCGACGCCCTGTGGCGGGCCGTTCACGATCCCGACGTTCGAGCCCGGCCGGAGCCACCAGCCCAGCATCAGCTCCACTGTGCCGGGGATGCCGACCAGGTTGACGTACGACACGGCGACGAAGTAGGCCTCGCCGGCTCGCACCGACTTGCACTCGAGGCGGTCCCACTCGATCGAGAGCCGTACGCGCTCGCCCCCCTGGAGGCGCACCGGGAAGTTGAGCGGCCTGCCGTCATTCCGCCGCAGCACGACGTGCGGTCTGCCGAGCCCGGGCACAGCCGCTCGCACCCCCGTGATCGTGACCGGAAAGCTCCCGGTGCTCACGAGGTCGCCGTCGAGGTAGGGGTGACCCTGGTTCACACCGACGGTCGCCTCGCTTGAGCCGAAGTGCAGGTCCGGCGCCCAACCGCCGTCCCAGCGCGCCCACCACACCCCGACCGTGAGCGCAAGGAGCCAGCCAAGGAGCACGGCGACCATCCAGCTGCGGCTCGGGCGGGGCATGACCGAGTCCAGCTCGGCGGCAACCTCACGTCCTTGCGAGCTCCGCATCTTTGTCATACTGTCATATGACAATGCGACAGTGCAAGGGAGCGGCGTGATCTCAAGCGTGGTGTTGGTCGGGTTGCTCGTGCTGCTCACGATCCTCGTCGGCATGCACCTTGTCGATCGGGTCCGCAACGCGACCGACGAGGAGGCCTGCGCCTTCGCTCGCCTCCACGGCGTCCTCGAGACCCCGGACGGCACCGAGCTCTGCCGCAGGTACCTGACCCGGGCGCGCCGGTTCCGCTTTGTCTTCAGCGTCGCCGGACTGCTCGCCGGGGTAGCACTCGAGCGCGGCGGCATCTCGCTGCTCACGATCGTTCCGGGCTGGTTCGTCGGCGTGATCGCGACCGAGCTGTTCCGCCTCCGCCGGCCCGGGCGCGCTGCAGCAGTCCGGACGGCCTCCCTCGCTGTGCGCAGCCCGCAGCGCTACGTGCCGCCATGGCTCGCCTGGCACTCGCGAGTCGCCGCCTCGGCGACGGTGGTCCTGGCCGCGACTGCGCTGGCGCTGCCCTGGCACGGTTCTCCCGAGATCCTGTGTGCTCTTGGCGGCGCCGCGCTCGGGGTCCTGACCCTGGCTGAGAGTTGCCAGCGCGCCGTCGCCGCTCGGGTGAGGCCGGCGCTCCCACCCACGATCGAGCGCGCCGACGACGCGATCCGGAGGATCGGCGCCGGCGCCGTCGGCTACGCCGCCTCAGGAGGGCTGACCGCCCTCTTCGGCATCTGCTGCCTGACCGCGTTCCGGGCGGCCACACCTCCGGCGTTCGTCCAAACCGTGAGCGGGGGGCGGCTCCTCGTCGAGCACGGATCCCCTCCCTTGCTCGACGGCACCTTCGCCGTCCTCGGGCTCGCCATGCTCGTGTGGGCGGTCACGCTCGGAGTCACCGAGCACCGGGTCTTCTGGCCCAAGCTGTCGCGGAACGGGCGCTGGCGGTGGCACAGGGGTGCGGCCTCGTGATCTTGCGAGTCGACACCGCCGATCCCATGCCGGCGTACGAGCAGATCCGCCTCCAGATCACCGCGATGGTGGCAGCGGGGACGCTTCGCGCCGGCGCTCGGCTGCCGACGATCCGCCAGCTCGCTTCCGACCTTGGGCTCGCGAAAGGGACGGTGAGCAGGGCATACGAGATGCTGGAACGAGAGCAAGTCGTCGAGACCCGAGGCCGCATGGGCACGGTGGTCTCACCGCGGTCGCTCGACCGGACGGCCGCGAAGGAGCTCGTCGGCGACGCTGCTGAACGCATGGCCGTCGCTGCCAGGCAGGTCGGGATGTCGCGGGAGGAGGCGCTCGCGGCGCTCGACGCCGCCCTCGCCCGGCTCGGCTGAGCCGAAAGGCTCAGTTCGTCGGGTTCGGCGCCTTCGCGATCTCGGCGAGGAACTCGTCGTTCGACCGCGTCGACTTGATCCGGTCCATAAGGAGCTCGAGGCCGGCTCCGGGGTTCCCCTCGGAGCTGAGCGCGTTCAGCACCCGCCGCAGCTTCCAGACCTGTTGGAGCTGGTTGCGGTCGAACAGCAGCTCCTCGTGGCGGGTGGAGCTCGCGTTCACGTCGATCGCCGGGTAGATCCGGCGCTCGGCGAGCTTTCGGTCGAGGCGGAGCTCCATGTTGCCGGTGCCCTTGAACTCCTCGAAGATCACCTCGTCCATCTTCGAGCCGGTCTCGACGAGCGCCGTGGCGAGGATCGTGAGCGAGCCGCCCTCCTCGATGTTGCGGGCGGCGCCGAAGAACTTCCGGGGCGGGTAGAGCGCACCGGAGTCGACGCCGCCCGACATGATGCGGCCCGTCGCCGGCTGGGCGAGGTTGTAGGCGCGCGCCAGCCTCGTGATGCCGTCGAGGATGATCACGACGTCGCGCCCGAGCTCGACGAGGCGCTTCGCTCTCTCGATCGCGAGCTCGGACACCGCCGTGTGCTCCTCCGAGGGGCGGTCGAAGGTCGAGGCGATCACCTCGCCCTTCACGGAGCGGCGCATGTCGGTGACCTCCTCGGGCCGCTCCTCGACGAGGAGGACCATGAGGTGCACGTCCGGGTTGTTGGCCTCGATCGAATGGGCGATCTGCTTGAGGACGGTCGTCTTGCCCGCCTTCGGCGGCGAGACGATCAGCCCTCGTTGACCCTTGCCGATCGGCGAGATCAGGTCGACGATGCGAGCCGTCATGTTCGCCGGGTCGTCACGCAGCTCGAGGCGGAGCCGCTCGTCGGGGAACAGCGGCGTGAGATCCTCGAACCGCCGGCGCCTCATCGCCTCGTCCGGCGTCATGCCCGAGATCGTGTCGATCCGGAGCAGGGCCGGGTACTTCTCGCTCGGCCCGGCAGGTCGGCACGCGCCCTCGACGGCATCGCCGCGGCGCAGCCCGAAGCGCCGGGCCTGGCTTACGGAGACGTAGACGTCCTTCTGGCTCGGCAGGTACCCCGCCGTGCGGAGGAAGCCGTAGCCCTCGTCGCGCAGGTCCAAGAGCCCTTTCACGGGCACGAGCTCACCCGTGTACGGCGTCTCGGCTCCTCCGCCCTGCGGCTCCCGCTCGCCCCGGTCACGGCCCCGGCGGCGGCGGCCGCGACGGTTGCCGGCCTCGGCCTGGGCTGCCTGGAACTGCTGGCGCTGCTGGTTCTGGCTCTGGTTCGGCTGCTGGTTCCCGTGCTGGCTCGGGCCGTGCTGCTCAGGACGGAGGGCGGTCGCGTTGCTGCTCCCGTTGCCGGCCTGGCTCCGCTCCGGTGCCTCGATCGCGCTCGCAACGGCGACCGCGCCCCTCGCGTCCCCCGCTGACGGGGCCTCGACGGCACCACTGGAGCTCCGATCCGCTGTCGTCGCGCCCTGATCGGCAGGAGGCTCGACGTCCCCGCCTGCGCCCGCCGGCACGCCGTCCTCAGAGCGTGCCGATGAGCGATCGGCCTCCGCTCTCTCCCCGTTCGCGTGGCCGTTGCCCGGCGAAGCGACGCCGTCGCCGGCGCCCTCCTGCATGACCACCTGCGCCGCATGGGAGACTGGCTTGGCGCTCCGGCTACGAGAGCGCCTCGGCGCACCGTTCCCGTTCGAGCCGGCAGCGCCGTCGGCCTCTGCTGGCGCCGCGGGCGCGGGCGCCGGCGCGGCGTCGCCGGAGGGCTCCCCACTCGTGGCGGCCTGCCCGTGGCCGTTGGCTGCCGGGCCCTCGACCTCCACGCCGGCGGCGCGAAGGATCTGGGTCACGAGATCCGCCTTCTTCGTGCGGGGTGCCGGATCGAGCGACATCGCGGTGGCGATGGCTCGCAGCTCATCACTGGCCTTGCGCTCCAGGATCGAACGCTCGAGCTGCTCTGCGCTCATCGACTTCCTCTCTTCTTGTTGTGTCGGCCTGCGGTGGTCACTCCAGCTCGCCTCGAGCGTCGGATGCCCGACGGTGAGCCCAGAGGGTGGTGCTCGGCCCCCTGTGCCGGGCAGCGGCGGTGGCCCGCCGTCCCGAGCCTCGTCCGTCGCCGCGAGACCTTCGGCGCTGGCGTCGCCGTTCGGCAGTCGGGTGGAATGGCGTGAGGCGCGCAGGCCAGGCGTCTCCAGCTGTTCCCCCCGCCTCTCCGGTCGCTTCCTCGCGGAAGAGGTAGTCGTAAAGATGCTGTCGCGACGGCGAGCGAAGGTGTAACTGATGCTAGTTCGAGCGGGTGGTGCCAGGCAACAACCCGTCGTCCTTGTACCCGCCGGGCCGCCTGGTCGAACCGCTCAACTACAGGATACCGCACGACCCGGTGAACCTGGCGCGCCCTGCCGTGCTCGCCTCACACGCGCAGGGCTCGGAGCACCGACTCGATGTCGGCGTCCACTGCCGGCGGCGCCGTTGACTGGCTGATCGCGAGCTCGGGGTCCTTCAGGCCGTGGCCCGTCAGGACGCAGACCACCCGGCTCCCGGCCGGGATGGGCGTGCGCAGCAGCCCGGCGACCGACGCGGCAGAGGCGGCCTCGCAGAACACGGACTCCTCGCGCGCGAGCAGGCGGTAGGCGCCGAGGATCTCCTCGTCGCTCACTGCTCCGATCGCTCCACCCGATTCGCTCGCTGCAGCCGTCGCTCCGGACCACGAGGCGGGATTGCCGATGCGGATGGCAGTGGCGACCGTCTCGGGCTCGGGGATGGGCGCTCCTTTCACGATCGGAGCGGCTCCGGCGGCCTGAACACCCATCATCCGCGGGAGGCGCGTGGTGCGGCCGGCCGCCTTGTAGCGGAGGTAACCCTGCCAGTACGCGGTGATGTTCCCCGCATTGCCGACCGGCACGAAGTGGAGGTCAGGGGCGTCGCCGAGCGCGTCGGCAATCTCAAAGGCGCCGGTCGTCTGCCCGGCGATCCGGTCCGGGTTGACGGAGTTCACGACGGCGACGGGGGCCCTAGAAGGAAGCCCGCGCACGATCTCGAGCGCCGCGTCGAAGTTGCCGCGCACCTGGACGACGGTCGCCCCGTGCACGAGCGCTTGCGCCAACTTGCCGAGGGCGATCTTGCCTTCGGGGATGAGCACGACGCAGCGCATCCCGGCGCGGGCTGCGTACGCGGCGGCGGAGGCGGAGGTGTTCCCGGTCGAGGCGCACACGACGGCCTCGGCGCCGGCCTCTGCCGCCTTCGAGATCGCAACGGTCATCCCCCGGTCCTTGAACGAGCCGGTCGGGTTGAGCCCCTCCAGCTTCAAGAAGACGTCCGCTCCGACGCGCTCTGAGAGCCGGGGAGCGGGAAGCAGCGGCGTGTTCCCCTCGAGCAGGGTGACGACCGGAGTGCGCTCCGTGACAGGGAGCAGCTCCCGGTACTCCTCGAGGACGCCTCGCCAGCGGTGGGCGGGCGTCGCGGTCGCGCGGCTCACGCCCGGGACGGCTCCGGGCCGATGACCCGCAGCATGCACCCGATCCGCTCGACCGACTCCAGCGCGCCGAGCTCCTCGATCGTGGCCTGGAGGTCGGCCTCGAGAGCGGTGTGCGTGATGAAGACGAGCCTGGCCTCGCCGCCGAGGCCCACCTGCTCCATGGAACGGATCGACACGTCGTGGCGACCGAAGACCGACGCCACCGCGGCGAGCACGCCGGGCTCGTCGACGACGTCGAGGGAGAGGTAGTACTGGGTGTGCAGCGCGGTGATCGGGCGCAGCGAGAGGCGGCGTCTCATGGCGTTGCGAGCGCGAGTCTGCTCACGGAGGTGGTGCGCCGCCTCGATCACGTCGCCGAGGACTGCGCTCGCCGACGGGCGGCCCCCGGCTCCGCGGCCGTAGACCATGAGCTCGCCGGCCGCTTCGCCCTCCACGAACACCGCGTTGAACGGGCCGCGAACGCTCGCGAGCGGGTGATCGGCCGGCACCATGGCCGGATGGACCCGCACTGACACCGAGCCCGCCTCGGCGTCGGTCTCGTCGACTCGCTCGGCGACACAGAGCAGCTTCACCTCGTAGCCGAGCCGGTGTGCGAACTCGATGTCGCTCGGACCGACGCCGGTGATGCCCTCGCGGTAGACGTCGTCCGCCACGACGTCGGCATCGAACGCGATCCCGGCCAAGATGGCCGCCTTGGCCGCCGCGTCGTAGCCCTCGACGTCGGCGGTGGGGTCTGCTTCGGCGTAGCCGAGCTCCTGCGCCTCCGCGAGCACCTCGCGGTACCCGAGACCCTCCTCGCTCATCCGCGTGAGGACGTAGTTCGTCGTGCCGTTCACGATCCCGGTGAGACGGCGGATCCGCTCCCCCGCGAGCGACTCCCGCAGGAGCCGGACGAGCGGGATCGCACCTGCGACGCTCGCCTCGAACAGCAGGTCCACCCCGGAGGCCTCGGCAGCCTTCAACAGCTCAGCGCCGCACGCGGCGACGAGCTCCTTGTTCGCCGTGACGACGGGCTTTTTGAGGGCGAGAGCGGAGAGCACGAGCGAGCGGGCCGGCTCGATCCCGCCGATCAGCTCGATCACCATCTCGACGGCAGGATCCTCGACGACGCTCGCGGCGTCGGTCGTCGCCCGCTCGGCGAAGCGACCGGCGGCGATCTCGTCGCCACGGGCCCGCGACGGATCCTTCACGGCGATCCTCGCCACGTCGAGGCGGATGCCCGTACGGGCGGCGATCGCGTCGGCCTCGGCGTCGACCATGGCGAGAAACGCGCCCCCCACGTTGCCGCACCCGAGCAATCCGAGGCGCACCGGCTCCCCACTGGCGCTGGACACGGCCACACGGTAGTCGGCGGAGCGGCCGGCCCCGAGGGGTCGGGGTGACCGCATCAGGGCTATCGACTCAGGGCTCGAGACGGAGGAGGTCGTCGACCGTCTCCCTTCTCACGACGACGCGAGAGCTCCCGTTTAGCACGAACACGACCGCCGGGCGAGGGACGCGGTTGTAGTTGGAGGCCATCGCGAAGCCGTACGCGCCAGTGACCGGTGTGGCAAGGAGATCACCGACGGCGAGGTCGGCGGGTAGGCGGGCGTCATCGACGACGACGTCGCCGGACTCGCAGTGCTTGCCGACGACCCGAGCTGCGACGGGACGCTCAGCGTCCGGAGCGCGCGGCAGGAAGGCTTCGTAGCCGCTCCCATACAGCACCGGGCGCGGATTGTCGCTCATGCCGCCGTCCACGGCGACATAGGTGCGAAGGCCCGGAAGCTCCTTGATCGTTCCGACGCGATAGAGCGTGATCCCGGCCGCAGCCACGATCGCCCGACCAGGCTCAGCGGTCAGTCTTACGCCCTTGGGCATGCCGGCTGCCGCCGCCGCCTTGCGCACGACCTCCGCCCACTCGGAGAGCGCCGGAGCGTGCTCCCCGTCGAGATAGGCGACCCCGAGACCTCCGCCGATGCAGCACTCGGCAAGCCCGTGCCGCCGCACGAACGGCACGACCGCCTCCACCTCGCGGGCGTAGACGTCGGTGCGGAAGATCTGGCTGCCGACGTGAGCGTGCGCACCGACGAACCTGGCCTGAAAGCGGGCGCGCAGCTCAGAGGCGGCTTCATCTGCAGCTCCCGAAGCAAGGCTGAAGCCGAACTTGGAGTCCTCCTGCCCGGTCATCACGTACTCGTGAGTGTGGGCCTCGATTCCGGGCGTGACCCGGACAAGAAGGCGAGGAAACGGGCCGGCGGCTGCCCCGAGCGCCGCCGACAGCCGCTCGATCTCGTCGAAGGAGTCGACCACGATCCGCCCGACCCCCGCCTCGATCGCAGCTGCGAGCTCCTCCGCCGACTTGTTGTTGCCGTGGAGCACGAGGAGGTCGGCCGGCACGCCGGCGGCGAGTGCGACGGCGAGCTCGCCACCCGATGAGACGTCGAGGTGCATTCCCTCTTCGGCGGCGAGGGCTGCCATCGCCTTGCACAAGAACGCCTTCGTCCCGTAGGCAACCCCCGGTCCAAAGGCAGCCACGGCCTCGCGGCAGCGCGCCCGGAGGTGCTCCTCGTCGTAGACGAACAGGGGTGTCCCGTACGTTCCAGCCAGCTTGACGAGATCGACGCCGCCCACCGTCAGGGCGCCGGCCGGCCCGCGCCCGGCAGTGAGGGGGAGCAGGTGGCGGGCGATCGGTGCCGTCGAGGGCGTCACATCTGTTCCGGAGCGTTCACCCCGAGCAGGCCGAGCCCGATGGCAAGGCCGATCCGGGCCGCTTCCACGAGCCACAGGCGCGCCTGGGTGAGCTCGGGTGACACACCCTCTCCCATGACGTAGCAGTCGTGGTAAAAGCCGTGGAAGGAGCCGGCGAGCGACCGCACCCAGTTCGTCACCTTGTACGGCGCCCGGTCGAGGGCCGCCTCGCGCACGACGCGGGGCAGCTCCTCGAGGACCCGGAGCACGTCGAGCTCGCGCGGGTGCGAGAGCAGCGAGAGGTCGACCAGGTCGATCGGCCGGCGCTCGATCCCCCTCTCGGCCGCCACCCTGCCGATTGACGCGATCCGGGCATGGGCGTACTGCACGTAGTAGACGGGGTTCTCCATCGACTGGCGCTTCACCGCGTCGAGGTCGAGCGTCGTGGCCTGGTCGATAGACGACAGCAGGGACAGGAGCCGGGTGGCGTCGGGTCCGAGGTCGTCGATGAGCTCGTCGAGCGGTACGTAGTTGCCGGATCGCTTCGACATCCGCCCGCCCACGAGCGAGACCAGCTGGCCGAGCCGCACCTCGAGCCGGTCGGGATCGATGCCGAGTGCCTGCACGCCGGCCTTGAGAGAGGCGACCTGCCCGTGGTGGTCCGCACCCCAGACGTTGATCACGAGGTCGAAGCCACGCTCGAGGTACTTGTTCCGGTGATAGGCGAGGTCGCCCGCGAGGTAGGTCGCGTCGCCATTCGACTTCACGAGCACACGGTCTCGACTGTCGCCGAACTCCGTCGAGCGGAGCCACACCGCGCCATCCTGTTCGAACACGTGCCCCCGCTCGCGAAGGAGCTCGATCGTGTCGGCGACGCGGCCGCTCTCCTCGATCGAGGCCTGCGAGTACCACTCGTCGAAGCTGATGCCGAGCCGCCCGAGCGTCTCCCGGATGCTGGCGAGGATGCGCTCTGTCGCAAAGCGCCCGGCGGCCATCACGTCGTCCGGCCCGTCGTACTGCTCGGCAAGATCGGCGACGTACTGCCCTTGATAGCCCTCGTCCGGCACCTGTTCCCGACGCCGGCGGGCGAGGAGGCTCTCGCCGAGCATGCGGACTTGGCCCCCAGTGTCGTTGACGTAGTACTCCCGCTCCACTTCCCAACCGGCCCGGCTCATGAGGCGGGCGAGGGCGTCGCCGTACGACCCGAGCCAGCCGTTGCCGACGTGGAGCGGGCCGGTCGGGTTGGCAGAGACGAACTCGATCTGCACCCGGGCGCCGCGGCCGAGATCGACCGCCGCATAGCCGCCTTCCCCCTGGCGGATGATCTCCCGGAGGTGGTCGTGGAGCCACCCCGCGTCGAGCCTGAAGTTGACGAAGCCGGGCCCTGCCACTTCCACGCCTGCAACGTGGCGTGGTGCGTCCGCATCGAGGGCTGCCGCGAGCTGCTCGGCGAGCTGCCGAGGTGGCCGCTCTGCGCGCTTTGCGAGGGCGAGGGCGACGTTGGTCGACCAGTCACCGTGCTCCGCTCTCTGGGGGCGTTCGAGGTGGACCTCCTCGGGAGCGAGGTGGATGCCGAGCGTGCCAGCCGCGCGGACGATCGACTCGGCGAGCTCGGTCTCGGTTCCCATCCCACGACGAGGATGGCCGAACCCGGGGCTAGGATGCAACCGCAGGCGACAAGGGCCGTAGCGCCGTGCACCGATGTCGCCTTCGGCCGCTGCACGGCGTCACGGCGGCCAGCGCCGACCGCTTGCCCTCGTAGCTCAGTGGATAGAGCACCGGCCTCCGGAGCCGGGTGCGCAGGTTCGAGTCCTGCCGGGGGCGCCAAGGGTCACCGACACAAGTGACCCACTCGCAACGACAAAAGCCGCGACGGGTTATAGGTATCGTCGCGAACGGGTGTATCACTCGGCCCCGTGGCGGGCGGCTGCGGCCGGTGACGACGTGAATCGGCTGCCGGGCCGCGAAGGTCCAAAGAGGCCCGTGGCTCCCGGATGGGAAGCGCTCAGCCCGAGGGCCGGAAGTCCGAGAGGGACGTGCGCCGTCGTCTGGCCCGCTCGGCGGATCTTGGCGCGCCCTCAGCCTTCACCATCTCGCGATGCGCGTTCAGCCGCCGCAGGTTGCCGGCGAGCAAGAGCACCCCGCAAAACAGCGACTGGGCGGCGATGCCGCGCACCCGCCGCCTCGCCGGCGCCGCGAGCGCCTCGTGAGCGGGGTCTTTCAGATACCCGTTCTGCCCTTCGATGGTGTTCCTGAGCGTGGCGTAGGCACGCGCCCACTCCTCGGACCCAAAGGCGAGGTCCTGGCGGTGGCGGGCCCCGACGTCGGGGGCGACGGTCACCGCCGTCTGGGTGCACACCTTGGGCGGCTCGGCCGGCGCCTCGAGGACCTTGGGCCGGCCGTCGCGCATCGCTCCCGCCGGCGGGCGAAGCGGGCAGGCGAGCCCGGCGTGCTCCCCGAGCGCCGGGCAGCGGTGGCGCTCGTAGCCGTCCTTGTCGGGGCCCTCGGTGCGCTTTAGTCGGTAGGCGGCGCGCGCTGCGATGCGCGCTTTGTAGGTGGCGTGGTCGATCGACCCGGCCCGCCAGTCCTTGGTGGCAGTGACGAGCACTGCTGGCGTGGCCGGGCAGTGCCATGCCCCCTCGATCAATAGGGCCCCGCCCGATTGGGCCTGCACCCCGAGCTGATCGACGCGATAGTCCATCACTGGGGTGAAGCCCAAGGCGCGCGCCGGCAGGTGGAAGCGTTCGGGGAGCGCCGCGGAATAGGCACGGTCCGCCCCGAGCGGGCCGGCGCTGTATCCGCGTGAGACGATGGAGGCGAGCACCCGCACGCCGGTCCCACCCGGGTCGATTCCGGGGCGCTCGAGGGCGGCACCGAGCACCAGGTTCGCCGCGCCGGCCGCCTGCCCGGGCACTCGAGGGGCCGCGGTGCAGATGGTGGCCTCGAGCGCCCAGGCGATCTTCGAGAGGCCCCTGCCGTCGGGTCCCTCCACGTCGCGATGGTCGCCCTGGCGGATGTACCAGCCCCCGTCGGGGTCGCTCGCACACAGCCCGGAGCGCTTGGAGGGCCCCCGGCTGAAAAGCGGCACGCAGGTGGCGTCGAGGCCGACCGTGCCCGACAGAGCGGCCCGCTCGGCGTCGGTCATGACCGACAGGCTGGCCTCGATCAGGGCGTTCACCGTCTCCTCGAGGCGCCTCCGGGCGCCGACCTCGGCTTGTTCGTCGAGCTCCTTTGTCCGCTGTGCCAGCTCCTTTTCACTAAGGCGCCGGTTCTTTGGCAGCAACGAGGGGTCCATCGTGGAAAGAAGGAGGTGGAAGCAGTAGCGCACGCACCGGTAACGGGCCAAGAAACCCAGGCGGTCGAGCGGGGGACCGGCAGTCCCGAGCGTGGTGCGCACGTGGTCGGACAGGCGGCGGTGGAGAAGGTCGGTGGCGGCGGTGAGCAGGAGGGCCCGTCCCTCTAGCGCCAAGCACACCAAGGCGGTGAGGACCGCGTGCATGGGGACCGTGCGCGGGCGGCCGGTGGAGCGCGCGAGAAGCGCCTCGGCGCGCGCGGCGACGCCCGAGCGCTCCACCAGCTCGGAGGCGAACAAGGCCGTCTCGTCATCCACGGGGCCGGTGGCCTCGGGGATGTCGAGGCCGCTCCTCATCCGAGCCGCTGCGCATCGAGCGTGCGTCGAAGCGCCGCCTTGGAGGAGGGGGCCCCCGCCACGTGGCACATGTAGCGGGCGAGGGACTCCACCTCGACCACGCCGGCGATGGACATGACCTCGTCAAGCGCCGTTTGCGCCTGTAGATGTCCGCAGATGAAGCTGGAGCGCAGCCGGCGCACCGACCACCACGGATCGGCCGGGTCGCTTCTCAGCTTGCGTGCGAAGTCATTCACGAAGTTCTTGTCGCGCCGCGAGGCGGATCCGGGGCGGAACAACGCGCCGTCTCCGGCTGTCTCGGCCGCCGCCACCAAGTCCTCGCTGTAGCGGCCGACCACGGGGACGAGACGTGGCCGTGCCCCCACGACGGCGACTGTCACGCGCCGCCCGTCTTGGATCACGTCGGATCCGACGAGAGCCACGAGCTCGCCGGGATGGAGCCCCGCCCCGGCGCCCGAGGCGAGCATGACGAGCGCCGACCGCCTCCGCCAATCGCTCGTCGCGCCATCTGCCATGGCCCGCAGCGCCGCCAGCTCGACCCTCGAGTACGGTGCAGGGGCCGGCGACCCCGGAAACGGCGCGCCGCGCGGACCGCGTGGCGAGAAGGCGTCGGCCCGTCGATACAGCGCCGAGCGGTACGTCCCCCCGGGTGGCCGGGGCCCACGCTGCGGACCCGTGACGCACGAAGGACTCGATCACGTCCCGGTCGAACACCGCTTCGGGGCAGTCCGGGAGCCCGCGGCCCGAGGCGAAGCGCGCGAGCCTCGACGCGACCCAGGCATCTCGACGGAGGGACGAGGCCGTTCTGGACATCTCCGTAAGTATGATGCAGTACGGCCATCAGGTGGGCGATGCTAAAGGGGGGAAACATGGAGCACGTGAGCGATGCCGACCTGCGCCGACGCCAGCGCCAGATCGCGGCCGAGATCGCCAACATTGGCTTCTGCCTGCCCGGCAGCCTCGTCGAACGGACCGGGCGCTGCGGCAATGCCGGCTGCTCCTGCCACAGCGACCCGTCGCGCCGGCACGGCCCGTATCGCTCCTGGACCAGACGGGTCGCCGGTAAGACCACCACCCGCAACCTGACCCCCGAACAGGCGCAGACCTACGAGCCGTGGTTCGACAACGCCGCCCGGCTCCACCACCTCGTACGCGAGCTCGAACACCTCGGCGCCATCGCCGCTGCGAGGGCCGAAGGATGGGCCGAGCCTCCTCAGCCGCCACCCGACCGCCGCCGCCGGGCACCCGCTGCCGACCCTTCGGGACGCGGAGCCGCTTAACCTGGGATCGGATGGTCAAACTCGGGCATGGACGTCCAGGTCAGCGAGTTGTGTCGGTAACCCGCCAACCAGTCCTCCGCGCGCACGGGCGCAGCGCCTGCCAGCGCATCGTCACCGCGATCGTAGAGCGTGACTGCGACGTCGACGGCGCCGTCAGCCGGCTGGTAGACGACGTCGAGCTGCAGCGCGTCGAACAGGGCCCGTAGTTCGCTCTGGGGCGCCTTGTCGAGCGAGTCGGCGAGGATCGGCAGCCGGTCGAGCAACGGGGCGACGTCGGCCAACGTGGGCGCCTCTGTCGCCGACTCCCGGGCGAGTGCCACGAGTCGCTCTCGCCGCTCGGCGATGGCGTCCTCCAGCTCGGCCACGCGCTGACCGACACGACGGCGGAGCGCGGACGTGACGTCGCCAGCTTCGAGGTTGACGAGCTGGCGGGTGAGGCGCCGTTCGAGGTCGGCGATCTCGGCCTCGACCTCCGCGGCGCGTTCCTTGGTTGGCGCGGCGCGCTCAGGCTCGGCCGCGGCATCCAGGCACGTGCGCCAGTAGCCGGTGCGCTCGGGTCCGAAGAGCGCGGTGGCGAGGAACGGGAACAGCGCGTCGTTCAGGCGTTGCTCGTTGAGGTACACGTGCGGCGGGT
>DATGKK010000051.1:0-25076 GCA_035294725.1 Acidimicrobiales bacterium | reverse complement strand
CGCCGATCAGGTCACGAACGTCCTGGTCAACCCCAAACGTGAAGACCTCGCGCAGGCTCACCGACACAAGTGACCCACCGCAACGACAAAAGCCGCGACGGGTCATAGGTGTCGTCGCGAACGGGTGTATCACTCGGCCCCGTGGCGGGCGGCTGCGGCCGGCGACGACGTGAATCGGCTGCCGGGCCGCGAAGGTCGAAAAGGGCGGGCGAGCCGTCCAGCGATCACGCTGAACCCGCTGAGCGGCGAGGGGCGCGTCTTCACGGCGGGGCGGTACAACCCGCCGGGAAGATTCCCCGTCCACTACATCTGCCAAAGCCGCCCGTGCGCGGTCGCGGAGCTCATGAGGCTTGGCGAACGCCAAGCGATCGGGGTGGAAGGGCTGCTCCCGCGGGTCCTCTACCGCTACGAGATCGAGCTTGACCGAGTCCTTGACCTCACCGACGGCGAGGTCCGCTCCCAGGTCGGCATTGGCGCGGACGTCCTGACCGGTCGCGACTGGACCGCATGCGAGGATCTGGGCGTCGCCGCGCATGCCCTCGGCGCGAACGGCATCAACTCGCCCTCGGCCACCGGTGTGGGGGAGGTCCTCGCCGTATTCGTCCAGCACGTCGGCCTTGGTCGCCTGGAGGCGCACCTCATCGAGGAATGGCGCTCGCTGGACCTGCTCGATGGCTGAGCTCGAACCGGAAGCTCTCGACGCCCGTTCGCCGCTGGCGCCCCTGACGCCGGAGGTCCTGGCCGGCGGGTACGGGGAGCTCCTCGTCGCCGTGGGCCCGTGATGGCACTCAGCACGCCGACCAGCCGCACAGCTCTCCCCGGTGGTTGACAGGCAGCTGGCAAGCTGCTTATCTATAGGTAGCCAACGGGCTGCATATAGTCCCACGACAAGAGGAGCAGCAAATGCCTGACATTCGTCATCGAGTGGCCGTCTCGGCCCCCCTTGGGGTGGTCTACGAGGCGGTGGCCACGCCGGAAGGGATCTCCCAGTGGTGGACCCGCGACGGGGTGCGCGGCGAGGCCGCGGAAGGATCCCGGCTGGAGTTCTTCTTCGGGGACCCCGAGCCCGCCGCAGTGATGGAGATCACCCGGCTCGATCCCGCGGGTCACGTGGGTTGGAGCTGTGTGGGCGGAGCCGACGAGTGGGTGGGGACGAGCCTGTCGTTCGACCTGGCCGGGAGCGCCGACCAGACGGTAGTGCTCTTCACCCACGCCGGGTGGCGTCACCCGAGCGAATTCATGGCCCACTGCAGCGCCCGGTGGGCATACTTCCTGCTGAGCCTCAAGGGCTACCTCGAGACCGGCAAGGGCACCCCCGTACCCGACGAGCTGAAGTTCTGAAACGAGATAGTGGAGCCTGATCCCGTCGACGTCTTCAAGGCGCTGGCCGATCCCAGCCGGCGTGAGCTGCTGGACCGGCTGAACCGGCGCAACGGCCAGACGTTGCGCCAGCTCTGCGACGGGCTGGGCATGGCCCGGCAGTCGGTCAGCAAGCACCTGGCCGTCCTCGAAGCGGCCAACCTGGTGAGCACCGTCCGCCGGGGTCGGGAGAAGCTCCACTACCTCAACGCCGTGCCGATCAACGAGATCGCCGAACGTTGGATCGGCCGCTACGACCGCCACCGAGTCGAAGCCCTGGCCGACCTCAAGCGAGTCCTGGAGGATCCCCTCGTGTCGCAACCGCAATTCGTGTACACGACCTACATCAAGACCACGCCCGAACAGCTGTGGAGGGCGCTCACCGAACCGGCGTTCACGCGCCGATGGTGGCAAACCAGCTTCGACACCGACTGGAAGGTCGGCTCTCCGATGGTGTGGGACAACCAGGGGCTCAGCATCGCCGACCCCGAACAGGTGGTCCTCGAGTCAGATCCTTACCGGCGCCTGGCCTACACCTGGCACACTTTCACCCCTGAGCTGAAGGCGCATCTGCGCATTGACGACGAGCTGTTCGCCAAGCTGGCCGCCGAGCGGCGCTCCCGGGTCGCGTTCGACATCGAACCGGTCGGCGAGCTGGTCAAGCTGACCGTCGTCCACGACGACTTCGAGCCGGGGAGCACCGCTGCCACCATGGTCCGGAACGGCTGGCCGGTGTTCCTCTCCAGCCTGAAGACCCTGCTCGAGACTGGCGAAGCGCTCCCCTCGCACCGGATCGACCGCACCGCGCAATGAACCTCGTCCACCATCTCCCCGAGACAGCAGTCCCCTGAGCCGGTCGTCGAGCCGATCACGACGCCGTGGGCCTCGGCTCCTCGTCACCCACGCGGGTAGGGGGCAGCCGAGGCCAGGTCGGGGCGGTCGTCGGGTTCAGCTTCCGGCGAGGCGCCGCCGCCGGTCGCCCCTTCGTCGTGACGGTCGCCCTCGTGGTCCGTCGGGTCGTCTGGCCCGTGGCACGCAGCTCGCTTCAGGTTGGCTCGCCGCGGTCGAAGCGCGCCGCTGCCGCCGTGCGATTTCTGACATGGAGGCGTCGAAAGGCGAGCTCGAGGTGCTTTTGGACCGTTCGGGGACTGAGGCCCATCCGGAGCGCCACCTCGTGGTCGGTCAGCCCGGCGCGCACCATGCGCACCACCTCCGCTTGCCTCGGGGTGAGGCGCTGGTCGGGCGGGTCCGTCGCGACCTGCGGGCCGACCACGAGCGCAGGGAGCTGGTCGGCGACGAACCAGCGAATGGCGCTCAGCAGGTCGTCGCTGGAGCCGATGTAGGGAGCGTGGTCAGCCCCCGGTAGCTCGACGTAGCGAGCGC
This sequence comes from Acidimicrobiales bacterium, assembly GCA_035294725.1. GTDB lineage: Bacteria > Actinomycetota > Acidimicrobiia > Acidimicrobiales > Bog-793 > DATGKK01. The sequence continues at coordinate 22,334 of DATGKK010000051.1, read as the reverse complement.
CGGCGATGGCACGGGCGACGAGGCGCCCGTGGTCGGTCGCGAACCACCGGTCGTGCCGCCGGTGGAGCACCATCGTCGGCGACCTCACCCCCCCGAGACAGCCCCGGACGTCTGAGCGGAGGGCCAGGTCGAAGACGGGGAGGAAGCGGCGAGCGTCCCCCGCTTCGCGGAAGGCGTCGGTGAGCCACCTCGGGAAGCTTGGGTCGCGCTCCATGCTGGGGGCGACCAGCTCGAGACCCGGAAGGTCTGCGATCCAGCCCTGCGACAGCGTGGAGCGCAGGTACTCGATGTGGCGAGGACCCTCGCCCCGGAGGGCAAGCGGTCCGAGCGACGGTCCCGGCGTGGCATTGATCAGCACCAGGGCGGCCACGCTCTCGGGATGTCGCGCGGCGAGGGCGATCGCGGTCATGGCCCCTTCGGCGAGAGCGACGACGATCGCCGGGACCGACGTGGTGGCAGCGAGCACCTCGCGGGCGTCGTCGGCCCAGTCGGCCAGCCCGAATGGCCGGTCACGTCCCGCTCTCGCCGATGCGCCAATGCCGCGACGGTCGAAGCAGATGACCCGGCCGAGCGTGCCCAGGCGTCGCAGGAAGGCCTCGTAGGGTGGGAACCTCGCCAGGGCGACCATGGGCAGCAGCCCATCCTGGATGAGCAGCAGATCGGGATAGCCGTCCGCCGGCACCTCGTAGGCGATTCCGGACGCGGTCCTGCCGACCCTCACCTCGCCCCTCGACCGGCGGTGCTCGGTCATAGCCGTTGCGTAATCCTACGTAGCTCCTGGAGCCGTTGCTCTTGACGCAGTGCCTCCGAATGCCGACGATGCGCCCGTGCGCGAAGGTGTACGGATCCTCTGCGGCACTCCGGCTGAGAGGAGTGGTGATGCGATGTCCCACTGCTCGAGGCGTCACTTGAGCACCTTCGGCGAGCGTCAACCTTCCGAAAGGGGTGGTCACCATGCCGGCACCCACGCTGCAGGTATTCCCGCCGGATGCAGCCAATGAGAGGCTCTTCGGCGACATCGCAGGACTCCGCCAGACGCCGATCCCGGTGGTGGCCTTCGACGGCCCGGACGGCAACCTCGGTCCCGAAGGTGCTGGGGCCGTCTTGCTGCTGCACATGACGATGGTCGACGAGGACCGCAGCCAGCGCTTTTGGTACCAGGTGGCGCTCACCTCCAAGGCGGCCAGCGAGTGGCCCGGTTTCATCAGGATGATCGCCTTCTTCGACGGCGCGGCCAATTGGGCCCTCGCGTTGTGGAGGACGGTCGCCGACGCCCAGGCGTTCGCCAAGAGCCGCCCGCATCTTGACGCCATCAGGGACATGCACGAGCGCTCTTTCGAGTACACCCACTTCGCCGGCATCTTCGCCCCGGTCGAGGAGCGACCTCGCCACGCCTACTGCGACGCCTGTGGTGCCGAGACCGCTCTGCCCGCCGAGCAGTGCTCCGCCTGCGGACGTGAGCTGGCCGACGTCTTCCGGCTGCAGCACGTCGCCAGGTGAGCGGTTCGCTGCACGGCCCTGTCACGAACCTGCCACCGGCCAACGCCACCCATCCATCGGGAGGAACCAGGAACGATGCACGTGCAACTTCGGCGCGGCAACCCTGACGACGCCAGCGCCTGCGGGCGGATCTGCCACGAGGCGTTCGCCGCGATCTCCTCGGCGCACTCGTTTCCCTGCGACTTTCCCACGCGTGACGCGGCGGTGGCCACCGTGTCGATGATGCTGTCGCATCCCGGCTTCTACTCGGTGGTGGCGGAAGTCGACGGCGAGGTGGTCGGCTCGAACTTCTTGGACGAGCGCTCCGCAGTCGCCGGAGTCGGTCCCATCACGGTCGCCCCAGCCGTCCAGGACTCCTCGCTCGGCCGCCAGCTCATGGCTGCCGTCATGGACAGGGCGGCCGAACGGCGAGCCCTCGGGGTTCGCCTCGTGCAGGCCGCCTACCACAACCGCTCCCTGTCGCTGTACGCGAAGCTCGGCTTTGCGGTCCGCGAACCGCTTGCCTGCATGCAGGGTCCTCCGCCGAGAAGGAGCGTCGAGGGATACTCAGTCCGCTCCGGCACCGCCGCCGACGCGGCCGACTGCAACCGGATCTGCACGGCGGTGCACGGTCACGATCGTTCCGGCGAGGTCGCCGATGCCATCTCCGCCGGCGGGCTGCTCGTGGTCGAGCACGACGGGCGGATCACGGGCTACTCGATCGGCCTCGGCTTCTTCACCCACAGCGTTGGTGAGACGACCGACGACATCGCCGCACTCATCGGGGCTGCGGCCGAGCTCGGCGGTCCAGGGATCCTGGTGCCGCTCCGGAACCAGCGGCTCTTCACCTTCTGCCTCGGTGAGGGGCTCCGGGTCGTGCAGGTGATGACCCTCATGTCGACCGGCCCGTACAGCGAGCCGGCCGGCGGATGGTTGCCGTCGATCCTCTACTGAGGCCACATCGCGGTGACCCGGGTGCAGGAGCTCGGGTGATCGGTGGCGGACCACCGCATGACCGCCCTGCCGGCTCTGCCGAGGCGGTCGGATGGGGCCCGGGCGGGAGTTGACCACACCCCGTGCCGGTGCGTCATGGTCGGCGGCCGGATGCGCCCGCTCACCGGTGCACGTCGGCAGCCTGAGCTCCTCTCGGGTCGTCATGGTGAGGGCGGCGTTGCGGCCGCCGCCGTGCTCCCGGAACGAGCAGCCCCTGCAGGATCTGCCCGCGCCGCCGTCAACCGTGCAGACTGGGCCGATGACCGCAGGTGCCGGGTTCGAGCAGGTCGCCGAGGGAGTGCATGTCCACACGAGCGCCCGGGCGATGACGACGACGACGGTGGTCGAGCTCACTCGGGGCACCTGCCTCGTCGTCGACCCCGCGATGGAGCCGCCGGACCTCGCCGCGGTGGCGGACTTCACCCGGGAGGCGGGCTTGGAGGTCGCCGCGGGATGGTCCACTCACGCCCACTGGGACCACGTCCTGTGGTCGCGCCGGCTCGGCCCCGACGTGCCCCGCTTCGCCGTGCGCGACAACGTCGAGACCTGCCGGCGGGAGCTGGCCGAGCTGCGGCGCTACATCGAGCAGGAGTGCCCGGGCCACGACCTGGAGCTGTGCGGGATCCTGACCGACGTCGCCGACAGTGGGGGAGCGTGGCCCCTTCCGACCGATCGTGCGGTCGCGGCGATCGACGTCGAGGTCGTCGAGCACCGGGCCCACGCACCCGGACACGCCGGCTTGTTCCTCGCCCCCGCCGGCGTGCTCATCGCCGGCGACATGGTCTCCGACATCGAGATCCCGAGCCTCGACCTCGAGGCCCGGGACCCGCTCTCGGACTACGAGGAGGCGCTCCGGCTCTACGCCCGGCTCGCTCCTCGGGTGGAGGCGTTCATTCCCGGCCATGGCACCCCCGGCGGCCGGGAGGAGCTCCTGCGGCGCATCGACCTCGACCGCAGGTACCTCGACGATCTTGCCTCGGGCCGGCCCGTCGCCGAGGAGCGGATGAGCCCAGCGTGGCTGCGGCACCAGCACGCGCTGCAGGTCGAGTGGGTGAGGTCCCGCAGCTGAGCTTCCTGGCGGAGCCCATCTGGCGAGCCCTGCTGCTCCGGATATCTCGCATGAGGACCGAAACCCTCACCGACCGCTCTGCCCGCCTCGACCTCGACGGGATCGACTTCGAGCAGTTCCGCAGCTCGCCCCTCGACCCTGCCACGTTGCGCTGCCTGCGCTACATGCACGACGTCGAGGGGCACACCGCCTGCTACCTGCGGGACCTTCTCGTGACAAGGGCCCACCGGGATGCCGCCATCACGGCCTTCCTCGCCTGCTGGAGCTACGAGGAGCACTGGCACGGCGAGGCGATCGCCCGCGTGCTCGCCGCCCACGGCGAGCCCGGAGGTGCCGCACGCCTCGTGCCGCTGCGGACCTCGCTCGGGTGGCGGGACAGCATCCGGCCCGTGCTGTTCGCGGGCCTCTCGGCCGTCTGCCCGCAGCTGCCGGCCGTCCACATGGCGTGGGGAGCGGTGAACGAGTGGACGACGCAGGCTGGCTACGCCCGCCTGGCTGCTCGCGCCGGCAACCCCGTCCTTACCCTGCTCCTGCGGAGGATCATGCGGCAGGAGGGTCGCCACATCGACTTCTACTCGAGCACGGCCAGGGAGCTGCTCGGCGCGAGCCGCGTCGCCCGTCGGGTGACTCGGGCCGCCTTGCAGCGCTTCTGGGGACCGGTCGGCTCGGGCGTCATGCCGCAGGCCGAGGTCCGCTTCCTTGCCACCCACCTGTTCGGAGACCGTGACGGCCTTGAAGCGGCGCAGAGGGTCGATCGTCAGATCGACCGGCTCCCGGGGCTCTCCGGGCTGCACCTGCTGGAGAAGGCGGTCTCCGACCTCGCCCCAACGGCTCGCGCGGGCGGCCCTGCGGCACTCGCAGCCTGAGCCAGCGCCGGCCGACCCCGTCGGCTCAGCCGTTGCCGTGTACCCCCCGCGCAGCAGCCGTTGGGGCTGGGCTGCCTTCGAACAGGAGCGGTGAGCCGCCAGATCAGAGCGTGCCGGCGGCGAGCACCGGGCCCGTCGGCACCGGGGTGCCGCCCGCCGGCTCTGCGGTGACCATCAGCTCGGTGATGCCGGGCTCGACCCGGAACACCGAGTATGCGTGCGGGTCGTTCCCCGCCAGGCCGAGCGAGACGATCTTGCCGTGGGAAAGACCCCAGATCTGGTAGGTCCGTCCCACCGGCAGCTTCGCCATCGACGACCAGACCCAGTACGCCGTCCCGTCGGAGCTCTCGAGCACCCGCACGACCGTGTGGCGGCCAGAGGTCGTCGCGGAGGTCAGCTCGATCGTCCGGTGGGGCCCGTTGTCGGCGGCGACGATGGCGGTGGCAAGCCCTGTGCTCCGCAGTGCCGAGCGAAGGTGCTGCACCTGTGAGTCGACGTTCAGCACCTGCGTCAGCAGCACCGCGGCGAGGACGACGGCAGCAGCCGCTGCCGCGAGCGCCCCCGTGAGGGGCCAGCGAGCGGGCCGTGCGGGTGCGGCCTGGGGGACCTCGTCAAGCGCGGGCACCGCGACGAGGCGGCGCGTCGCGACGGGCGGGAGGTCCGGTGCGCTCACCGGACGCGCCCCGCCGGCGATGTCGGCTGCGATCCGATCCCAGAGCCCCTCGGGCGCCGGCGCCCCGACGTCGCCGAGCAGCGCGGCAGTGCGGCGGTGCCCGTCCACCTCGCTCCGGCAGCTCGGGCAGCGGGCCAGGTGCTCCTCGAGCGCGGCGACCTCGTCATCGGGCAGCGCGTCGAGGGCGTAGGCCGCGAGCAGCGTCGCTGCTTCCTCGTGGTTCACCGTGCCTCCACTTCGATTCCGTCGAGCGCCGCCTGGAGCCTCCGCATCCCCGAGCGGATCCTCGTCTTTGTCGTTCCCTCCGGGGTGTTCGTGATGCGGGCGACTTCACGGTAGGTGTGCCCGCCGAAGTAGGCGAGCTCGATGACCTCCTGCTCGGCATGGGGGAGGGACGCCACTGCCTCCCGCACGCGCTCCGCGGTGAGGAGGTCCATCATCTCGTGCTCGAGGTCGTAGGAAGCCTCCGCCGTCGCCGCCGCGCGGTCCTCGCGGGCCCGCCGGCTCGACTCGGAGCGGAGCAGGTCGACCGCTCGGCCGTGGGTGACGCTGAGGAGGTAGGAGCGCAAGGAGCCACGGGCCGGGTCGAAGCGGTCCGGCGCCTGCCAGAGCCTCACGAAGACCTCCTGGGTCACCTCCTCGGCGAGTCGCTCGTCTCGAAGGAGCCGGCGGGCGAGGCCGTAGACCGCTCCCGCGTGGCGCCGGTACAGCTCGGCGAGCGCGACCTCCTGCCATCGCCCGACGGCGATGACGAGGCTGGCGTCACTGGTCTCAGCGAGGTCGGTAGGCACGTCGGACATGATTCGGAGCCGGGCCAGGGCGTGGATGTCACTCGCTGGCCGGCGGGCTGGCAGCGACCGTACCATCGCCCCACCATGGCGGCTCACGATCAACCGGGTCTCTCCAACCACACCATCGACGTGGCCGTCGTCGGGCGGGACGGTCGCACCTCGGCGATCCTGCAGCGCTGCGCCGAGAGCCCCCGGGCCCGGCGCGTCATCGAGGTCCCCGAGGTGTCACCGGCACGGCTCGAGGACCTCACGGGGCGTCTTGAGGAGCTCGGGTTCGGCGACGGGTGCGAAGCGGTGGTGATCGTCGGGCCGGAGGCTCCACTCTGCGCAGGGCTCGCCGACCGGCTGGAGGACGAGCTCGCGTTGCCGGTCTTCGGCCCCCGCCAGGCCCAGGCGCGCATTGAGGCCAGCAAGTCCTGGGCCCGAGAGCTCGTGGCGAGGCATGGCATCTCGGGCAACCCCGAGCACCGGGTGGTGCGCCGTGGTGAGGAGCACGCTGTCGAGGCGGTGCTGCGGGAGTACGAGGCTCGCCTCGGTGGGTACGTAGTGAAGCCAGACGGCCTGACCGGTGGCAAGGGGGTGAAGGTCTCAGGGGAGCACCTCGGCTCGATCGAGGAGGGCGTCGAGTATGCCCGGGCTGCTCTCGAGGCCGACGGGGTCGTGGTCGTGGAGGAGCGCCTCGACGGCGAGGAATTCAGCCTCCAGACCATCACCGACGGCACGACGTCGTGGCACCTCCCCGTCGTGCAGGACCACAAGCGCGCCTTCGAGGGCGACACGGGCCCCAACACCGGCGGGATGGGCAGCTACTCGATGGCGGACCACTCACTGCCCTTCCTCGACCAGGCCGAGCTGGATGCGGCGCGCGAGATCAACGAGCGGGTCGTCCGGGCCCTCGGAGAGGAGCTCGGCTCGCCCTACCGGGGCGTGCTCTACGGGGGCTTCATGGCAACCGGCGACGGGGTTCGCCTCGTCGAGTACAACTGCCGGCTCGGTGACCCGGAGGCGACGAACGTCCTCTCGATACTTGCCTGCGACTTCGTGGAGGTCGCCCACGCGGCCGCCACGGGCCGGCTCGACCAGGTCGCGCTCGCCGTCGAGCCGGCCGCCACGGTCTGCAAGTACGTCGTGCCCGAGGCCTATCCGGGAACCGGCGGCAGCGGGGAGGAGATCGACGCCACCGCGCTCGGGCCGCTCGTCGAGGAAGGCTCGCTCCGCTGCTACTGGGCGGGGGTGAGCCGCCGCGAGGGCGAGCTGCGGGCGACGATGCTCGGCTCCCGTGCCCTCGCCGTGGTCGGGGTGGCGGGAACCCTCGAGGAGGCCGAGCGCCGTGCCGAGCAGGGCGCCCGCCTCGTCGCCGGCCCGGTGCGGCACCGCTCCGACATCGGCACGGCAGCGCTCGTGGAGCGCCGCCTAGCTCACATGAGCCGCCTGAGGATGCGCTGATCCCTCACAGCCGGAGGTCGGCCAGCATCGACGCTGCCGCCAGCTCGGCGGTGATGTCCGTCCCGGCGCCCTTTTGGTGCTCGGTCATCCCCACCACGTAGGTGAGCTGGTAGGGGTACGTGCGCGAGAGCGCCTCGTTGTGCTCGCGGGTGAGCTCTGCGAGGCGGGCGATGACCAGCTTTGCCTCGCCGGCATCGCTGCCGAACAGCAGCAGGGCGAACTCGTCGGCGCCGATCCGGCCGACGAGGTCGGATGCCCGCACGGCGGTGCCGAGGAGCTGCGCAGTCTCGACGAGGGCGTGGTCGCCGGCGTCGAAGCCGAGCGCGGTGTTGATCGCTCCGGTCCCGACGAGGTCGAGGTGGAGCAGGGTGGCCGGAAGGCCGCGCGAGTCGGCGAGCTCGAGGAAGCGGTTGCCGAGCCGGGTGAAGGTGCGGGAGTTGAGGGCGCCCGTGAGGCCGTCGAGCGTGCTGTGGGGGAGCGCCGAGAGCTCGGCCTCGACGAGGCGGGCAAGCTCCCCGAGGGCCTTCACCTCTGCCTCGGAGTACTCCCGGGGCTCGAGGCTCATCACGGCCAGTGCCCCGATGTGCTCACCCCTCGGTGCGCGCACCGGCACGCCGGCGTAGGCGAGCAGAGCCGGCTCGCCCGTGACCGCGGGGAGGCGGTCGAAGCGGGGGTCCGCTCTGGCGTCGGCGACCACGAGGGGAGCACCGGCGGCGACGACGTGGGAGCAGAACCAGTAGTCGCGGCTCGGCTCTCCGAGGTCGACCCCGACCGCGGCGGCGCCGGTCGCCGACTTGAAGAAGACTCGGAGCTCCTCGACCACGCTCACGATCCCGATCTCGCTCCCGGTCATCCGGGCGGCCAGCTGCGCGATCCGGTCGAATCGTCGCTCGGGCGGCGAGCCGGCGAGGGCCAGCTCCCTCACGGCAAGCAGCCGCCCGGTCTCATCGTGCGCGTAGGGGGCCGCCTCCATCGGCGAGAGCCTACCTGTGGGGCCTTCATGGAGAGGGGAGGCGGGACCGGCCGGAAAACCGTCGCAATCGGCCGCCGGACGGTGCAGGATGGCGCAATGGACGTACTGGTCGTCGTCGGGCAGGCCACCCTGCCCCCGTTCCTGTTCGAGCGGGCGACACGCGTCGTCGAGCTCGACGGCTCCGACGTCGCGCCCTCGGTGCTGACCGACCTCCGGGCTCGGGTGCCGAGGCGGGTGACGGTGGCGGGCGAGGAAGGGGCGGCGCCGGCCGTGGCGGCGCTGCTCCGCCGGTGCGGCCTGCCCGTCCGCCTCCACACCGACGAGGAGGTGAGATCCCGCCGCGACCTCGAGGGGGTGGAGATCCTGCCGCTCACGGACTCCGGACCGCCGATGGAGGTCGCCGGCTCGATCCTCGAGCTCGTCGGGAACACACCGCTCGTCCGCCTCGACCGCATCGGGCGCGACCTCCCCTGTCCTCTTCTGGCCAAGCTCGAGCTGCTGAACCCGGGCGGGAGCGTGAAAGACCGCCCCGCCGTTGCCATGATCGACGCCGCAGAGAGGGCCGGACTCTTGAAGCCGGGGGGCACGATCGTCGAGGGGACCTCGGGCAACACGGGGGTCGGTCTTGCGATCGTGGCCGCTCGGCGCCACTACAAGTGCGTCTTCGTGATGCCGGACAAGATGGCGCCCGAGAAGATCGCCCTGTTGAGGGCGTACGGGGCCGAGGTGGTGGTCTGCCCGAGCGCGGTGCCGCCCGACCATCCCGACTCGTACTACTCGGTGACGGCGCGCCTCGCCGAGGAGATCCCGGGCGCCTTCCACCCCGACCAGTACCACAATCCGGAGAACCCCGCCGCTCACGTGGCCACGACGGGCCCGGAGATCTGGCGCCAGACAGCAGGGCGGGTCTCCCACTTCGTCGCCGGCATCGGCACGGGCGGGACGATCACGGGCATCGGCCGCTTCTTGAAGGAGCAGAATCCCGACGTCCAGGTCATCGGCGCCGACCCCGAGGGCTCCGTCTACTCCGGAGGGTCCGGCCGCCCCTACCTCGTCGAGGGGATCGGCGAGGACTTCTGGCCGTCGACCTACGACCCGAGCGTGATCGACCGGGTGATCATGGTGAGCGACTCGGACTCGTTCCACACGGCCCGCCGCATCGGCCTCGAGGAGGGGCTGCTCGTCGGTGGCTCGACGGGGACGGCGGTATGGGCCGCCCTGCAGCTGAAGGGCGAGCTCACGCCGAGCGACGTCGTCGTGACCCTCGTGCCCGACTCGGGACGGGGCTACCTCTCCAAGCTGTACAACGACGAGTGGATGGCGGACCACGGCTTCTTGCGCTCGATGGGCCGCACCATCGGCGACCTCCTCGAGCGGAAGGGGGCGGCCCTTCCCGAGCTCATCCACGTCCACCCTGACGAGCCGGCGCGCCAGGCGATCTCGGTGATGGCGGAGTTCGGCGTGAGCCAGCTCGCCGTCGTGCAGGCCGAGCCGCCGCTCGTCGAGGCCGAGGTCGTCGGCGCCGTGCACGAACGGGATCTCATGCGCCGGGCGTTCGAGGATCCGGAGCTGCTCGACAAGCCGGTCCGTGAGGTCATGGGCCCGCCGCTGCCGAGCGCCGGCAGCGGGGAGTCCGTCGACGTCGTCGTACGACGCCTCGAGGACGCGCCGGCGGTCGTCGTGGTCGATCACGGCCACCCCGTCGGCGTCGTGACCCGGACCGACGCCCTCGCGTTCCTCGCCTCCCTCGCTCGCTCCGAACAGGGGATGCGGCATGAGTGAGCCCACGGGTGGCGGGCGGGAGCAACCCCGCTTCGAGACGCTCGCCATTCATGCCGGGCAGGACCCCGATCCCCGCACCGGTGCGGTCGTCCCCGCGATCCATCTCGCCACCACCTACGCGCAGGACGAGGTCGGAGCCCACCGCGGCTTCGAGTACAGCAGGACGGGCAACCCGACGAGAGCCGTCCTCGAGACCGTGCTCGCCACACTCGAGCGGGCAAGCTTCGGGTTCGCCTTCGCGAGCGGCATGGCGGCCGAGGACGCCCTCCTTCGGCTGCTCCGGCCTCGGGACCACCTCGTGATCCCGAACGACGCCTATGGCGGGACCTACCGCCTCGTGGCCCGGGTCCACTCCGAGCACGGCGTCGAGTTCACGGCCGCCGACCCGACCGATCCCGCACGCCTCGCCGAGGCGATGCGGCCGACCACGAGGATGGTCTGGGTCGAGTCCCCGAGCAACCCGACGTTGCGCATCGCCGACCTGGCGGCGCTCGCGGAGGTCGCACACGCCGGCGGCGCGCTCCTCGTCGTCGACAACACCTTTGCCACCCCGTACCTGCAGCAGCCGCTCGAGCTCGGCGCCGACGTCGTCGTCCACTCGACGACGAAGTACCTCGGCGGCCACTCCGACGTGGTCGGCGGCTTCGTCGCCACGAGCGACGAGGAGGTCGCGGCGCGGGTCGGGTTCCTCCAGAACTCCGCCGGGGCGGTCCCGAGCCCCTTCGACTGCTACCTGGTCCTGCGCGGGGTGAAGACCCTCGCCGTCCGGCTCGACCGCCAGTGCCGCAGTGCGAGCGCTGTCGCAGCGTTCCTCACCGGGCACCCGGCCGTCGACGCCGTCTTCTACCCCGGCTTGGAGGCGCACCCCGGCCACGAGATCGCAACCCGCCAGATGCGCGACTACGGCGCCATGGTCTCGTTCACCCTGCGGGCTGGCGAGGCCGCAGCCCTCGAGGTGGCGGCCTCCACGGGCGTGTTCACCCTTGCGGAGTCGCTCGGTGCCGTCGAGTCGCTCATCGAGCATCCTGCCCGCATGACACATCTGTCGGTCGCCGGCTCCGAGCTCGCCGTCGACCCTTCCCTGCTACGGCTCTCGATCGGTCTCGAGGCGGTGGAGGACCTGACCGCCGACCTCGGGCACGCGCTCGATCGAGCGCTGCCCTGAGGCCGGGGGCAGGAGGCGGCTCAGCGGCCGGCCGGCGGCATCGCCGGAAGGGGAGCGCCTTCGGGCACGAGCGTCGCCGTGTCCATGTTGAGCGTCTCGCCGCGGAAGAAGCTCGGCGAGGTGGCGGCCTGCACGGCCATCAAGATGATGCCGACGATGATCGAGAGGATGTCGATGACGAACACCCCTCCCATGTGCCAGTGGGGGAAGAACGGCATCTTCCAGCTCGTGTAGCTGTTGACCGGGCTCCAGTAGTAGTAGAGGCTCCAACCGAGCGCCGCCCACAGCATCACCCCGCCAAGGCCTGGGAGCAGGCCCTGCATGAAGAAGTTGCGGGCGCTCGACGTGAGGTTGTGCCGGTAGTACCAGACGCAGGTGAGGCCGGTCATCCCGTAGTAGAGGGCGATGAAGACCGCGCAGGCGGAGACCGCGTCACCGATGACGAGGCCTCCCGACAGGTAGTTCATGGGCACGTAGAGCGCGATGGAGATGGCTCCCATCGCGATCGTGGAGACCGTCGGGGTGAGGTACCGGCGGTGCATCCGGGCGAACGACGTAGGGATCGACCGGTAGACCGCCATCGAGAGCGTGGTTCGGGCGGTCGGCAGGATCGTCGTCTGGGTCGAGGCGGCGGCGGAGGAGAGCACCATGAGCAGGAGCAGGTGGCTCAGGACCTTGCCGTACCACGCCGTCCCGAAGATGGAGGTGCCGAGCACCGAGAGGACGTCGGACTCGTGGGCCGAGTTCAACAGGCCGACACCGCCCGTGCCGAGGCCGGCGTAGCTCTGGGCGGCGAGGATCACGACGAAGTAGATGGCGAGCAGGATGAAGGTGGCGATCACCGCCGCGCGGCCCGGCGTGACGTGCGAGTCCTTCGTCTCCTCGTTCACCGAGACCGCGGTGTCCCAGCCCCAGTAGATGAAGACCATGAGGAGGACGGCCGTCACGAAGCCGGAGGGTGATATGCCGCCGAAGGGGTTGAACCAGGAGGCTGCCGGCGCAAGGTGCCCAGGCGGGGCGTGACCCGTGCCGAGCTTCACGAAGGCGACGATCGACATCACGGTGAGCATCGTGAGCTCGATCCCGAGGAGCGCCTTCTGGAAGTTGGCGGAGATCTCGATCCCGCGGTAGCAGATATAGGTCATTGCAACGATCCAGAGGATCCCGACCAGTAGCACCCACCCGCTCGCGGGGTTCGAGCCGATGCCGTTCGCGTTGAACAGCAGGAAGCCGTACTGCCCCGCCACCTGGGCGAGGCTCGCCATGACGAGGATGTCGGCGGCGACGATGCCCCAGCCTCCCGCCCAGCCGACCCACGGCCCGGCACGCCGGCCGAAGGTCCGCGTCGCCCACGTGAAGGTCGTGCCGCAGTCAGGGTCGACCCGGTTCAGCTCGTTGTAGCCGATCGAGGTGAGCAGCATCGGGATGAACGCGATCACGGCGATGATCGCCGAGTGCGTGCCGGCGATGACCGCCACGAAGAACAGCGTCGCCGCGAGCGAGTAGGCCGGCGCCGTCGACGCCACGGCGACGACGGTCGTCGAGATCAGGCCGAGGGCGCCGTGCTTGAGGCCCTTCTCGGCAGGCTGGAGCGTCGGTGCGGATGCCGACGGCGACGCGCCGCTCGCACCCGTGAAGGTGGTCGTAGTCATCCACTCCCCCTGGATTGGTTCGTTCAGCCGGTGTGCGGCCGGGGCCGGCTCCCCGGTTCGGGGGGAGAGAGTAGCCGCCCGCACGGCGGACTTCCATACGAAAAACGAATTTCAGCTCGGCGCCTGTCGCGGGATCATGCTCATGGTAGAACGAGACGACGGAATCCGTTGCCGGGCGCCGGGGAGCTGGACGAAGGCGCCGAGCAGCCGGCCGAGGCGGCGGGGCCTCAGCGGGGTCGCCAGGCGTCAGGGTTGTCGATGAGGGAGCGGACCGGGCCCGGCAGCTCCCCGGAGACGACGTCAGCCAGCGTGACCTCGTCGAGAACGGCTCGCAGCGAGGCGCGCACGGCGACCCAGACGGCCTGGAGGTGCTCGGCGGGCCCTTCGTAGAAGCCCACCTCGGGGCGCTCGTTGCGGACCTCGGCGAGCGGTCCCTCGAGCTGGCGGAAGACCTCGCCGAGCGAGATCTCGCCGGCGGCACGGGCAAGGCGGTAGCCGCCCTCGTTCCCGCGCTGGCTCGCGACGATGCCTCCGCGGCGCAGCTCGTTCAAGATGGCCCGCAGGAACCGGACGGGCAGGTCCTGGGCCTTGGCCAGCTCCTCGGCCGTCAGCGCAGCACCCTCGCCCGCGGCGAGGGTGCAAAGAGCCCTGCAGGCGTAGTCGACCTTGGCGGAGATGTGCACCGACTCATTGTGTCAGCACCCGCGTCACTTAGAGGGGCGTCGGTCGCCGCGAGCCCCCGGTCACTCCTCGACGGCGAGGTGGGAGTCGACCATCTCGAGGTAGTGCGTCCAGGCGGAGCGCACGGCCTCGCGGTGCGCGTCGAGCTCCCCGTCGACCGCTGCCCGATAGGCGCTGCGGGCATCGGACACGGTGCGCAGGTACTCGTCGCGGGCGATGGCCATGCTCTCGTTGTACTGCTTGCGGATCTGCGCCGCCGCCTCGTTGTAGGTGGCGCGGGCCTGGGCGACGATGTCTCTCCGCATCGTGGAGGGAGCGTTCGCGACGGCCTGCTTGTACTCGGCCCACGCCGCGTCGATCGCCCGCCCATGCGCCTCTTCTGCTGCCGCCTGCGCCGCCTCGTAGGTCGCGCGAGGTGCCTGGAGTGAGCTCTCGTAGGCGTCCCAGGCACGCTCGACCGCCTCCCGGTACACCTCCCAGGCGTCGTCGATGATGCCGAGGTACTGGTTGCGCGCCTCGAGGTCAGCCGCTCTCGTGTCAGCATCCTTCGGCATGCGCTCCCCTTCCTCGCAACGGCCAGCACGATATCTTGACCGCTCCACGCCATCGCCGCACTCCCTCGGCGCTGCCGCCTTTGCCACGCAGGGGGACCGTTGCGTCACACTGCGCGCGCAATCGTATCGCTGACTCCCAGGGTCTGGGGCCAGATCAGCCTTCGATACCCGAATTGAGCCGGCGGCGGATCTCGGCGAGGGCGGCCTTCGCGGCGGGGAGCGAGCTGGCGGAGCGCTCGGCGAGGCGCCGGCGCACCGCCTCGACGCCCTCGAGGAAGGGAGAGGCCTCCCGCACGACGGCTCGGTCGCCGAAGCGCCGCTCGCGCGCCCACGTGCAATGGAGCTCCTCCTCGGCCCGAGTGCAGGCAACGTAGAGCAGCCGCCGCTCCTCCGCCATGGCGGCGGAGCTACGGGCGTGAGCGATGGGCACGAACCCGTCCTCGAGGCCGGTGACGAACACGACGGGCCACTCGAGTCCCTTCGCGCGGTGGAACGTCATCAGCTGGACCGCGTCCTGTCCCCGGCCGGCTCCGGCGTGGCGAGCATCCGCCTCGAGGTAGGCACGCCAGCCGGCACCGGTCGCGACCTGGTCGGTGGCGACGTACTCCTCCACCATCCGGGCGAGCTCGAGGAGGTCGGCGGCCTCCTGCCCGGCGCCAGAGCTCTCGAGGGCTCCGGTGGGGGAGGTAGCCGCCGCCCCGAGCTCGGCTGCCGCCACGCGCAGGTCCTCGGCGAGGGCGCTCAGCGCAGAGCCGGTCGCAGCCTTTTCGAGGGCCGAGAGCGCCGGGGCGAGATGAGGGCGGCGGAGGAACCCCCCGTCGCCGACGACCTGGCATGGTACGAGCGCCCGCTCGAGCGCCGAACGAAGCAGCGGCAGCTGCGCGTTGGTGCGGGCGAGGACCGCGATCTGGGCCCAGAGCCTGCCAGGGCGGTGGGCGCGGCGGACGGCGTCGGCCACGCCGGCGGCCTCCGCCGAGTCCGACTCGAACGCCCGCACCGTCGGCACCGGCCCGCCCGGGACGGGGCCGCCCGCGGGCGCCGGCGCTGCTCCGAGCACGGAGGCGGCGACGGAGAGGACCTCGCTCGTCGAGCGGTAGTTCGTGCGCAATCTGAGCACGCTCACGCCGGGGAAGTCCCGCTCGACATTGAGGATGGCCTCGGGGTCCGAGCCGTTCCAGCCGTAGATCGCCTGGTCGGGATCGCCGACGAGGCAGAGGTCGTCGCGTCCCCCGCACCAGGCCGTGAGCAGGGCGAGCTGGGCGGGGTTGACGTCCTGGTACTCGTCGACGAACAGGTGGCGCCAGCGCCAGCGAGCCGACGCCGCGAACGCCGGATCGCAGGCGAGCTCGGCGGTGCAGGTCGTGAGCAGGTCCTCGAAGTCGAGCACGCGCCGCCGTCGGCGCTCGAGCTCGTAGCACTGGAACAGCTCGGCGACCACCTCAGCGGGCAGCGACGTCGCACGCCGGGCCTCGACGACCGCTGCTGGGTAGGCGGCGGGCGTGACGAGCCGGGACTTCGCCCACTCGATCTCTGCTGCCACCTCGTGGACCCGCTCGGGAGAGCCGGCCACCGGTAAGCGGCGAGGCGCGGAGGCGAGCGCGCTCTGGATGAGCCGAGCTTTTGAGGCGACCACGACCGGAGCAGGCTCGGAGCGCTCCGCAGCGAGCCGGCGCAGCTCGGAGAGCGCGACGGCGTGGAACGTGCCGGCGGTGACCGGCTCGGGGAGCCCGAGCCCCGCGAGGCGACCCCGCAGCTCTGAGGCCGCTTTGCGGGTGAAGGTGAGGGCGAGCACGTGCGGGGCCGAGGCGGATCCGTCGAGGACCCGCCGGGCGATGCGTCTCGTGAGAACCCGGGTCTTGCCGGACCCCGCTCCGGCAAGCACGCACAGCGGCGCCGCCGGTGTCCTGATCGCCTCGGCCTGCTCGGCGTCGCAGCCGGCGAGCAGCTCCTCGAGGCGGGGGGTCGAGCGGGAGAGGATCACCGCGCTGCACCGTAACCGGTGGCTGTGCCAGAACAGGGATGTGAGTGGTCGACCGCTCCAGGACAGGTTGGTGACACCAGAAATCCTGTCCGAGCGGCGAACAAGGGACACCGGGACGCGCCGGGCCGAAGGGCAACCGCACGGGCGGCGCACGACCCAATCGACCGAACGGATGCTCCCCGTCCACCCGGTGGCCAAGACCACCCGGTGCCACCCACACGGCGGGACTCAGTTCTGCTCGGTGGTGAGGAACAGTATGGTGCTCGCCGTGCTGACGTCGTTCGACGACGGCCGGCTGTTCGGCGAGGTCTACGGCAGCGGAGCCCCGAAGGTCATCGCCTTGCACGGCTGGGCCCGCGACCACCACGACTTCGACCTCGTGCTCGGCGGGGCGGGCGCCTTCGCCGCAAACAGCGTCACGGCCCGCCCGGCCGAGGCCGGGGCGGGGTCGCCCGGCCGCTCGCCCGCGGACCTTGAGCTCCCCGAGAGCCCGTTGCCGGCGATCGGGCTCGATCTCCCCGGCTTCGGGGGAACGCCGGAGCCCGACCGGGCCTGGTCGACGGCGGAGTACGCGTCCGCTCTCGCACCGCTGCTCGACGCCGTGGCCGGGCCGGTCGTGCTCGTCGGGCACTCCTTCGGCGGCCGGGTCGCCGTCCACCTCGCTGCGCAGCATCCGGGCCGCGTCAGTGGGCTCGTGCTCACGGGTGCGCCGCTGTTCAGCCGGAACGGCACCTCCCGACCGCCCCGTCCCCCTCTCGGCTACCGACTCGTCCGGGGACTCGCGCGGCGCGGCCTCGTCGGCGAGGAGCGACTCGAGCGGCTTCGCCGGCGCTACGGCTCGGCGGACTACCGCGCCGCGAGCGGGGTCATGCGGGAGATCCTCGTGAAGTCCGTGGCCGAGGAGCGTGACGGGTCCTATGTCTCGTCGCTGCAGGCGCTCGCCTGCCCGCTCGAACTCGTGTGGGGAGCTCTCGACACGGCGTCGCCTCCCGCCGTCGCCGAGCAGATCGCGGCGGCGGCCGGAGGGCCGGCGAACCTCGTCGTTGTCGAGGGAGTGGGCCACATGACGCCGTGCGCAGTGCCTGGGCATCTTCGCGCCGCGATCGAACGGGTCGCCGGCCCGTGAGTGCGGCCGACGCGGCTGCCCTTGCTCTCGCCGTCGCCGGCATCGTGCTCGCCACGGTGCGCTGGCTGCGGGTGGCACAGCGGGAGCACTACGTCCTCGGCGAGCCGACCCGCTTTGCGTGGAGGTGGTGGGCGAGCTCGTTGCCCAATGCCGCCCTCGGTACGGCCGCGGTGGCAGCGGCGGTGGCCGCAGCGTGGTGGGCGCCAGCCGCGTTCGTGGCCGCCGCCGTTGCGATGGCCGGTCCGATCGGGCTCGGCCTGCGCGGCCGCACGGGGCGGCTCGCCTGGACGCGGCGCCTCACGACCCTCGCCGTGGCGAGCGTGGTCGTCGAGGCGGTCGCGATCGGCATCGGCGCCCTCGCTGGCGGGCTCGCGGGAGCGGCTGCGGCCGCGGCTGCCACCGCCATCGCCTCGCCCCTCGGGGTCGACCTGGCGCTCGTGCTCACCCATCCGGTCGAGGAGGCGGTCGCCCGCCGCTACGTCGCGAGGGCGCGGGCCAGGCTCGAGCGGGTGAGGCCTCTTGTCGTCGCGGTGACGGGCTCCTACGGCAAGACCACCGTGAAGGGCTACATCGCCCACCTCGCCGCTCCCTTCTTCACGGTGCTGCCGAGCCCGCGCAGCTTCAACAACCGTGCCGGGCTCGCTCGCACCGTGAACGAGCACCTCGGCCCGGGGACCGAGGTGCTCGTCGCCGAGATGGGGACCTACGGCCCAGGGGAGATCGCGGCCATGTGCAAGTGGGTGCGCCCGGAGATCTCCGTCATGACGGCGATCGGTCCCGCCCACCTGCAGCGGTTCCGCTCCCTCGACCGCACCCTCGCCGCCAAGGCGGAGATCACCGAGACGGCCCGCACCGTCGTGTTGAACGTGGACGACGAGCGGCTCCGCGGGCTCGCGCCGGTGCTGCGCGCGGCGGGCAAGAAGGTGATCGAGGCCTCAGGGTCGAACGAGGTCGCCGACGTCGCCGTCATCGGGGCCGACGAGGGCCTCGAGCTCAGGATCGAGGGTCGCCGCGTCGGAGCGGCCTTCGTGCCGGCGCCGGAGATGCCGACCTCGCTCAGCAACGCCGCCTGCGCCGCCGCCGTGGCGCTCGAGCTCGGCGTCGCACCTGACCAGATCCTCGCCCGACTCGCCAACCTCCCGCTCCCGCCGAACCGGCTCCAGCGCTACATGGCCGACGGCGGCTACGTCGTCTACGACGACACGTTCAACTCGAACCCGACCGGAGCACGTATCGGCCTCGCACGGCTCAAGTCGGACCCCGAGGTCGCACCGGCGGGCCGGCGCGTGGTCGTCACCCCGGGCATGGTCGAGCTCGGCCCGCTCCAGCACCGGGAGAACGCACAGCTCGGCGAGACGGCCGCCCGGGTGGCCGACCATCTTGTGATCGTGGCGAGGACGAACCGGCGCGCGCTGCTCGAGGGGGTGGCCCGAGCGCCCGGCGGCGCTGTGGTGACAACGGTCGACCGGTTCGACCAGGCGCTCGACTGGGTGAGGACGAACCTCGGGCCCGGAGACGCCGTCCTGTACGAGAACGACCTGCCGGACCACTTTCCTTAAGCGGGAGGCGTGGAGTGCCGACAGTACCCCGTGATCGTCGTTGTCGAGCACTAGAGTGAGCGCGCCATGAGCCGCCGAACAATTCGTGGCCTTTCATATGACGACAGAGGGGCACTCGGGATCACCGGCGCTATTGGCCTACGAGCCGGAGGCGCTCCGGCCCGCGTCGCGGTCATCTTTGGAGGGCCCTCGCCAGAGCATGACGTGTCGATCCTCACGGGCCTGCAGGCGGCCCGCGGGCTGCGCGGCGCTCCGAGCATCGGTGAGATCCACCCGATCTACTGGACCAAGAACGGGGAGTGGTACGAGACGCCGAACGGCCTCGAGGCCGCGGACTTCCTGAACGGACCGCCGCCGAGCTCGACGCCGTTACGGCTCGCGGTGGGCGCCGGCTCCGGTTTCTCGGCTCGTCGCGGTGGCCGCTTCGGGTCCGCGAAGGACGAGCCGCTCGAGCTCGACGCCGCCATCATCTGCTGCCACGGGGGACCGGGAGAGGACGGCACCCTCCAGGGCATGCTCGACCTGTGCGGGATTCCCTACACCGGGCCCACCCTGGCAGGCGCCCTCATCGGCATGGACAAGCTCGCCTTCTCGGCGCTCATGGCCTCGGCCTGGCTGCAGATGCTTCCGCGGATGCCCCTCTACGACGGCGCCCAGGCGCCGAGCTTTCCCGGTCCGTACATCGTGAAGCCGCGCTTCGGCGGCTCCTCGATCGGGATCGACGTCGTCGCCGACTTCGCATCGGCCCGGGCGCGCCTCAAGGCGAACCCGCACCTGAAACGAGGTGCCGTGCTCGAGCCCTACCAGCCTGAGCTCTATGACCTCCAGGTCGCGATCCGGATGTGGCCCGAGGTGCAGCTCTCCGCGGTGGAGAAGCCCCTGCGCACCCGGCCGGGAGCCGAGATCCTCGACTATGCCGACAAGTACCAGGGGAGCGAGGGGATGGTGACGGCACCACGTGAGCTGCCGGCGCGCATCAGCGCGGACCTCGAGCGGCAGATCCGCACGGTGGCGCCGGAGGTGGGAGCGCTCTGCGGCGTGCGAGGTGTGGCTCGGATCGACTTCCTTTCCGACGGGGACGCTCTGTACGTGAACGAGATCAACACGATCCCCGGCTCGCTCTCGCGGCACCTGTGGATCGCCCCCCCGACGCCGTTCCCGGCCCTGCTGCTCGAGCTGCTCGGCGAGGCGATTGCCCGCCCTTCGGCGGCGTTCTCGACCGCCGGCGCCGACGGAGCGGTCCTGCGGGGCGCCGGCTCCATCGGGGGCAAGCTCGCCTAGGGCTTCGGCCGCCCCGGCTCATGCCGTTCCCGCGCAAGCTCCTCAGCCCCGGCGAAGAGGTCGTGGTCGAGGCGCTCCCGAACTGGTCCGTGCTCGCACGGCCGATCTCGCTCGCGCTCGCCGCCGTTGCGGGCTCGGTGGCGCTCCTCGTCGCGTGGACCTCCGCGCCCCGGTGGGTGGCCTACGCCCTCGGGGTCGTCTGCGTCCTCGCGCTCGGCTGGCTCGCGACCCGGGTGGCGGTGTGGCGCTCACGGTTGCTCGTCATCACCACGCGGCGCGTCATCTACAGGTGGGGATTCCTCCGGCGCACCGGCCGGGAGATCCCACTCGACAGGGTGCAGGACGTCACCTACCACCAGACCCTGTTCGAGCGGCTCGTGGGCGCAGGCAGCCTCACGATCGAGTCGGCTGGGGCGAGCGGTCAGGAGCCCTTTCCCGACGTGCGCCACCCCGCCGAGATGCAGTCGCTCGTGAACCAGCTCATCTCCGGAGACTGGCGGGCGCCTGCCAGATCGTCCCTCGTTCCTCCTCAGCCGGCCGTGCCTCCGCCGCCACCCCCCGAGCCGGTCACACCGCCTTACGGCGCGCCGACGGTGACAGCAAGCGCCGCGCCCGCCCCGGCGCCACCTTCGGCTGTGGCCGTGCCCGGTTCCGGCGGGATGCCCGGCGGGGCCCTCGGCGATCAGCTCCGTGAGCTCGAGCGGCTCCACGAGCTCGGGGTCATCACCGACGCGGAGTTCGACCGCAAGCGGCGGGAGCTGCTCGGCCTCTCGTAGCGGCGGCGCCGAGAAGGTGTCAGCGCAGGCAGGCGCCGGCGCTCGGCCGGACGACCCAGTGCCGGCGGCCGGCGAGGCGGGGTGCGAGTGCGCCGGGCTCGGCGAGGGCGACGGCGCAACCGCCCATGCCCGCCCCGGTGAGGCGGGCGCCGAAGACCGCGTCCTGAGCACACAGCCAGGCGACGAGCTGGTCGAGCTCGGGGACCGAGACCTCGAAGTCCCAGGCGAGACTGTGGTGGGAGTCGGTCATCAGGGCGCCGGCCTCGGCGAGATCGCCTCCTTGGAGGGCGCTCGCGAAGGCGAGCACGCGGGCGTTCTCGCTCACGACATGTCGCGCCCGCTTGCGCAGCAGGGGGTTGCTCACCCGGTCCACGTCCTGGACGGTGGCCTCCCTGAGCGGTCCGATCTCCGCTTGCACGGCCGCGCACTGGCACTGGCGCTCGGCATAGGCGCTCGTGCGGACCGACCGGCTCACGCCGCAGTGGACGACGACGATCTCGGCCCCTTCAGGCACCTGGACCTGGGTGATGGTCTGGGAACGGCAGTCGAGGAGCATGGCGTGGCCGCTCACGGCCGAGGCGATGGCGAGGTGGTCGAGGATCCCGGTCTCGACCCCGCTCGCAAGGTGCTCCGCCTGCTGGGCGAGCCGTGCGAGGCTGCCGCCGGTCTCAGGGTTGCGCCCGCCGGCGAGGGCGAGGCAGAGCGCGAGCTGGAGCGAGGCGCTCGAGCTGAGACCTGCCCCGAGGGGCAGGTCCGAGGAGACCTCTCCCCGCCCGCCATGCGCGAGGTGCAGGGCTGCCACGACGCCGCCGACGTAGCGGGCCCACTCCGGAAGGAGCATGGCGATCTCGAAGGAGTCCTCGGGGAGGAGAACCGGGACCCGGGCCAGCTCGGGGTCGCAGGTGGAGCTGAGCTCGACGAGAGGAGAGTCGGGCTCAGGGGTGAACACGACCTCGGTGCCGAGCTGTATGGCCATCGGCATCGCGTAGCCCCCGGTGTAGTCGGTGTGGTCGCCGATGAGGTTGACGCGCCCTGGCGCGAACGACTCGACGACGTGGGTCCGCCCGGTGTCGTCGCTCATGTCACGCTGCCGACGGATCCATTGCTGGCGGCTCCTTGATGGGGGCGAGCAGGAGGGTGCCAGGTCCATTCTCCCATTGTTCGTCTCGACGAGGGTGGAATCCCCGGCTCCGCCCGCCTTGCGCCAGGCCCGGCGGGAGGGCTGAGATGCGGCCATGCCTGAGACCACGCGCACCGGACCGCTCAGCTCCGTGAGAGTGCTGGAGCTCGCCGGGATCGGCCCGTGCCCCTTCGCAGGGATGGTGCTCGCCGACCTCGGTGCCGACGTGCTGAGAGTCGAGCGGGGCTCCACGGTCCCCGACCGGCCCGACGAGATGGGAAGCGCCTGGGACGTGCTGCAGCGGGGGAAGCGGTCGATCGGAGTCGACCTCAAGGATCCCGCCGGGGTCGAGCTCGTGCTCGCGCTC
>DATGKK010000050.1:0-27988 GCA_035294725.1 Acidimicrobiales bacterium | reverse complement strand
AGGAGGACCTCCGGGTCAGCGCTCAGCGAAGAGCCTGGATCCGCTGTCCGGGGCGGCGCCTCCTCGTACGGCGGATCCGATGGCTCCTCGGACGCGCAAATAGGCCGGCTCATGCCGACCCAAGTTAACACAATGGCTGTGGCGACAATTCCGTCCGGAAGACCTACTGCTCCCGCCGGATTGTCACAATAACCAGCCGATGAGCGCTTGCGAGACGTCACTATAGCGGATGCAACTCAGTCGCGCAAGTACCTCAATGAGCGCAACCTTTCTCGCCAGCCGAACTGCCTGCGGCGGGATCCGCCGGCCGTGAAGCGCTCCAGGTGAGGAGGACCGGCACCGTGGCGAGGACGGACCGATCGGTCGACCCGGACCTCCGCTACTGCCGCCACCCGACACGACCGCGGCCGACCGCCTGCCGATGTGACGAAGGCGGTTTCGAGCCGAGCGCTCCGCACCCCGGCTGCGCCGTTCGCTCGGCCGTCTTAGAGCACCGGCGCGCCTTCGGCCGGTCGGCGGCGCGAGATCGGTCTCGCCTCCAACGGCTCCTTGGCTCTGGCCGACCCGCTCGGTAGGGAGGCGTCCTTCTGGCCGACGAGGACTTGGGGCCCGCCGGCTGCCGGATCCTCGAGGCGAACCGAGCCTCGACGACTTCGACCCGTTCGGCGGCGGGTAGAGCCACCGGCAGCTCCGGCAGATCGGCCTGCAGCCCGACCACTATGCCCCGCGCGGCGTCTCGCGCCCTGACCGACTTGGCGGTACGATTCCCGCTGGCGGCAGGAACGGGCAAGGAGGCGGCTGATGCAGCATTCGGAGCGGTCCCTGCGGCTGGCGGTGACCCGGGCGTGACGAGCATCACCTCCTCGCACCGTCTCGGCAACTCGTGGAGCGAGCGCACGATCCGGCTCGTCTGGCGAGCGTGGACGCTTGCTCTCCTCGTCCTTTTGGCGATGCTCGCCTCGCTCGTCGGCCTCTGGATCTCCGGACGGCAGAGCCTGCCCACGCCGGTGCCCTCGGTGGCCGGACGGGTGTCCGCGCTCTATCCCGAGATGCACTACGCCTGCTTCTCCACGGCGCAGGGGCGCACCTGCGGTGAGGTGTTCAGCCAGGTGCCGCTGCGGCTCGGCGAGAGCGTGCGCCTCTCGGCGATGACGATCTCGACGCCAGGGGGCACGGCGACGGCGCTCGTGGTGGTGCGGCCACTCGGGTAGGCCGCGTGGCACGCGCAGCGTGGCACGCCGCCCGGTGCCGTCCCGACACCCACCGGCTCCGAGCTCGCGGAGATGGCAGGATGGCCGTCGCACACCTGCTCCATCCGGGTGTGGCTGCGCCCTTTGTCTGGGAAGCCCCTCCGTCCCGGTTGCCGGCTCGTCGCAGTTGATTCGGCCACGCACCCCGTCGAGTCGTGTCCTCCCGGCGAGGGCGGACGCGAGGACCTTGCCCGACGACCCAGCGGCAGCCGGCTTCGGCACGGGGCCAGGGCCAAGCCACGAGGAGGTCCACATGCCGGCAGCCGTCGACGCCCGCGCCGTTGCCCTGTGCTCGAGGTACCGACTCGCACGCAACGAGGTGCACGGCGCACAGCGCCCCTGCGCCGCGCTCAGGGGTGCGGCCGCCCGCCCGCGCTGGCTCGAGTGGGCGGCGGCGCCGTCGTGGACGTCGAGGAGGATCTCCGCGGTGAACCACGAGCCGTCACGGCTCGTCACCTCGGGACTGGCGGCGCCGTCCGGCTCCGCGGTGGCTCTGGATGACCTCCCCGGACCCCGCACCGAGCGGCGACCCGGCCATCCTCTCCCGGCGGCCGGGGTTCGCCGTGCGAGCCGGCGACCTCACGAGGAGGCTCGGCGACCAGGCTCCCCGAGCCCAGCCGCGCCGACCCTCGCCACGCCGGGCAGCGGGGTGGGCATCATCAAGACGCGGCCCGTGCCGAGGAGCGCTCCGAGGAGAGCCGGGCGACCTCTGCGTTGATCTCCGCGCCGAGCAGGACGGCGGCTCCGCTCACGTAGAGCCAGAAGATGAGGATGGCCACACCCGCGAAGGCGCCGTAGGTCCTCCCGTAGGACCCGAAGTGCGACGTGAACAGGGAGAACGCTAACGAGGCGAGGACCCAGACCACCGTCCCGACGAGAGCGCCGGGCGAGAGCCACGTCCACCGCGGCGACTCGCGGTTCGGGCCGATCCAGTAGATGACGGCGAACAGCGTCATCACGAGCACGACCGCGGACACCCAGCGCACCGCCGTCCAGGCGGCGACGAACACCGTCCCGGCCACGGGGACGGCGCCGTCGATGGCCCGCCCCACCGGGGCGCCGAAGACGACCAGGGCCGAGGCCGCCCCGCCAAGCACCGCAACGGCGAGGATGAGGCCGACGGCGACGACCCGCTTCGCGAGGAACCTCCGGTCGCTCGGGATCTCCTCTGCCATGTCAAGGCTGGACTGCAGCACGGACATGCTGCTCGAGGCGCTCCAGATCGCCACGATCGACGCCGCCACGACGGCGCCGGCGGCGCCCGTCGTCCTCTCGTGGGCGTGGGTGAGGGCGGAGGAGAGCACCTCCGAGGCGCCGGGGGGAAGAGCGGTGCCGGCCCCGTGCACGAGCGCGCTGATCGTCTTCTGCGGCAGCCGCAGCAACGAGGTGACGCCGAGGAGGGCGATGATGGCCGGGAAGAGGCTGAGGAACCACCGGTAGGCGAGGCTCCCCGCAAGGACCGTGACCCGGTCCCGCTTGGCGTGCCGGAGCACCCCCTTCGCGACGAGGCGCCAGTCCGTCCCGTCGAGGCGGGCACGGATGCGCCCGTGGGGGGGCGGACGGGGCGCCGGCCCGCCGGCCTGCTCCGCCTCGGACCCTTCCGCCGGAGCACCGACCTGCGTTGCCGGCGACCCCTCGGCCTCCTGTCTCGCCGTCACCGGTGGTCAATACCCCGAGCGGTCCGAGCACGTGCCCCCGCGAGCGCCTGGCAGGACACCGAGGCCGGTCGGCCGGAGCGGCGGTGCGACGGTCGCCGGTAGCGGGGCTGCGAACCTCTGGCAGAGTGGGGCAATGCCACCTGAGCCCACCAGAGGGCGCGCCGACGCGGCTCCGGACGTCGCACCGCTTGGATGCTACTCATGCGAGCAGGAGGCTCTCGGCGCCGCCGCCGAGGAGCGCGAGCGGATCCTCGTCACCGCGACCTGGCGGGTCGCCCACGCCTTCAACTCGTCCGCCGAGGGGTGGCTCATTCTCCTCCCCCGCCGCCACGTCGAGACGATCGTCGAGCTCACTGCGGCGGAGGCCGCCGACCTCGGGCCGCTCGTCCAGCGCGTCAGCAGGGCGCTCCACGACGAGCTCGGCTGCGAGAAGACCTACCTCGCGCAGTTCTCCGAGGCAGAGGGGTTCCGGCACCTCCACTTCCACGTCGTGGCGAGGCGGCCGGGGGCAGCAAGGGAGCGGCTCGGCCCTAACGTGTTCGAGCACCTTCGCCGGCCGGAGGCCGAGTGGGTCACCCCGGGGCGCCAGCGCGAGCTCGCCCTCTCTCTCCGGGCCCGGCTCGATGGCGCCTGACGGGGCCCCGAACAGCCGCGCCGGCTCCGGCTCGGCGGGGACCTTCTCGCCCTTCCTCCTCGGGTTCGACGTCCTCGGCGTCATCGCCTTCGTCGTCATCGGCCGCTCGGCTCACGCGAAGGGCGAGAGCCTGGCGGGCATCGCGTCGACGGCGTGGCCGTTCCTCGCCGGGATGGCGGCGGGGTGGCTGGCAGGCTCCGCCTGGAGGAGGCCGGCGGCACTCCTCCCGACCGGGGTGGCAGCCTGGCTCTGCTGCGTCGTGCTCGGCATGGTGCTGCGCGTCGCGGCGGGGCAGGGCACGGCGGCAGCCTTCGTCGCCGTGGCGCTCGGCTTCCTCGCCCTCCCGATGCTGGGCTGGCGCGCGCTCGCCCGCCTGTTCCGGGGTCGGCGGCTCCGGACGCCGGCCTGAGGGCGGCTCGCGAGCTCCCGGACCCCCGCCGGCGTGGGGCGGCGAGGTCCCGGCCCGCTACCCCCGGCTGTTGCCTACTCCCACTCGATCGTGCCCGGCGGCTTCGACGTGACGTCGTAGACGACCCGGTTCACGCCGGGCACCTCGCCGATCACCCGGCGCGACACCTTCTCGAGGAGGTCGTAGGGGAGCCTCGCCCAGTCCGCCGTCATCGCGTCCTCGGACGTGACGGCGCGGATGACGATCGGGTAGGCGTAGGTCCGCTCGTCCCCCATGACGCCGACGGACCGGATCGCGGGAAGCACGGCGAAGTACTGCCACAGCTCCCGGTCGAGCCCGGCCGCCCGCACCTCCTCGAGCACGATCTCGTCGGCACGCCGGAGGATCTCCACCCGCTCGGGCGTCACCTCGCCCACGATCCGCACGGCGAGCCCCGGCCCCGGGAACGGCTGGCGCCACACGAGCTCCTCTGGGAGCCCGAGCTCGATCCCGATCGCTCTCACCTCGTCCTTGAACAGCAGGCGGAGCGGCTCGACGAGGTCGAGCTCCATCTCCTTCGGCAGGCCGCCCACGTTGTGGTGCGACTTGATCGTGGCGGCGTCGTCCGTCCCCGACTCGATCACGTCGGGGTAGAGCGTCCCCTGGACGAGGAACCTCACGTCCCGGCGCTCGGCGGCCACCTCCTCGAAGATGCGGATGAACAGCTCGCCGATGATCTTCCGCTTCGCCTCGGGCTCGGTCACGCCCTCGAGTGCCTCGAAGAACCGCTCCTCGGCCTTCACGTGGACGAGGTCGACGTGGAACTGGCGGAGGAAGGCGGCCTCGACCTGCCCCCCCTCCCCGGCCCTCATGAGGCCCGTGTCGACGAACACGCAGGTGAGCTGGTCGCCCACCGCCTTGTGGACGAGGGCGGCGGCGACCGACGAGTCGACCCCGCCGGACAGGGCGCAGAGCACTCGCTCGGCGCCGACCTGTGCCCGCACCGCCTCCACCGCCGTCTCGATCACCGAGGTGTGGGTCCAGGTCGGGCGGCACTCGCAGACCTCGAACAGGAAGCGCTTCAGCAGCTCCTGCCCCCGCTCGGTGTGCACCACCTCCGGGTGGAACTGGACGCCGTAGACCCGCCGCTCGGGATCCTCGACGACCGCGGCGGGAGCGCCG
This sequence comes from Acidimicrobiales bacterium, assembly GCA_035294725.1. Lineage (GTDB taxonomy): Bacteria > Actinomycetota > Acidimicrobiia > Acidimicrobiales > Bog-793 > DATGKK01. The sequence continues at coordinate 22,876 of DATGKK010000050.1, read as the reverse complement.
TCGCTCGAGGCGGTCACCTCGAAGCCCGGGGGCGGCGCCACCATCGAGTCGCCATGGCTCATCCACACGGTCGACGAGGTGGGCCATCCGGCGAGCAGGGCGGAGCCTCGCGCGCCGGACATGCGCCGCAGCTCCGTGCGGCCGTACTCCCCGGTGCCGGTCCGGACCACCTCGCCGCCGAGCTGGGCGGTGAGAAGCTGGGCCCCGTAGCAGATGCCGAGCACCGGCACGCCCGAGTCGTAGATGCCCGGGTCAACGCTCGGGGCGTGGTCGGCGTAGACCGACTTCGGCCCGCCGGAGAGGATGATCCCCTTCGGGCGGCGGGCGAGCATCTCAGCTACGCTCGTCGACGCCGGCACGATCTCGGAGTAGACGTGGGCCTCCCGGACCCGGCGCGCGATCAGCTGCGCGTACTGCGCCCCGAAGTCGACGACGAGGACGGTGTCGAACGAGCTCGCCATCGCCGAAGGCTACCCGGCGGCCGCCCCCCTGCCCCGGAGGCCGAGCTGGGCGAAACGGTGCGTCGCCTCGAGGTACCGCTCGGTCATCTCCTCGCCTCCGGAGTGGCCCGTCGCGACGAGGTGGAGCTCCGCATCGGGCCACGCCCTCGCGAGGAGCCACGGGACGTCTGCAGGGCCGCCGAGATCGAACTGCCCGTGGATGAGGATCCCGGGGATGCCGGCGAGCCGGTGGGCCTCCTCGAGCAGCTGGCCGTCTCGCAGCCAGGCGGCGTGGCTGAAGTAGTGGGCGCAGAGCCGGGCGAAGGTGATCCGGAAGGCCGGGTCGGCGTACCTCGGGCTCGGCGCCCACCCGGGCTCGAGCGACTGCACGGCGTCCTCCCACTCGCACCAGGCGAGCGCTGCCGCCTCCCGCACGCCCGGGTCGAACGAGCCGTTGAGGAGCCGGTCGTAGGCGGCGACGAGGTCGCCGTCCCGGCTCGCCTCCGGCACGCCGGACCGGAAGCGGTCCCAGGCCTCCGGCAGGTAGCGGCCGACCTCGTGGTAGAGCCAGTGCACGTCGCCGGGGCGGGTCATCGTCACCGAGATGAGGATCATCCCGGTCACCCGCTCGAGGTGCGCCTCGGCGTAGGCGAGGGCGAGCGTGGAGCCCCACGACCCGCCCCAGACGAGCCACCGCTCGATGCCGAGGTGCGCTCGCAGCCGCTCGATGTCGCCGAGGAGGTGGGGGGTCGTGTTCGCCGAGAGGTCGGTCATGGCCTCGACGCGGGGCCGGCTCCTGCCGCACCCGCGCTGGTCGACACAGACGATCCGGTAGACCGCCGGGTCCCACGGCCTCCGGTAGCCGGGCGAGCAGCCCGAGCCCGGACCGCCGTGCAGCATCACGACCGGCGCCCCCTCGGGGTTCCCGGACTGCTCGAAATAGACCTCCTGGCCGTCGCCGACCTCGAGCAGCCCGTGGTCGTACGGCTCGATCGGCGGGAAGTACTCCATGCCGGGCGGGCCGGTCAGCGCTCGCGCACCACGACGTCGGCCTTGTGGAACTCGCGCAGGGTCTCGTAGCCGCACATGGCCATGGCAGCCCGGAGCGCCCCGAACAGGTTCGCCCGGCCGTCGCTCGAGCGGGCCGGCCCGACGAGGATCTCCTCGAGGGTGCCGGCCGGCTCGACCCGGACCCGCTTGGCCCGCGGAAGGGTCGGGTGGAACGCCGCCATGCCCCACGCGTAGCCCCGACCCGGAGCGTCGTCGGCGGCAGCGAGCGCCGTGCCGAGCACGACGGCGTCGGCGCCGCACGCGATCGCCGTCGTGAGGTCGCCGCCCCGGTTGATGCCACCATCCGCGATGACCTGCGCGTAGACCCCGGTCTCCTCGAGATGCCGGGAGCGGGCGGCGGCGGCATCCGCGATCGCCGTGGCCTGCGGGGCGCCGATGCCGAGCACCGAGGCCGTCGTCGACGCGTCGCCGGAGCCCACGCCGACGAGGACGCCGACCGCCCCGGTGCGCATCAGGTGGAGGGCGGCGTGGTAGGAGGTGCAGCCCCCCACGATGACGGGGATCTCGTACTCGCGGATGAATCGCTTCAAATTGAGCGGCTCCCGGGTCCGTGAGACGTGCTCGGCCGAGACGACGGTCCCCTGCACGACGAGCAGGTCCAGCTCGGCGTCGACGACGGCCTTCGCGAACTCCGTCGTGCGCTGCGGCGTGAGGGCGCCGCAGGTGACGACGCCGGCGCTCCCGATCTCCCGGATGCGCGCCGTCACGAGCTCGGCCTTCACCGGCTCCTCGTAGGCGGCGCGCAGGACCGCCGCCGCCTCGTCGTCGCCGGCCGCCGCGATCCGATCGAGCACCGGCTCCGGGTCCTCGTAGCGGGTCCAGAGGCCCTCGAGGTTGAGCACGCCGATCCCCCCGAGCCTCGAGATCTCGACGGCCCGGGTCGGGCTCACGGCCGCGTCGAGGGCCGCAGCGAGGAACGGCAGCCCGTTGCGATAGCCCTCGATCGCCCAGGAGAGGTCGACGTCGTCCGGGTCGCGGGTGCGGCGCGTCGGCACCACTGTCACATCGTCAAGGGCGTAGGCGCGCCGGCCGGACTTGCCGATGCCGATATCGATCTCTCCCACCTCGGACGAGCCTACCTGGAGGCCGTGAGGCGCTCGAAGAGCATGACGAGCATGCGGGCGCTCGCCCCCCACAGCACGTCGTCGCCGAGCTCGAAGAAGGGCATCCGCCACTCGATCCCGTCCCTCACCCAGCGCTCCTCCCAGTAGCGGCTCGGGTCCGCCAGCTCCGCGAGGGGGACGGTCATCACGGCGTCCACCTCCATCGGGTTCGCTGAGAGGCGGGGACGTCCCTCGACGAGGCCGACGAAGGCCGCGATCGGCTCGGGGCGCGAGGCTCTCGCCACCGGAGGGAGCGCCCCGAGGAGCCGGACCGCCGACGGGGCGAGGCCGACCTCCTCGTGGGTCTCGCGAAGCGCCGCCGCCGCCGGCGTCTCCCCCCGCTCGATCCGTCCTCCCGGGAAGGCGATCTCCCCCGGGTTGGAGCGGAGATGGACCCCCCGCCTGATGACGACGACGTCGAGCCCGCCGCCCTCGCCCCGAAGGAGCGGGATGAGCACGGCGGCAGCGATCCGCCCCGAGCCGAGCCCGTCCGGCTCGACCCTGCCGCCGAAGGCCCGCTCGACGACCTCGACCGCGGTGAGCTGGTCCGCCTCTCCGGCCCCGAGCCGGGCGAAGGCCGCCTCGGGCTCCACTCGCTCGGCGCCCTCGGGGCGGGGGATCGCCTGCCGGTAGCTCATCGCCGCCCACCCTTCGTGCTCGGGCCCTCGGCCGGGGCGAGGAGCGAGGCGAGCGAGAAGATCCCCGCCCCACCGGCGCTCCGACCAGGATCGCCGGGCTTCGCCGGCCCCCTCTTGCTCCCGGCACCCCTGCCCCGGCGCCGCCACCAGCCGGCTCCGCCGAGCGCGGCGAGCAAGAGAGCACCGCCGGCCGCCATGGCGACACCCTCGGCGATCCGGTCCGGCAGGTACCAGACCCGGACCCGGTGCCGGCCGGGGGGAAGGGCGAGCGACCACATCACCTCGTCGGTCCGGACGAGCCGGGCTGGGTGGCCGTCGATCGTGGCGTGCCAGCCCGGAACCGCGCTCACCCGCACGACGAGGCGGGCCGGTCCCGTCGTCGAGGTGACGGCGTCCCATTCCGAGCTCGACGGGTGCCTCACCTCGAGGAGGCGGCCCGACGACCCGGTGGCCGGCACGAGCGAGAGCCGCGAGGCCCCGGGGACCGCGTAGAGGGGGTCACCGGCGACCCTCGCCACGAGGCGGGCCCCGGGGACGGGTGCCGCCGCGGGAGCGGCGAGGATATAGCCGATCCCGTAACGGCGCGCTTTGGCGACGCTCGTGATGTCCGGCTCGAAGAAGCCCGGGCCGCCCTTCGCCTCCGCCGGCGCGAAGGCCCGGAAGTACAGCTGGGGAAGGACCGGGTCGTGGCCCGTGAACTCGGCGATCCCGTAGGCGACGTTGACCTCCGGGTAGAAGCCGACCGGCACGAACTGCTCCACCGTGGCCGGCACGTTGTCGTCGACCCCGACGAGCGCCGAGCCCACGATGTGGTGAAGCTCCTCGATGGCCGGCGTCGAGGGGAAGTAGGCGTGGCTGTAGCCGTTGATGCCGACCCCGGCGAACAGCAGGAAGGCCGCGCTCGTGCACCACAGCCCGAGCGAGGGCAGCGCGCTCACCGCCCGTGGCGCACCCTGCCGCCCTCCCGTCGCGACGTAGCCGAGCCCGGCGACGACGAGAACCGCGAGGCTCGCGAAGGGCCAGATGAGGCTCCGCTCGCGCACCGAGGTCTCGAGGGGCGTCGCGAGGTCGCCGTGCAGAGCGAGGGCCACGAGCGCCGCCGCAGCGAGCGCGGTCCCGGCGGCGTAGGTGAGAAGGACACGCCGGGAGCGGCTCGGCCCCCGCAGGGTCTCGAGCCCGATCCCCGCCAGTAGCCCGACGGGAAGGCCGAGCACCGAGCGGAACCTCGCCCAGAGCACCTCCGGCGCCACCTTGCCGAGAAGGGCGCCGAGGAGGTGGAGCGAGCCGAACTGGTAGGCCGTGAGGACAACGACGAGGCAGCACGCGCCGAGCGCCACGACGGTCGGGTGCCGCCACCACCGCACGAGGGCCACGAGCGCCAGCACCACGACGACGACCCCGACGTAGCTCACGCTCTCGTAGTAGTTCCAGCCCGTGAGGAAGAACGGGTTCCTCCCCGTCGGCAGGCCGTAGTAGCCCTGGGCGAGCAGGAGCGAGAGGCTGCGCGCCGGCAGTGAGGCGAAGTGCTGCTCGGCCGTGCGGTGCGAGATGGCGAGGATCTGCACCCCGGGGAACCAGAGCGGCATCGCGAGCAGCGCCCCGGCGACCACTCCGCAAAAGACGCGCCCGATCCCCGCCGCCACATCGGCGTGGGGGTGGTTGGCTGGCTGCGGACCCTCCGTAGCAGCAGTGCCGGCCGGCGACACCGCCAGCACCGCTCCGGGACCGGAGCCCGGCGCCTCCCTCGCCGGCACGCTCCACCGGCGCCACAGCGGCGCCCAGAGCACGACGGCGACCGCCATCACCACAAGGGCCACGGCGACGAAGACGTTCGCCTCCGGGAAGCCTCCGTAGCCGCAGAAGGCCACGGCCACCGCGAGGCCGGCGACGTAGCGGACCTGACCAGGCCTCGTGTAGGCGAGGATGGCGAACGCCGCGATCCACCCGAGCCAGGCGACCACGTCGCTGAGCGGCCAGGCGAGCCAGTTGGCGAAGGCGCCGGACAGCATGAACGTGATGCCGGCGAATGAGGCGCCAAGTGGCCGCAGGCCGACCACCCGGGCCAGGAGGTAGGCGCCCGTGCCGGCGATCACCATCTTCACGAGCACGGCGGTGAGGAAGGCGAACCGGAGCGGCACGGCGTAGCTCACGAGGTCCGGCAGGCTGAGGACCGCCGACTCGAAGTTGAGGAAGTGGGGCAGGCCGAGGAGGGAGAGCCCGTTCCAGAGCGGGAACTGCCCGGCGTGGATCGCCCGCCAGTCGAGGCCGTTCCAGACGTTCATCTGGGAGACCGAGTCGGAGTTGACCCGGTTGAACGCCGGGAGCCGGTACGTGCCGGCCCCGAGGCTCGTGAGCGGGAGGACGAGATCGAACGAGCCGAAACCGGGGCCGTCCTTCAGCGCCGGGGACAGGTACGCGCACGCGAGAGCGACGACCGCCCCTACACCGGCCACGTCGGGCCAGTAGCGGTGCCGGCGGCGAGCTCGGTGCGCTGGCATCAGCCGAGCCTATTCACCGGCGCCGGAGAGCCACCGCCGGCGCCCTGCGCCGGTGGGCGGCAGCACGGCGCCGCCCGAGCACCGGCGCCAGCACGGACCAGGTGACGAGGAGGGCGAGGGAGGCGGCTGCGACCACGAGCCCGTCGGTGAACGTGCCCGGCCAGTAGGTGACGCGCAGCGTCGAGACTCCCTCGGGCACCGTGACCGCCATCTCGAAGCGGCCGTAGGGCCGGACCCTGAGGGTCCGGCCGCCGGCGGTCACCGAGAAGCCGGGCAGCCGCGTGATCGCCAGCACGAGCTCACGGCGGGACCGGAGCGCAGACGGGGCGTCGACGTGCACGACGAAGCGGTTGTCCGACGGCTCCGACCACGAGAGCACCCTCGCGCCCCCGGCGCCGGCGAAGAAGAAGCGGGAGGCGCCCTCCACCCTCGCCACCTGCTCTCCGCCAACCGTCGCCACGTGCGAGGTTCCGGGCGGAAGCGCGCGTCCGGGCGGGACGAGAAGGTACGAGATCCCATACCGGCGGGCCTCTGCTGCCGAGGTGATCTCGGGCATGTCGAGGGCGCTCAACCTCGGGCGCCGGGGAGCCCCCGCTCCGCGCGCCGGCGGCACCGGCCAGGTGCGGGCGTAGGCGGCCGGAAGGACCGGGTCGTGGCCGGCGAACTCCGTCACCTGGTACAGCATGTTGAGGTTCGGGTAGAAGCCGAGCTGCGGCCACTGCGTCGGCGGCAGGCCGGGCGGGCCGTCGAAGGCGACGATGCCCCGCCCGACGACGTGGCGGAGCTCGACCGCAGCCGGGTACTCCCGCAGCCCCGTGTGGGACCAGGAGTTGAGCCCGACTCCGGCGAACAGGACGAAGGCCCCCTGGAGCCCCGCCAGCCCGAGGCCGAGCGGGAGCCGCCAGCGCGCCGGCATCGCTCCCGGCACCGCGGCGCGTGCGCTCGACCGGCCGGCCAGTGTGGCGGCGAGCGCGGCAGCGAGGAGAGCGACGGCGAGCCCCACCGGCCAGATGAGGGCGTGGAAGCGCTCCGTTGCCTCGATGCCTCTCAGGTGCTCCGCCGCCGAGGACCAGCAGAGCGCTCCGACGAGGCCCGCCGCGAGCACGGAAGCTGCGAGCCAGGCCCGCCGGGTGGCCCGCCCAGGCTGGTAGAGCAGGCGGTCGAGGCCGACCGCGGCGAGGCAGCAGATGCCGAGGGCGGCGACGAGGCGGACCCGGCTCGGGTGGACCGAGTGGAGGCCGACCGCGGCGAACAGCTCCCCCACCCACTTCGCGTTCCCGATCCGGTACGAGGCGACGAGGCTGACGAGCGTGAGGAGCCCGAGGCCGACGACGGCGGCCTGCCGCCTCGCCAGCACGAGCCCCACGGCCGCCGCCGCGATCGCCACGATGCCGACGTAGGAGACGGTCTCGTAGAAGTTGACGTGCGGGAAGGTCACGCTCCCCTTCACGGGGAGGCCGTAGTAGCCGGCGCTCACGAGGAGGGAGAGGCGGGAGATCCCGGTCCCTGCCGGGATGCCGTGCGTGGCGGCGTGAGTCGAGAGCCGGAGGACCTGCGCGCCGGGCAGAAGGAGCGGGCAGGCGAGGCCCGAGCCGAGGACGAGGCCACCGAGCACCCGGGCACCGCCCTCGAGCGAGACCCGCCGGCGCGTCACAAGGAGCGTGGCGGCGGCCCCGGCCGAAAAGCCCACCAGCGCCCCCGCCAAGAGGGCGTACATCTCCGGAAAGCCGCCGTAGTAGGCGAACATGACCGAGAGGGCGAGGAGGACCACATAGCGGGGGCGGCGCTCCCGGTAGGCGAGCAGCATGAAGGCGCAGACGAGCGGGGCGAAGGCCACCACCCCGCTCAGCGACCAGCCGAGCCAGCTCGCGAACCCGCCCGAGAGCATGAACGAGACGGCACCGGCGGCGGCGGGCAGGGGGTGGACGGCGAGCTGGCGGCAGAGCAGGTAGGTGCCAAGACCGGCAACGAGCAGCTTCACGAGCACGGTCACCGTGAAGGCGAGGCGGAGCGGCACGCCGTAGCCGGCGAGCGCGGGCAGGCTGAAGGCGCCCGACTCGAAGTTGAACAGCTGAGGCAGGCCGAGCACGTTGTAGGGGTTCCACAAGGGCAGCTGCCCCGCGTGCACGAGCCGCCAGTCGAGGGTGTTCCACGGGATCGCCTGGTTGACGACGTCCCCGTTCAGCCGGTTGTGGAGCGGGAGCTGGCGTAGGGTGCCGAGGTTGCCGATGGTGCCGTCGGCGGCCGCGTCGTAGGGCCCGAAGGCGAGCCCGTCCTTCACGGCCGGGGACAGGTAGGCGAGCGCCATGGCGACGACCGACGCCACACCCGCGGCGTCCTGCCGGTGACGCCGCCAGCCGCCCCGCCTCACCGGTCGCTGCTCACCCCCGGCGCCCTTGCGCCGGCTGCACCGGCAAGGTGCCGAGGCGAGCCGGCGAGGGGACCGGAGCGGCGATCCGGGCCGGGACGAGCAGGGAGGCTGCGTGCCGGCCTCCGCCCGCGCGACGGCATGCCGGCCCGATGCTGCACCGGGGCAGATTACGCGACGACGCAGTGCGAAGGCCGGTGCCGATCGAGCGCTCTCGCCCGTCACGGGGTCGAGCGGTGATGGGCCGCTGCGGCCCGTGGCGCTCGCTGCTCGCCGGCCACGCGACAGAGCCGGGCCAACGGCCCGGCTCTGTCAGAGGAGCTGACGGCGCGTTAGCCCGTCACATCATCCCCATGCCGCCGCCCGGCGAGGGCGCTGCCGCGGCGGGCTGCTTCTCCGGCTTGTCGGCGATGATCGCCTCGGTCGTGAGCAGGAGCGCCGCGATCGAGGCGGCGTTCTGCAGCGCCGAGCGGGTGACCTTCGCCGGGTCGGTGACGCCGGCCTTCACGAGGTCCTCGAGCTTGCCGGTGAGGGCGTTCAGCCCGACGGCGCCCTCGGTCTCCTCGACGTGGCGCACCTGCACCGCTCCCTCGAGGCCCGCGTTGATGGCGATCCACTTGAGCGGCTCCTCGAGGGCCCGGTGGACCGAGCGGGCGCCGGTCTGCTCGTCGCCGGTGAGGGAGTCGATCACCTTGGTGAGGGCAGCCCGGCTGCGGACGAGGGCGGTGCCGCCACCGGCGACGATGCCCTCCTCGAGGGCGGCCCGGGTGGCCGAGAGGGCGTCCTCGATGCGGTGCTTCTTCTCTTTGAGCTCGATCTCGGTCGCGGCCCCGACCTTGACCACGGCGACGCCGCCGGCGAGCTTCGCGAGCCGCTCCTGCAGCTTCTCCCGGTCCCAGTCGGAGTCGGTGTCCTCGATCTCACGCTTGATCTGGGCGATCCGGCCCTTCACGTCCTCCTCGGCCCCGGCGCCGTCGATGATCGTCGTGTCGTCCTTGGTCACGACGACCCGGCGCGCCCGGCCGAGCAGGTCGAGCGTGGTGTTCTCGAGCTTGAGGCCGACCTCCTCGGAGATGACCTGGGCGCCGGTCAGCACGGCGATGTCGCCGAGCTGCGCCTTGCGCCGCTCGCCGAAGCCCGGCGCCTTCACGGCGACCGAGGAGAACAGCCCGCGGATCTTGTTGACCACGAGGGTGGCGAGCGCCTCGCCCTCGACGTCCTCGGCGATGAGCAGCAGCGGCTTGCCCGACTGCATGACTCGCTCGAGCACGGGCACGAGGTCGTGGACCGAGCTCACCTTGGAGTTGACGACGAGGATGTAGGGATCCTCGAGGACCGCCTCCTGGCGCTCGGGGTCGGTCACGAAGTAGGGCGAGAGGTAGCCCTTGTCGAACTGCATGCCCTCGGTGAACTCGAGCTCGAGCCCGAAGGTGTTCGACTCCTCGACCGTGACCGTGCCGTCCTTGCCGACCTTGTCGATCGCCTCGGCGAGCACCTCGCCGATGCTCTCGTCAGCGGCCGAGATCGCCGCGACCTGGGCGATCTCCTTGCGGCCCTCGATCTCTCTGGCCTGGTTGCGGATCGACTCGACCGCGGCGGCGACCGCGGCCTCGATGCCGCGCTTCAGCGCCATCGGGTTGGCGCCGGCCGCCACGTTGCGCAGGCCCTCGCGCACGAGGGCCTGGGCGAGCACGGTGGCCGTCGTCGTCCCGTCCCCGGCGACGTCGTTCGTCTTCGTCGCCACCTCCTTCACGAGCTGGGCCCCCATGTTCTCGTAGGGGTCCTCGAGCTCGATGTCACGGGCGATGGTGACGCCGTCGTTGGTGATCGTCGGGGCGCCGAACTTCTTGTCGAGCACGACGTTGCGGCCCTTCGGCCCGAGCGTCACCTTGACGGTGTCGGCCAGCTTGTTGACGCCGGCCTCGAGGCGGCGCCGGGCCGACTCGTCGAACGCCAGCTGCTTGGCCATTACTTGCCCACCTTGGCGAGGACGTCCCGGCTCGAGAGGATGAGCAGGTCCTCGCCCTCGATCGTGATCTCGGTGCCGCCGTACTTGGAGTAGACGACCTTGTCGCCGACGGCGACGTCGAGCGGGATGAGCTCGCCCGTGTTGTCTGCCCGGCGGCCCGGGCCGACGGCGAGCACCTCGCCCTGCTGGGGCTTCTCCTTGGCGGTGTCGGGGATGACGAGGCCGGAGGCGGTGGTCTCCTCCGACTCGCTCGGACGCACGACGATGCGGTCCTCGAGTGGTTGCAGGTTCATTGAAGGGGCCTCCTGATCTGGCTCCGTTAGCACTCTCACGTTCTGAGTGCTAACGATAGCAACTCCGGGGCCGGCTGGCAACCGGGGGGCGAGAGTGCCAGAAGCCCAGCACAGCGGCTGCTTCGAGCGTCACGGCCCGGGCCGCCACTCGTCAGCCGAGGGTCGCCCCTGGCTCCCGCATCCCGAGCGATGGCTCGGCCCCCGTCCCGAGGCTGCTCGGCCCGACCCCGCGCAGCCGGAAGTAGCCGGCCGCCCCGATCATCGCCGCGTTGTCGGTGCACATCGAGCGTGAGGGGACAAAGACCCTGAGCCCGGCCGCCTCGCCGCCCGCCGTCGCCCGCTCCCGCAGCTCGGAGTTGGCGGCGACCCCCCCGGCGAGGCAGATCCCCCGGGCGCCGATCCGCCTCGCCGCCTCGAGCGCCTTCGCGACGAGCACGTCGACGACGGCGCGCTGGAACGAGGCCGCCACGTCCTCGGTCGCCACCTCCGGGTGAGCCCTCACGTGGTTGACCACTGCCGTCTTCAGCCCCGAGAACGAGAAGTCGAGCGAGCCCTCCTCGAGCCAGGCCCGGGGCAGCGCGACCGCGGCCGGGTCGCCGGCGCGGGCCGCCCGGTCGATGGCCGGGCCACCGGGGTAGCCGAGGCCGAGGTACCGGGCGACCTTGTCGAAGGCCTCCCCGGCGGCGTCGTCCCGGGTCCGGCCGACCACCTCGTAGCGGCCCGGACCCTCCATCGACACGAGCAGGGTGTGCCCGCCCGAGACGAGGAGGATGGCGACCGGCATCTCGAGGTCGGGGTCCTCGAGGAGCGAGGCGTACAGGTGGCCCTCGAGGTGGTTGACCCCGACGAAGGGGACCTCCCAGGCCATGGCAAGGGCCTTGGCGGCCGACACCCCGACGAGGAGGGCGCCGACGAGGCCCGGCCCGACGGTGGCCGCCACTGCCTCGACGGGGCGCTCGCCCCGCCCCTGCGGGTCGAGGCCCGCTCCGGCGAGCGCCTCGGTGACGACGGGCACGATGAGCTCGGTATGGGCCCGGCTCGCGAGCTCGGGCACGACGCCGCCGTAGCGGGCATGGAGGTCGACCTGGCTCGACACGACGCTCGACACGACCGTGCGGCCGCCGTCGACCACGGCCGCCGCCGTCTCGTCGCACGAGGTCTCGATGGCGAGAACGCGCCCGCTCGTCACGTCGCCGGCTCCCCCTCGCCGAGGCTGAGCCGGCCGCCGGCGGGGGCGCCGTCGCTCGGCTTCGCGCCGGCGGAGCCGATCCGGCCGGCGATGAGCTCGAGCCGGCGGCCGTACTCCTCGGACTGGATCTCATGCGCCCACATCACGATCGCGTCCTCGTTGACCTCGGCGTAGTAGTTCTTGCGGATCCCGGCCGGGGCGAACCCGAACTCGTGGTAGAGCGCCTGGGCGCCCGTGTTGGTCACCCGGACCTCGAGCGTGAGGTCCTCGGCGCCCCGGGAGCGGGCCGTCGTGGCCAGCTCGAACAGGAGCCGGCGGCCGATCCCGCGGCGCTGCCAGCGGGGAGAGACGCCGATCGTCGTCACGTGCCCCTCCCCGACGGCCAGCATCAGCCCGGCATAGCCGACCACCTCGCTCCCGGGCCCGAGCGCCACGACGTAGGAGCGGTTCGACCCCATCGCTAGCTCGGAGAGGTAGAGCGAGAGGGACCACGGCGTCGGGAAGACCTGCTGCTCGATCGCGACGACGGACTTGAGGTGGCGCCGGCGCATGGGCGCGATCACGACCCCGTCGCCGCCGGCCTGGTGCCGGCTGCGCCGGTGGGCGGCAGCTCGCCAGAGGGACACCGTCATCTGCCTTCCTGGGGCCGGTCGTGCCGTGTCGTCCAGTTGATCCGGGCGTCGGCCTCGCGTAGGTAGCACGGGGCGAGACGGGCGGCGTCCACCTCGCGCCCCTCGGACAACGCGGCGCAGGCCAGCACGGCCACGCAGGCTACCGGAGGCGTGGCGACAAGGCTCCCGGCGACCCGCCACGCACCGGCGCCTCCCGGCGGAGCTTCGAGCAGCTCCCGGTAGCGAAGGGCACCGTCGCCGGCGAGCACCACCGACGGAGAAGGCCCCTCGCCGCCGCCGAGTGCGGCCGAGAGCTGCTCCACGAGCCGCTCGGGCCGGCCCCAGCCGACCTTGCCGCCGACCGACCAGCCCACCTCACCCCGGCGGAGGTCCACGACCGGCACCACGACCCCGCCCGCCGGCACCGTGGCAGAGGCGGCCGCCTCGAGCGCCTCGAGGCTCGTCACCCCGACCGCCGGCAGGTCGAGGGCGAGCGCGATGGCCTTCGCGGCCGCGACGCCCACGCGGATGCCGGTGAACAGGCCTGGCCCGACGTCGACGCCGACGGCGCCGAGGTCGCCGAGGCGGATGCCGGCAAGCGAGCAGACCTCGTCGATCGCCGGATGGAGCAGCTCCACGTGCCGGCGGGCGGTGTGGACGGTGAGCTCGGCCACGACCCGGCCGTCCTCGCAGAGGGCGGCACCGACGGCCCCGGTGGCCGACTCGATGGCAAGGACGCGGGTCACGCCGCCTCGATGCGGTACGACCACCGGCCACCGCGGGGCTCGAAGGTGATCTCCCGGTCCGTCTCACCCTCGCCCTGGTCGAAGGTGACGACGAGCGCCTCCTCCCCGAAGAGCTCCTCGGCGCCCTCGCCCCACTCCGCAAGGAGCACCCCGCCCTCCTCGAGCCCCTCGTCGAGGGCGAGGTCGACGACCTCGGCGAGGCGCTCGAGTCGCCACAGGTCGGCGTGCAGGACCCGCAGCCGGCCCCGGTAGAGCTGGCAGAGGGTGAAGGTCGGGCTCGTCACGTCCTCGGTGACGCCGAGGCCCTCGGCCACCCCCTGCACGAACGTCGTCTTGCCCGCCCCGAGGCCGCCGACGAGGAGGACGACGTCGCCGGGCTCGAGCGCGCCGGCGAGGGCCCGGCCGGCGGCCCGGGTCTCGTCGGGCGAGGTGCTCCTCGTGCGGCGTGGGATCATCTCGCGAGAGCCCGCTTCGCCCGGATGAGGTCCGCCCTCATGTCGGCCACCACCGCCCCGCCCGAGCGGAGCGCGGCCGAAGGGTGGAAGGTCGGGACGATCTCGATGCCGTCCCGGTAGGGGTAGCTCCGGCCCCGGAGCCGGGTGATCCCCTCGGTCGTGGCGAGCAGGTAGCGGGTGGCGAAGTTCCCGAGCGTGACGATCACCCGGGGCGCCACCTCGCCGATCTGCGCGTCGAGGAAGTGGTGGCAGGCGGCGATCTCCTCGGGGAGCGGGTCCCGGTTGCCGGGGGGCCGGCACTTCACGACGTTCGCGACGTAGTACTCGTCCCGGGCGAGCCCAAGCTCCTCTGCCACGAGGCGGTCGAGGAGCTGGCCCGAGCGGCCGACGAACGGGGCGCCCTGCAGGTCCTCGTCCCGCCCGGGCGCCTCCCCGACGAACATGAGCCCGGAGGAGCCGTCCCCGCGGGCGAAGACCACCTGGGTGCGGGTGGCCGCGAGCGGGCAGGCGACGCACGCCTTCGCGTCGGCCTCCACGAGCGCGAGGGTCGGCACGCTGGGATGCTACCGAGGGTCCGCCGCGAGGTCCCGCCCGCCGGCCGCTGCGCCCGAGAGCTCGTCGAGCAGCCAATCGAGCCCCTCCCGGCGCTCGTACATGAGCATGTGGCCGGCTCCCCGCCACACGACGAGGCGCGATCCGGGCAGGCTCCGGGCGACCGCGGCGCCGTAGCGGGGTGGGGTGAGCCGGTCCCGGTCCCCCACCACGACGACGGACGGGACGCCGGGCGGGTCGAACGGCGCCTTCTCGTCGAAGCGGGCGAGCTCGGGGAGGAAGGCGACGAACGAGGCGGGCGCCATCTCACGGCTGAGATCGAGCGTCCTTCGCACCGCCTCTGGCGCCGGGCGCTGGCCGAAGGCCATCCGGGCGAGCCGCTCGCCCGCGGCGCCCCCGGGGAGGAGGACCGAGCCCGGGCGATCGATCCGCCGGTGCCCGGCGACGGCCAGCTCGGCCGCCCGGGGCACGAGCCGGCCCCCGCTCCCGAAGGGGAGGTCGAGGCCGCCCGAGCTCGAGACGACGGCGAGAGCGCCGACCCGCTCGGCGACGACCCTCGCGTGGCGGCGCAGGAAGCGCAGGAGGGCCATCCCACCCATCGAGTGGCCGGCCACCGTCACCGAGCGGAGGTCGAACGCCTCGAGCACATCCGCGATGTCATCGGCGACCGCCGCGATCGTGAGGCCGGCACCGCCGGGGACCGAGGCACCGTGCCCGCGCACGTCGAGGGCGATCATGCGGTGGCGCGGCCCGAGGTCGCGAAGCTGCCCCGCCCAGACCGCGGCCTGCAGCGTGATCCCGTGGACGAGGAGGATGGGCGGGCCGGCGCCGTGCTCGACGACGTGGATGCTGCCCCCGTCCCGCACCGGAACGTCGAGGTGGCGGGCGCCCTCGGGGAGGGCGAGCTCGCCGGCGTGCTCGGGCCGGCCAGGGGCTCCGGGGGCGAGCTCGCCTCGCCGGCGCCGCGCACGCAGGGCGGCAACCCCGGCGAGGCCTGCTGCGGCCCCGGCGCCTGCCCCGAGGACGACGGCGCGCCCGGCGCCGTGCGAGGCGCCGTCCGGTCGGCGGCCGGGCACGCTCACGGCTCCCTCATGACCCGCGGGACGCGGGGGCCGATCCGCGTGAGGACCTCGTAGGAGATGGTCCCGAGCCGCTCGGCCCACTCGTCGGCCGTGATCGCCTCGCCCCCCTGCTCGCCGATCAGCACTGCCTCGTCGCCCGCCGTCACGCCCGAGCCCGGCTCGCAGGCGACGAGCAGCTGGTCCATCGTCACGGTGCCCGCGATCGGGCAGCGCCGGCCGCCGACGAGCACGCACCCTCCGGCCTCGAAGTACCGCCTCGGCACTCCGTCGGCGTACCCGAGCGGCACGGTGGCGACGAGCGAGCGCTGCTCGAGCGGCCGCAGCCTCCCGTAGGAGAGCCGCTCGCCCGCCTCGTGCTCGCGCACGAGGGTCACCCGCGCCTTCAACGAGAGCACGGGCCGGAGCCCCACCGGCCCGGCCGCCGCCCGCTCCTGCTCGAGGCCGAGCCGGCGGCCGACCTCGATCGAGGGGGCGTACCCGTAGAGGGCGATCCCGCAGCGGACGAGGTCGTAGCGAGCCTCCGGCCAGGCAATCGCCCCCGCCGAGTTGGCGGCATGGCAGCGGCCCGGCTCCGGCAGGCCGGCCGCCCGCAGCTCGGCGCGGGCCCGCTCGAAGGTCGCGATCTGCTCGCCGGTGAAGGGGTCCTCCAGCCGCTCCGAGACGGCGAAGTGGGTCCAGAGCCCTGCGTAGCGAAGCTCAGGGGCGGCGGCAACCTCGGCAACGAGGCCGGCGAGCTCACCGGGAGCGGCACCGACCCGGTGCATCCCGGTGTCGACCTTCACCTCGACGGGAAAGGGCGGGCGGTGCTCCCCGGCGCCGAGGGCCGCCGCCGCCTTGCGGGCCGCGGCGACGCCGTCGGGCGTGTAGAGGGTCGGCACGAGACCGAGAGCGAGCGCCTCCTCCATCGCCTGAGGTGCGGGCTCGGACAGCACGAGGATGGGAGCCGAGACGCCGTGCTCGCGCAGCTCGGCCCCCTCGTCCACGAGGGCGACCGCGAGCTCGTCGGCTCCCGCCTCGAGGGCCGCTTCGGCCACCGGGACGGCCGAGTGGCCGTAGGCGTCGGCCTTCACCACGGCGCAGAGCCGGGCCGGCGCGGCGATGCTCGCGAGCAGCGCCGCGTTGTGGCGGACCGCCGAGAGGTCGACCTCCGCCCAGGCGGGCCGGCGCGTCCCCTCAGCCGGCACGCCCGCCCCCTTGCCCGAGCCGGCCCGCACCGGCCTCTAGGGCGCGGCTCAGCACGGCCGCCACGAGCTCGGGCAGGTCGCCGGCGAGCAGCCCCTCGGCCGGGCCGAGCTCGGCCGCGCGCCCATGCACCTGGGCGGCGAGGGCGGCCGCCTCGAGCGGCCCGAGCCCCCTCGCGAGAAACGCGCCCACGACGCCCGAGAGGACGTCGCCCGTGCCGGCGGTGGCGAGGCGGCTCGACCCCGAGGTGGAGACGAGCAGCCGCCCGGACGGCTCGGCGACGAGCGTGGTCGACCCCTTGAGGAGGACGACCGCTCCGGTCCGGGCCGCCGCCCCCCGCACCGCCGCGAAGCGGTCGGCGCCGGGCGGGCTCCCGGTGAGCCGGGTGAACTCGCCGTCGTGCGGGGTGAGCACCGTCGGAGCGCTCCTCGGGGCGAGGACCTCGGCCGCCTGCGCCTCCCCTCCGAGCGCGCTCAGGCCGTCGGCGTCGACGACGACGGGGACCGGGGCCCTCGTGACGAGGCGGCGCACCGACGCCCGGGTCGGCCGCTCGGGGCCGAGGCCGGGGCCCACCACGAGCGCCTTGCAGCGCTCGAGCCCCTCGAGCGCGGGCTCGTCGAACCCGCTCGCCGGCAGGGCGCGGCTCACGGCCTCGGCGACCGGGAGGTCGGCCGGAGCCGCCCCGGGGATCCCGAGGCGGACCATGCCGGCACCGGCCCGCATGGCGGCGCGCGCCACATAGGTCGCCGCCCCGTACATCCCCGGCGAGCCGGCGACGACGGCGACGGCCGTCGCCCACTTGTGCGTCTCGGCGGGCCGCCGGGGCACGAGCTCGGCGACGTCGCCGTCCTCGACGAGGAGGACGTCGCAGTCGCCCGGGCCGGGCACGGGAAGCCCGATCGGCTCGAGCCTCACCCGGCCGGCCCGGCGCCGGCCCTCCCCGACGAGCAGCCCCGGCTTCAGCGCGCCGAAGGTCACCGTGGCGGCCGCCGCGACCGCCCCCTCCCCGGCCGTCCCGGAGTCGGCGTCGACCCCGGTCGGGAGGTCGACGGCGAGCACCGGCGCCGCTCCGGGGTCCGGGGCGAGGTACTCGCCCCGAAAGCCGGTGCCGTAGGCGGCGTCGATCACGAGGTCGCAGGCCGGGAGGCGGGCGGGCGCCTCCCGGGCGTCGAGGACGAGGACCTGCGCACCCCGGCGCCGGAGGACCGCCGCCGCCACCCGGCCGTCGGCCCCGTTGTTGCCCCGGCCGGCGACGACGACCACCCTGGCGCCGTAGGCGCCCCTGAGCATGCGGAGGGCCTCGTTCGCCACGGCCGTCCCCGCTCGAGCGACGAGGACCTCGGTCGGCGTGCCGGACGAGGCGGCCCGGCGGTCCACCTCACGCATCTGCTCCGCGGTGAGCACGGGCTGCACGGCGATCGTCCTAGCTGGCGACGACGACGGCCGAGGCGGTCCTCGCGGTGTGGGTGAGCGAGACCGACCAGGCTCGCACCCCCTTCGACCCGGCGAGGGTGGCGGCCCTGCCCGAGAGGTGCAGCTCCGGGGCGCCGCTTCGCAGCCGGCGCACCTCGACGTCCCCGAAGGCGACGGCGCCGAGGCCGACCCCGAGGGCCTTCATGACGGCCTCCTTGGCGGCGAAGCGGGCAGCGAGCCCCGGCACCGGGTCGGCCCGCCGGGCGAGGGAGTCGAGCTCGTAGCCGGTGAACAGCCGCCGGGAGACGCCCGGCCGGCGCTCGAGCACGCGGCGGAAGCGGTCGATCTCGACGAGGTCGATGCCAATCCCGATCACGGGGATCACTCGACCGTGACGACCTTTGCGAGGTTCCGGGGCCGGTCGACGTCGTTGCCCCGCGCCCGCGCGACGGCGTAGGCGAGGATCTGCAGCGGCACCACCGAGACGGCCGGCGAGAGCAGGTGGTCGGTCGCCGGCACCTCGAGGACGAGGTCGGCGAGGCGGGCCGTCTCCTCGTCACCCTCGTCGGCGACGGCCACCACCGTCGCTCCCCTCGCCCGGAGCTCCTCGACGTTGGCGAGGAGCTTCTCCCACAGCGGTCCCCGCGTCGCCACGACCACCGCGACGGCCTCTCGGTCGATGAGCGAGATCGGCCCGTGCTTCATCTCCCCGGCCGCGTAGGCCTCGGCGCGCACGTAGGCGAGCTCCTTCAGCTTGAGGGCGCCCTCCTGGGCGATCACGTACCCGATGTGCCGGCCGAGGAAGAACACGTCGTCCACCTTCGCGAGGCGCCGCGCGACCTCGGCGTAGGCCTCGCTGCGCTCGAGAGCGGACGCGACGAGGCCCGGGAGGCGGGCGATGCCGGCCCCGATGGCGGCCACCTCGTCGGAAGGCAGCGTCCCCCGCACTCGGGCGAGGTGGAGGGCGAAGACCTGGAACAGGGCGATCTGGGCGAGGTGGCACTTGGTCGAGGCGACCCCGACCTCGGGTCCGGCCCGGGTGTAGATGACCCCGTCGGCCTCACGGGCCATGAGCGAGTCGACGACGTTCGTGACCACGAGGGTGCGCGCACCCCGGCGCTTGGCCTCCCGGAGCGCGTGGTAGGTGTCGACGGTCTCGCCGGACTGGCTGATGGCGACGACGAGCGTGCGCTCGTCGAGGACGGGCTCGCGGTAGCGGAACTCGCTCGCGATCTCGGCCGTCGACGGCACCCGGGCCCAGGCCTCGATCGCGGTGCGGCCGATCTGTGCGGCGTGGTAGCTCGACCCGCAGGCGACGACGACGACCCGCTCGATGGCCCGCAGCTCGTCCTCGGTGACGGTGAGCTCCTCGAGCTCGGTCATCCCGCCGGGATGGAGCCGCCCGAGCAGGGTGTCGGCGAGCGCCCTCGGCTGCTCGTGGATCTCCTTCGACATGAAGTCCTCGTAGCCCTCGCGCTGGGCCGCCTGCACCCCCCACGAGACCCGGATCGCCACGGGCTCGACGGGACCTCCCGCCGCGTCGACCACGGCGATCTCGCCGGGGCGGACCTCGGCGACCTCGCCGTCGGCGAGGGCGTAGAGCTCGCGGGTCGTGCCGAGCACCGCCGCGATGTCGGAGGCGACGACGCCGACCGAGTCGGTCCGCCCGACGATGAGCGGGGAGGTGTTCCGGGTCGCGACGATCGCCGTCGGGTCGGCCGTGTCCACGACGGCGAGGGCGAAGTCGCCCCGGAGCTCCGCGGCGACGCGCCGGACGGCCTCTGCGAGGGTCGAACCGGCGCCCAGCTCGTCCTCGACGAGGTGGGCGACCACCTCGGTGTCGGTCTCCGAGGTGCGCCGGTGGCCGGCGGCGTCCAGCTTGGCGGCGAGCTCCCGGTGGTTCTCGATGATCCCGTTGTGCACGACGGCGACCCTGCCCGTGCAATCGAGGTGGGGGTGGGCGTTCGGCTCTGTCGGGGCGCCGTGGGTCGCCCAGCGGGTGTGGCCGATCCCGGCCCGGGCCGGGGGCCTGGCGGGAGCGGCCCGCTCGAGCTCGGCGATGGATTGCGCCCGGACGGCCGCCCGGACGCGCCAGAGCTGGTGGGCGGCCTCCCTGTCGCCGCCGGCGCGCTCGCCCGGCTCGGCGATAAGGGCCACGCCGGCCGAGTCGTACCCCCGGTACTCGAGGAGGGCGAGGCCGTCGAGGAGCGAGCGCATCGGGTCGTCCACGCCGGTCACCCCGATGATGCCGCACATGGGCGACAGGCTACCGAGGCGGCGGGCGGGCGCCCGTCCACCTTGTCGGGGCGCCTCTCGGGAGGCGACGGGCAACGGGGGCGGGCGGGCCGGGGCCGGTCAGCCCAGCTCGACCTCGACCACCTTCGCGAGCTGGGCGGCGTAGCCCTCCGCGAGCTCGTGGGTCCCCGCCTCGACCATGATCCTCACGCAGGGCTCGGTGCCACTGCGGCGGAGCAGGACCCGCCCGGCGCCGCCGAGCAGCTCCTGCACCTGCCTCGCCGCCTCCCAGACCGCCTCGGCGCCGTCGAGCCGCTCCGGCTCGGGCACGGGCACGTTGAGCAGCACCTGCGGCAGGCGCGTCATCGCCCCGGCCGCCACCTCGGCGAGGGGCCGGCCGTCCCGGCCGAGCAGCTCGAGGAGCTTCACGGCGGTGAGGATGCCGTCGCCGGTCGCGGCATGCCGCCGGAAGATGAGATGGCCCGACTGCTCGCCGCCGAGGACGTAGCCGCCCGCCTCGAGGGCGTCGGCGACGTGCCGGTCGCCGACCGGCGTCTCCACCACCTCGATCCCCTCCGCCTCGAGCCGGAGCCTGAGGCCGAGGTTGCTGAGCACGGTGACGACGACGGCATCGCCCGCGAGCTCTCCCTCACCCCTCAGCGCGGCGGCGAACATCGCGATGAGGTGGTCGCCGTCGACGACCTCCCCGGCGTGGTCGACGGCGAGCATGCGGTCGGCGTCGCCGTCGAAGGCGATGCCGAGGGCGGCGCCCCGCTCCCGCACCGCCGCCTGGAGCGGCCCGAGGTGGGTCGAGCCGCAGCCGAGGTTGATGTTGGTGCCGTCGGGCTCGCAGAAGATGACGTGGGCGTCGACGCCGAGCGCTTCGAGCACGGCCGGGGCGACGAGGCTGGCGGCCCCGTTCGCGCAGTCGACCACGACCTCTCCCACCGGCATCGGCGAGCCCTTGGCGAGCGACGCGAGATGGGCGGCGTACTCCCGCCACGCCTCCGGCTCGACCGAGACCGAGCCGACCGCCGGCGTCTCGGCCGCGGCCGCAGGGCCGCCTGATCCCGCCGGGGCGGTGCCGAGGAGGGCCTCCAGCACCTCCTCGACCCGCTGCTCCGTGGCGAGGTCGAGCTTCGTGCCGCCGGGGCCGAGCAGCTTGATCCCGTTGTCGGCAAAGGGGTTGTGGGAGGCGGAGATCACCGCCGCGGGCAGGCTGCGCCTCGAGGCGAGCCAGGCCACCCCCGGCGTCGGGAGGACCCCGAGGTCGACGACGTCCCGGCCCTCCGCGGCGAGGCCGGCGGCGAGGGCGGCCTGGAGCATGGGGCCCGACTGGCGGGTGTCCCGGCCGACGAGCCAGGTGCCCCCCTCGAGGAGGCGGGCGGCGGCCCGGCCGAGGGCGAGGGCGAGCTCGGCCGTCAGCTCGGTGCCGGCGACACCTCGGATCCCGTCGGTGCCGAACCGGGGCGGCACGTGCGGACCAGGTCGCTCAGCGCTTGGAGTACTGCGGCGCCTTGCGGGCCTTCTTCAGGCCGTACTTCTTGCTCTCCTTCTCCCGCGCGTCACGGGTGAGGAGGCCGGCCTTCTTCAGCTGGGAGCGCACCTCAGGGTCGATCTCGACGAGGCCCCGGGCGATCCCGAGGCGGAGGGCGCCGGCCTGGCCGGAGACGCCGCCCCCGTCGATCGTGGCGTCGATGTCGTACTCCTCGCCCCGGCTCACCTCGCGAAGGGGCTGGCTCGCCAGCATGCGATGCGAGGCGGAGGGGAAGTACTCCTCGAACGGGCGCCGGTTGATCGTGATGGCGCCCTGGCCGGGGCGGAAGCGCACCCGCGCCACCGCCTCCTTGCGGCGCCCGGTCGACTGGACGAGCGGCTTCGGCATCGCTTGGTGAACCCTTCCTTCCTCGTTCTCGCCGGCCTCAGGAGGCCCTGCGCTGCGCGTGCGGCAGCTCGAGCGGCTTCGGCATCTGGGCGGCGTGCGGGTGCTCGGGCCCGGCATAGACCTTGAGCTTGGTGAGCATCTTGCGGCCGAGCGGCCCTTTCGGGAGCATCCCCCGCACGCTCCGGCGGACGACCTCCTCCGGCCTCGTGCGGAGCAGCTCGGAGTAGCTCGTGGCGGTGAGGCCGCCGGGGTAGCCGCTGTGGCGGTAGGCGAACGCCTTCTCGGCCTTGCCGGCCGTGAGGGTCACCTTGGCCGCGTTGACCACGATGACGTGGTCACCCGTGTCGAGGTGGGGGGCGAAGATCGGCCGGTGCTTGCCGCGCAGGATCCGGGCGACCTCGGTCGAGAGCCGCCCGAGCACCATGTCCTCGGCATCGACGACGTACCAGACGCGCTCGATCTCGCTCGGTTTGGGTGAATAGGTGCGCACAAGCCGTCCTTCGTCGTGCCGTTGCGGTACGAGAGCGCGAACACATGGACGCGTCCACGCCGCCCGACCAGGATAATGGCTCCGGGGGCCCCGGGCAAACGGTCAGGGGGCAGAAGGTCCGCCCACGATCCCGCCCGGCACGAGCTCGGGCGGGTAGCGGACGAGCTCGAGGCACAGGCCCTGAGGGGGAGCCACCGGCGGCGATCCCGCCCGGGAGCCGCTCCGCAGCAGCGAGAGGAGGTCGGCCGCCGTGAGCTTGGACTGGCCGACCGCCACGAGGGCGCCGACGATCGAGCGAACCATCTGGTGGCAGAAGGCCTGCGCCTCGATCTCCACGGCGAGCCGGCTCCCGCAGGCGGCCGTGCGGAGCCGGACGTCGGTGACACGCCTCGTGATGGGGCCGTCGTGGCCGGGCGGGCGGCGGCAGAAGGCGGCGAAGTCGTGCTCGCCGAGCAGGCTGTCGGCCCCGATGCGCATGGCGCCGAGGTCGAGCTCTCCCGGCACGTGCCATGAGCGGGGCCGCAAGAGAGGGTCGGCCATCGTGGCGCGCCAGAGGAGGTAGCTGTAACGGCGGGAGAGAGCCGAGCGGCGGGCGTCGAAGCCCTCGGGAGCCATCCGCGCCCGCCAGACCGCCACGGCGGGGCCGCACTGGGCAG
>DATGKK010000049.1:0-11350 GCA_035294725.1 Acidimicrobiales bacterium | reverse complement strand
GCACCCTCACCGGCTCGACCTCGACGTCGACGCCGTACTTGCGCTGGAGCCGCTCGCAGGCGATCTGCAGATGGGTGTCGCCGACACCCGAGAGGATCGTCTGGTGGGTCTCGTCGAGCCGCTCGACCTTGAGGGCGCCGTCCTCCTCCTCGAGCCGGTGGAGGGCGGTCATCAGCTTGTCCTCGTCGCCTTTGGCCTTCGGCCTGAGCGCGATGGACAGCTGAGCCCTCGGAGGCGTGTGGCTCTCGGCCAGGACCGGCAGGTTCTTCGGGGCGAGGGTGTCGCCGGTGCGGGTGTCGGAGAGCTTCGGGACGGCGACGATGTCGCCGGCCTGGGCCTCGGCGACCGGGTGGGCCTCCTTGCCCCGCAGCAGCTGCAGGGCGTGCAGCTTCTCCTCGCCGTGGGTGCGGGAGTTGACGAGGACCGAGTCGGGCCGGATCGTGCCCGAGAGCACGTGGAGGAGCGAGATCCGCCCGACGTAGGGGTCCGAGAGGGTCTTGAACACCCTCGCGAGGGGCGGGCCGGCAGGGTCGACGGGCACCTCGCGCTCCTCGGTGCCGGCCCGCACGACGGTGGGCGGCCGGTCGAGCGGGCTCGGGCCGATCTCGGCGATGAACGAGGCGAGCCGGTCGATCGCCACCTGCTTTGTCGCCGAGCCGCAGACGACCGGGAAGACGCTTCCCTGCAAGACCCCGTGGGCGAGTGTCGTCTCGAGCTCCTTGGTCGAGGGGACGTCGCCGTCGAGGTAGCGCTCCATGAGGCCGTCGTCCGCGACGACGATGCCCTCGACGAGGGCGTCGTGGACGCGGTGCTCGAGGTCTGCGATCTCGTCGGGGATCGGGCCTGCGACCGGTGCGCCCGAGTCGTAGGTGATCGCCGTGTCGGTGAGCAGGTCGGCGACGCCCCGGAACGACGCCTCGTGGCCGATCGGGAGCTCGAGGGGCGCGATGCCGGCACCGAAGAGGTTCCGCAGCTGCTCGAGGGTCCGCTCGAAGTCGGCCCGCTCCCGGTCGAGCTTGTTGACAAAGATCATGCGGGGGAGGCCGCGGCGCTGAGCGAGCCGCCACGCCACCTCGGTCTGCACCTCGACGCCCTCGACGGCCGAGACGACGAGCACGGCGAGGTCTGCCACCGAGAGCGCCGCCTCGACCTCGTTCACGAAGTCGGCGTAGCCGGGGGTGTCGAGGAGGTTGATCTTCACCTCGCCGTGCTCGACCGGTGCGACGGCGAGCGAGATCGAGATGCCGTGGCGGTGCTCCTCGGGCTCGAAGTCGCAGACGGTGGAGCCGTCCTCGACCCGGCCCGGGCGACCGATCGCCCCGCTGCAGTGCAGGAGGGCCTCGGCGAGCGTCGTCTTGCCCGAGCCGCCGTGGCCGACGAGCGCGACGTTGCGGATCCTGGCGGACGGCACGTTCCCCACGGGACTGACCTCCTCTCGGTCCGGCTGGCCAGGCCCCGTCTCGGGGAGGCGGCCGGTTGGGCGAGCCTACCCAGGCCGGCCGGCCCGGGGCGAGGCGTCACCGCGAGATTCTGCGGACCAGCTGGTAGCCTTGGGCCGAAGCGGCTCACGAGGAGCACGATGATCGACGGTCGACGGGGCGGCACGACACACCGCCACCCGGACGAGGAGACGGCGGGGCGCGAGGGCGCAGCGCCGCGCGTGCCCACCGAGCAGAGCGACACCCCGCCCGAACCAAAGGGCGCCTCGCGGCGGGCCCGACCCCGCCTCGACCTCGGGCGGCGCCTCGCCCGGCACGGCGTCAGCGCCGACCACGTGACGGTCGCCGGGCTCGTGCTCGCGGCCGCGACGGGCGGCGTCATCGCCCTCGGCCACCTGTGGACGGGCGTCGTCCTCGTCACCGCCGGCGGGCTCATGGACACCCTCGACGGGGCCGTCGCGAAGGCCTCCGGCACCTCCTCGCGCCGGGGGGCCTTCCTCGACTCGGTCGCCGACCGCGTCGCCGACGCCTTCATGTTCGGCGGTCTCGCCTACTACCTCGCGACCCGGCACACGCCCGAGCTCGCGCTGCTGCCCTTCGGGATCCTCGCCGTCGGCAACGTGATCTCCTACGAGCGGGCCAAGGCGGAGTCGTTCGGGTGGGAGGCGAAGGGCGGGCTCATGGAGCGGGCTGAGCGGCTCATCGGCCTCGGGGTCGCGCTCGGGTTCAACATCGTGTTAGTGCCGCTGCTCTGGGCCCTCCTCGGCCTCTGCGTGCTCACGGCGGCCCAGCGCTTCGTGAAGGTCTGGCGCCAAGCCACGGCCGAGCTGACCGGTGAGCCGCTGCCGGTGCGCGCGGCCCGGCCGGCGGTTGCCGCGAACGCCCTCGCAAGCTGGCGACCGGCTCGGGTCGAGTCGCGCTGGCGCTCCTGGCGCGCCGCGCGCGCCTCGGGCGGCATCGGTCGCGCCCCGGCCGTGCTCCGCTCCTCCCGCCCACGCCGCCGGCCGGACGAGCGGCTCTCGACCCGCCTGCGCACGGCGCTCGCGAGCGAGCGGACGGGGGTCTCTCGGAGCGGCCGTGGGAGCACCCAGGGTTCTGCCCGGAGGGCACAGCGCCGCCAGCAGGGCGCGGCCGCTGCGCTGCGCCGGCGCCTCGGTACCGGTCGCTGAGCCGGCCCGGCTCGATCCCGTCGCCTGAGGGCGCGTTCGGGTGAGCGAGGCGCACGAGCGGGCGACCTATCTCGCCTACCGGGGTCTTGCTGGCGCGCTCCAGCTCGTGCCGGGCCCGGTCGCGTCGACGATCGCCACGGCCGTCGGGCTCACGCTCTCGGAGCTGTGGCGGGACCGGCGGCCGGTCGTCCGGGCGAACATGGCGCGCGTGCTCGGCCCGGCCGCCACCGAGCGGCAGCTCGAGCGGGCCGTCGTCGAGGCGTTCGACTCCTACGCTCGGTACTGGGTCGAGAGCGCCCGGCTCGGTCGGATGCCGCCGAGCGAGGTGATGCGGCGCTTCTCGATCGAGGGCTTCGACGCGGCCGAGGAGACCCTCGCGGCGGGTCGGGGCGCCATCTTCGCCCTGCCCCATCTCGGCTCCTGGGAGATCGGCGGCTACTGGCTCACCCTGAAGGGGCACCCCATGACCGCCGTGGTCGAGCCCCTCGAGCCGCCGGAGCTGTTCGAGTGGTTCCGGCGGCAACGGGCGGCCCTCGGCCTCGACGTGGTGCCCCTTGGCCGCGAGGCGGTGCCCAAGCTCTCGAAGGCGCTCCGGGAGGGCAGGCTCGTCGGCCTCGTCGCGGACCGCGACCTCGCCGGCAACGGAGTCGAGGTCGAGCTGTTCGGGGAGCGGACCACGCTGCCGGCCGGTCCGGCCGTGCTGGCGCTGCGCACGGGGGCTCCGCTGTTCCCGGTCGCGGTCTACCAGCGCCCGTCCGGCCGGTACCACGGCGTGGTGCGTCCGCCGCTCACTTGCCGCCGGACGGGCCGGCTGCGCGAGGATGTGCACATCATCACCTCGAAGCTCGCACGGGAGTTCGAAGACCTGATCCGGATGGCTCCCGCGCAATGGCACATGTTCCAACCGAATTGGCCCTCCGACCGCGACGGCTGAGCCCGCCCGAGCCGGGCGGCGCGCCAGCTCTGGCGAGCTCCGCGGCGCCAGCCGGTGAGGCCGGCCCGCAGGGAGCGCCCGAGCTGGCGGCACTCCGGTGGGCAGGGCAGGACGACGAGGGTGCCTCGGGCCCCCTCTCGGGTCTTGGCGCGCACGGCGAGCCAGATGGGTCCGACGAGCCCCGGCGGGCGTGGACCCCGCCCTCGCTCCAGCCCGAGGTCGTGGTCATGCTCGACGAGCGCGACCAGGTGGCCTGGGCGAGCCCCTCGATCGAGCAGCTGACCGGGCGGACGGCGGCCGCCGTGATGGGCTCGCCGGGCCTCGCGCTGTTCCACCTCGAGGATCGGGAGGCTCTCTCCCGCCTGCTCGCAGAGATGCGCGGCTCGCCGCTCGCCCTCTCGATGACACTCCGGGTGACGACGGTCGCCGGCGACTCGGTGCCGGTCGAAGCCGAGGCGACCAACCTCGTCGACGAGCCCGGGCTCAACACGGTCTCGCTCCGCCTCCGCCGCCTTGCCCGCGGAGCACGGCCCACCCGCCCGCGCAGCACGAGCCGGCCCCACCACGCCCAGACCGTGCTCGACTCCCTTCAAGAGGGCGTCGTCGTGATGCTGGACGACGGGGTGGTGCTCTCGTGCAACGAGGCGGCCCCTCAGCTGCTCGGCACGACACGGTCCGTGCTCGTCGGGCGGAACATCAACGAGGCCATCGCGTCTGCGATCGGGACCGGCGGGGTGGTGCTGGACGAGGAGGGCAGCCCGATCGACCCCCTCTCGGACCGGGCGCTGCTCACCCTCGACCAGCCGGACTCGCCGGGCACGGTCCGGGGCCACCTGCGCACCGGCGGGGAGGTCCGCTGGTTGCGCTGCCACACGACGGAGGTGAACCCCGAGCGGTCGGACGAGGACCCCGGCGCGCGCCACCTCCTCCTCTCGATCAGCGACGTGACGGCGCTGCGGCGGGCGGACCAGGAGCGCCGGGAGGCGCTCGCCGCCCTCGCCGACGAGCAGGAGTTCCTCCGCGCCCTCGTGCGCAACCTGGACGCGGGCGTCGCCGCCTGCGACGCGAGAGGGATGCTCACGGTCACGAACGCCACCTTCCGCCTGTTCGGCGACTACCGGGCGGACCAGGTGACGATCGGCGCCGAGCCGACGGTGGAAGGGATGTACTGGCCCGACGGCACGCCGCTTGCCCCTGAGGAGCACCCCCTGCGCCAGGCACTCGCCGGGAGCCGGGTCTCCCGCCAGGAGATCTTGTTCCGGCCCGCGAGCGGGGCTCCCACGAGGGTCGTCACGACGAGCGCGACGGTGCTCAAGTCCGAGGACGGACGCCTCCTCGGCGCCGTGGCCGGGTTCCAGGACGTGACCGACGCGAAGGAGACGGCGCGCGAGCTCACCGAGCTCGCCCTCCATGACCCGCTCACCGGTTGCGCCAACCGGATCCTGCTCAACGACCGCGTCGCGCTCGCGGCGGACTTCGCAAAGCGCGATCAGGCCTTCGTCGGCCTTCTCGTGATCGACCTCGACGACTTCAAGCTCGTGAACGACACCCATGGCCATCTCGTCGGCGACGAGGTCCTCGTCGGCGTGGGCCGGCGGCTGCGCTCGGTGGTACGGCCGGGCGACACTGTCGCTCGCTATGGCGGCGACGAGTTCGTCGTGCTCTGCCAGGTGAGCGGCGGCGAAGCGGAGCTCGCGGCCGTGCGGGCCCGCGTGGCGGCGAGGCTCAGCGAGCCCTTCCGCATCGGCCAGGTGACGCTCGAGGTGGGTGCGAGCATCGGCTCCGCCCTCCTGCCGGGGAGCGAGGCCGATCTCAACAAGCTGCTCCGGGCGGCCGACGCCGAGATGTACGAGGAGAAGCTCGCCCACGCCGCCGGCGAGCCGGCCGGCGACGGAGCGTACCGCCGGAGGCGCCTCGGTTACCGTTGACCCGGTGCGCGTCGCCCTTGTCTGCGGCTACGACTGGGCGGTGCCGGGCGGGGTCCAGCAGCAGGTGGGCTCCATCGCCGGGGCTCTGGCCCGCCGTGGCCACGAGGTGACCGTCGTCACGCCCTCGGGTCGCCCGCCTGCCGGAGCCGGTGAGGCCTACGAGGTGGTCGGGATCGGGGGGACCGTCGGGGTGCGGGCGAACGGCTCGGTCGCGCCCGTCGCCCCCTCGCCGGGGGCGATGGCACGGGCGATCCAGGCGCTGCGGCGAGCCGACCCGGACGTGGTGCACGTCCACGAGCCCCTCGTGCCCGGCCCGCCCCTCGCCGCGGCCCTGGCGGGGCCCCGCCCCATCGTGGCGACCTTCCACCGCGCCGGCGCCGACGCCCTCTACCTGGCCGAGGGCGTGGCGCTCGGCCCCCTCGTCGCCCGGCGCACGGCCGTCGCGACCGCCGTCTCAACGGCGGCCGCGGCGACGGCACGGCGCGTGCTCGGCCGGCGGCTCGGCGAGCTGGTCGAGATCGGGAACGGCGTCGACCTCACCCGCTACGGCGAGGCGAGGGCCCGCCGGCTGGCGGCCGGGGCGGCGGCGGGGCCGTACAAGGACGGGAGCCGCCCGCGGGTCGTGTTCGTCGGGCGCCACGAGCCCCGCAAGGGTGCTGCGGTGTTCGTCGAGGCGGTGCGGCAGCTCTCGCTCGACCTCGACGCCGTCGTGGCCGGAGAGGGCCCCGAGACCCCGGCGCTGAGGCGGCTCGCCGCCGGCGACGAGCGCCTTCGTTTCGTCGGCGCCCCCGACGACGCCGCCCTCGCCGAGCTCGTGGCCTCCTGTGACGTCGCCGTGGCCCCGTCGCTCGGCGGAGAGTCCTTCGGGATGGTGCTCCTCGAGGCGATGGCGGCCGGGACGGCGGTGGTGGCCTCGGACATCCCGGGCTACCGCGCCGCCGCCGCGGGCGCCGCTGTTCATGTCGACCCCGGCGACGCGGCGGCGCTCGCGGGCGCCCTTGCCTCGGTGCTCGCGGACCACCGGCTCCGGGCCGACCTCGTCGAGCGAGGGAGGCTCCGAGCCGAACAGCTGTCGATCGAGGTCGTCGCCGACCGCTACCTCGAGTGCTACGAGGCCGCACGGCGGGTCTCCCGGAGGGGCGGTCCCGGCGGCAGGGGCGCCGCCGCCGTGCCGCAAGCTCCGGGGACGGGGCAGGCGGGCACCTAGACTCGCCTCCCGTGCCCCCCTCGAAAGCCTCCCGACGGCGCGCCGGGCATGGCCGCGCGGACCTCGCGGAGCGCCAGCGACGTGCTCGCGAGGCACAGGAGGAGGCCCTGCAGGCCTCCCGGGAGGTGCTCGACCGAGCTGCCGTGCGCCGGGACGAGTCGTGGCGCATGGCGGCGGCGGCGAACCGGCGCCGGTGCATCACGGTGCTGTGGCCCCCGGTGGCGTTCGGCCTTGCCCTCATGGCGCTTGGCGCCGTCGCCCTCCCGTTGATCGCGATCGGGGGGGCGCTCGTCGTCGCCTGGGGCGTGCTCGCGGCCAGGGCGTGGCAGCGGGCCCATGTCCCGAGCCCTCTGGTCGAGGGGATCACCCCCCACGACGCGGTCGCGAGCGGGGCGCTCAGCGAGCTCGCCGCCGCGCGCTTCGAGGACGTGACCGAGTCGCTCTGCCTCGCCCTTGGCCTCAAGGTGCCAGAGCTCAGGGTGCTCGTCGACCCCGCCCCCAACGCGCTCTCGACGGGGGCGCCGCCCCGGGCGGCGCGGATCGTCGCCACGAGCGGGCTCCTCGAGCGGCTCGAGAGGATCGAGCTCGAGGCCGTCTTGGCCCACGAGCTCTCGCACGTGAAGCGGCTCGACACCTTGAGCGGGGGCCTCTCCCTCGCCCTCGTCGGCGGCGGGAGCCTGCCCGTGCCGGGATCGGCCCGCCTCGCCCTTTTCCTCGAGGGCGCTCACCGCGAGGTGGAGGCCGATCTCGCCGCCGTCCTCACGACCCGCTACCCGCCGGCGCTCGTGAGCTCCCTCGAGCAGCTCGCCGCGTCGAGCGGCGCGACGTCGCTCGGCTCGCTCCCCGAGCGGGCCCGGGCGGCCACCGCGCGGCTGTGGCTCGCACCGCTCGAGGCGGGGCGCGTCCCGCCGGCCTGCTCGCTCGCCGAGCGCATCGAGGTGTTGCTCGAGCTGTAGGAGCGCCACATCGGCCCGGGCCCGCTCGCCGGTAGGATGGACCCCGTGACACGACAAGCTCCCCACCACGACGCCAGCGAGCGGTCCGAGCAGGTGACCGGCACTGCCCGGGTGAAGCGCGGGCTCGCCGAGATGCTGCGCGGCGGGGTCATCATGGACGTCGTCGACGCCGAGCAGGCAAAGATCGCCGAGGACGCCGGCGCAGTCGCCGTCATGGCGCTCGAGCGGGTGCCTGCCGACATCCGGCGCGACGGAGGCGTCGCCCGCATGAGCGACCCCGCCCTGATCCAGGCGATCCAGAAGGCCGTGACGATCCCCGTCATGGCCAAGGCCCGCATCGGGCACTTCGCCGAGGCGCAGGTGCTCGAGGCGCTCGAGGTCGACTACATCGACGAGTCGGAGGTCCTCACCCCGGCCGACGAGGAGCACCACATCGACAAGTGGGCCTTCCAGGTCCCCTTTGTCTGCGGGGCGACCAACCTCGGCGAGGCGCTCCGGCGCGTGAGCGAGGGCGCCGCCCTCATCCGCTCGAAGGGCGAGGCGGGGACCGGCAACGTGGTCGAGGCCGTCCGCCACCTGCGCTCGATCACCGGCGACATCCGGGCGATCACGACGGCGGACAGCGCCGAGCGCTACGCCTGGGCGAAGAGGCTGCAGGCGCCGATCGAGCTCGTCGAGGAGATCGCCGTGACCGGCCGCCTCCCGGTGCCGCTGTTCTGCGCGGGCGGGCTCGCCACCCCGGCGGATGCGGCGCTCGTCATGCAGCTCGGCGCCGAGGCGGTCTTCGTGGGCTCGGGCATCTTCAAAAGCGACGATCCGGCGCGGCGCGCCCGGGCGATCGTCGAGGCGACGGCGCACTTCGAGGACCCGGCGATCGTGGCCAAGGTGTCGGCCGGGCTCGGCAGTGCCATGCCGGGCAAGGAGATCTCCTCTCTCGAGGTGAAGCTGGCCGACCGGGGCTGGTGAGCCATGGGCAGTGAGCGCCCACGCGGGCGCCGCCGTGTCGGCGTGCTCGCCGTCCAGGGCGACGTGGCAGAGCACGTCGCCGTCATCGAGCAGCTCGGTGCCGAGGCAGTTGCGGTGAAGGGCTCCTCCGATGTGGGGGGTCTCGACGCGCTCGTGCTCCCGGGCGGGGAGTCGACCACGATCTCCCTCCTGCTCGCCTCGTCCGGCCTCGACCGGGAGATCGCCGCCATGGTCGCCGACGGGCTCCCGATGCTCGGCACCTGTGCCGGCATGATCCTGCTCGCGAGCGAGATCCTCGACGGCCGGCCCGACCAGCGGGGCTTCTCGGCCATCGACCTCGCCGTGCGCAGGAACGGCTTCGGCCGCCAGGTCAAGTCCTTCGAGACCGACCTCGACGTGAAAGGTCTCGACGCGCCGATGCACGCCGTGTTCATCAGGGCGCCGCTCGTCGAGCGGGTGGGCGCCGCCACCGAGGTGCTCGCCGAGGTCGAGCTGCCCGGCACCGGCGGCGAGCGCCGCCCCGTCGTCTGCCGGCAGGGCAACGTGATCGTGTCGTCGTTCCACCCCGAGCTGAGCGGGGACTCGCGGCTGCACGCCGAGCTGCTGGCGAGCACCGAAGGAGACTGAGGAGATGTCGGGCCATTCCAAGTGGGCCACCACCAAGCACCGCAAGGGCGCCGTGGACAAGGCTCGGGGCAAGCTGTTCGCCAAGCTGATCCGCCAGGTCGAGGTCGCCGCCCGCGAAGGGGGCGGGGACGTGAACGCGAACGCCACACTGCGGACCATGTTCCAAAAGGCCCGGGATGCCTCGATCCCGCTCGACACGATCGAGCGGGCGATCAAGCGTGGCACCGGCGAGCTCGAGGGAGTCCGGTACGAGGCCGTGAGCTACGAGGGGTACGCGCCGGGCGGCGTCGCCCTCATCGTCGAGTGCCTCACGGACAACCGCAACCGCACCGGGGCGGAGGTCCGCTCGACCTTCTCCCGCAACGGGGGGTCGATGGCCGAGCCGGGCGCCGTGTCGTGGCAGTTCGAGCGCAAGGGCGTGGTGATGCTGCCGAAGACGGTCGCCGAGGACGACCTCATGGCCGTCGCCCTCGACGCCGGGGCCGACGACCTCTCCGACGAGGGCGACGAGTGGATGCTCACCGCCCCACCCGGCGAGCTCGCCCGGCTCCGCCAGGCGCTCGACGAGGCCTCGATCGCTATCGAGGCCGCCGAGGTGGAGCTGCTGCCGAGCTCGAGGGTGGCCGTCGAGGACGAGGCGACGGCGAGGAGGGTCCTCAAGCTGATCGAGCTCCTCGAGGACCACGACGACGTCCAGAACGTCTGGTCGAACTTCGACATCCCCGACGCCATCCTCGAGTCGGTCGAGTAGGCGGCGCCAGCCTGCGGCGGGCCCTCGGGGGCCTCGACAGGCTCCGCTCGGGCATCCGCGTCCCGCCGGGGCGCCCCGGCTTTGCCCGGTATTTCCATGAACGGGCCGATTTCTCGTGCAGCCGAGAGATTTCTTGGGCAGCCTAAGGCGGACGCGTGAGATGGTACCGAACCGGCACACAACCACCTATTACTGTGGGCCGCGTGGCGCAGCGCGAGACGGATGTGGGGCGGTTGCTGCCACCGGCAGAGATCGAGTTCTCTGTCGTGTTCGCGGGACCAGCGTTGGCGTCGGGCCGAATGCCGGTGGCCCAACTCGCCCCGGCCCTGTTGGCACTTGGCGAAATCTTCCAGGACGCAAACAGCAGGGTCAACGTCGGCGAACTCAATGTCGAGCTGCAGTTCCGGGCGGCAGAGCGCGGCTCCTTCGAGGCTTTGCTCATACTCGGGCAGGTGGCGCCGGGGAGCGGAGTTACCTCCCTGCTCGCGGGCACGGGCGCGACGGCTCTCGCCAACCTTCTGACGTTCATCAACGGCGGATCTGGCTTGTTCCACTACCTCATGTTCCGACGGGGCAAGCAGGAAGTGAGCGAGGTCAGCGACCCTGCTACACCTGGGCTTGTCAGGGTCGAGTTCGTTGACGGCACGACGTTCACTGCCCAGACTGCCGCGATTGACATGGCGAAGGATGTCCGAATCCTCCGGGAGGTCCGCGATCTCACGGCTCCCCTCAACCGCCCAGGTGTTGAGCAGATCCGAATCGAGATTACGGACTCTGGCATTCCCAATCTCTCGATCACGCGGGAGGACGCTGAGGATCTGGCGGCGATCCCCGAGGGGACAGACCTTCCCAACGTCGCGAACGTCGTTCTTGATCTTGAGGTGGTCGGCCCCATCGTCACTGACGACAACTACCAGTGGCGTTTCACGCTCGGGGGCGAGCAGATCACGGCTCGGATGCGAGATTCGCGCTTTCAATCCGAGGCGGCGGCGGGAGTCGAGTCCTTCACCGGCGGTGATGTACTGCGCTGTATGGTGCAGATCAACCAAGTGCAGCTGTATGGTGCAGATCAACCAAGTGCAGAACCGGAACGGCAAGGTCAGCACGAGGTACGAGATCGTCCAGGTTCTGGAGCATCGCCAGAACGGACGGTTGTTCAACCCGAAGCCTCCAGCGGGTTGACCGAGGCCGGCTGACCGAAGGTCGGCATCTCCAACCCGATCTCGTGGACGGCCGAGATGATCACGCAGAGGTTGTGCAGGATCACCTTGGCGAGCACTTCGTTCACTTGACCAGTGAACGATTTGCACCGCAGAGACCCGCCGAACTTCCGCTTGGTGGCGTCCCGGTTCTGGTGTAAAAGCAGCCGGGCG
>DATGKK010000048.1:0-31032 GCA_035294725.1 Acidimicrobiales bacterium | reverse complement strand
CCATGCTGAAGGCGTGGGGCTCGTTGTTCGGCCCGATGCCCGAGATGACAGTGGAGGCATCCGGCTACGGGGCGGGTGCGAGGGAGATCGACGGGATGCCGAACTGCACCCAGGTGCTGCTTGGCACCCTGGCGCCCGCCGCTCCCTCGGTCTCCCCGGAGAGGGCGCGACCGTTGCTGCTCGTCGAGACCAACGTCGACGACGCCACGGGCGAGACGCTCGCTCACGCAGTCGAGAAGCTCATGGCTGAAGGCGCCCTCGACGCATGGATCACCCCGGTCGTCATGAAAAAGGGCCGGCCGGCGCACGTGGTGAGCGTCCTCGCCGATCCGGCCCTCGCGCCGCGGCTGTCGGCCGTGCTGCGCGCGGAGACCGGTTCGCTTGGCACGCGGGCGCACGAGGTGAGCCGGTGGGGCAGCTCGCGCGACGAAGCCGAAGTGGTCGTCGAGGACCTGCCGATCCGGGTCAAGGTGAGCCCAGGGCGGGTGAAGGCTGAGCACGAGGACGTGGTCCGGGTCGCGCGGCAGCTCGGGAGGCCGGTGGTCGAGATCGCCGCCCGGGCGGAGGCGGAGTGGCTCACCCGCTCCGACGGGCCGACGCCGACGAACCGCCGCCTTGGCGCTGGGCGGGACGACGCCCCGCCGGCTCCGCCTGGTCGGCGCCATCAGCATCCGGCCGGGTCCGGGCCAGCTGCTGGCACCGAACCCGACGGTCGCGGCCCGGAGGACTCACCCGCCTGACCGACGGTGACGCTCAGGCGACGTCGAGGCGTACCGACTCGGTGTCACTCGAGCCGAGCCCTCCCCCCGAGCCGGTGAGCGTGACGGTGAGCTCGTAGACGTAACCGGGTTGCAGGCCGAAGGGACGAAGCTCGCGCTGGAGCGAGTCGCCAGCTCCGAGCCTGCCGACGAGAAGGTGCTCGGACTCGGGGCGCGGGGCTGCTCGCCCGTGCCGGCGCCTCGACCTCGCAGTGGTCGTGGTGGTCGTCGTGGCCGACCCCTTGCCGCCGCGGCTCGACGCCGGCGGCGGGAGTGGGGTGAGCGACGCGCTGAGGGTGACGGAGGACTCTGCCACGTTGCCCGCGTTGGCGATCACGACGATGACGCTCAGCCGGTGGGTCGGCGCCAGCCACGAGGTCGAGTTCGGCGGCGGGATCTGGAGCGTGGTCGTCGTCGCGATCGTCGACGTCGTCGTGGTCGTCGACGTGGCGGGCACCGTCGGCTTCGTCGTCGTGGTGGCGCCCGGCAACGTCGTCGTGGTGGTCGTGGTCGTGGTGCTCGTGGTCGTGGTGGTGGTGGTCGTGGTCGTGGTGGTGGTGGTCGTGGTGGTCGGAGTGACCCGCAGCACCGGCGGCTGCACGGTGATGGCGAGGATCGTGAGCTCCCTGTGCAAGAGCAACGAGGGGTCACCCGACAGCAGTGTGACGTAGCTGGCCAGAGCAGCCGGCGTCCAGGAGATGGAACCTGCCCAGGAGCTCCGCGGCAGGGCGAGGGTGTGCTCGCGCGCCGCGCGCGGCAGCGCCCGCTCGAACCTCGAGTAGTCGGCGTCGGAGCGGAGGATCTCGCTGGCGGCTCGCTGCAGGCGGGCAAGAGCGCCGGATCTGCTCCCGCTCGGACCGAGTGCGAGGGCGACGGCGCCGCTCAGGTTGCGGGCCGCCCGTGACCGCTCGGCGAAGCACGCCTGCAGCAGCGCGTTCGCCCTCGCCGTCGGGGCGGGGATGCCGAGGGAGGAGAGCTGCTCCTGGACGTCCGCCGAGCCGGTGACGAGCCGGCCGAGGGCAGTGAAGAGACCCTGGCGACCGAGCGACGCCGGACGGTCGCGTACCTCGGCCAGCCAGGGTTCGAGTGAGGTCGACTCGTCGATCACCGGCACGACAGCAGCGACGTAGCTGCGCTCTTGCACGAGCGCCGCCGGCTGGCCGGAGTTGACGGTTGCGGCGGCCACCTCGCCGATGACGAGCGCGAGCAACGCCGCCGCGGCCACACCGACCACGATCGGGCGGCGAGAGCGGCGGGTGGTGGGAAGGCTGTTGCGTCGGCGGGAGCGCGGGCTCATGGGCGACCGCAAACTATCCCTGATCCCGAGGGTGAACGACTCGCCGTCGTCCGTTGTCGCTCGGTGGCGGCGCAGCGTCTCCTGACCTCTCGCGGGGCGTGGAACAGGGCACAACGAAGAAGGGCTGACCAGGGGCGGCGAGGAGGACTAGTCTCTACCCGCCCCGAACACTGTCTCGTAAGGAGCGCGGGTCTATGCGTGTACTGGTCCTCGGCGGGGACGGCTTTTGCGGTTGGCCGACCTCGTTGCATCTGTCCGACAGAGGCCATGACGTCGTCATCGTCGACAACCTCTCGCGGCGGAACATCGACAACGAGCTCGAGGTCAACTCGCTCACGCCGATCTCGCCGATGAGCACCCGCCTCGCCGCCTGGAAGGAGGTCAGCGGCAAGGAGATCCAGTTCCGTCGCTTCGACGTGGCCGAGCACTACCACCGCCTCCTGTCCCTGCTCCGGGAGTGGCAGCCGGACGCGATCGTGCACTTCGCCGAGCAGCGGGCGGCGCCCTACTCGATGAAGAGCTCGTGGCACAAGCGCTACACGGTGAACAACAACCTCAACGCGACGAACAACCTCCTCGCGGCGATCGTCGAGTCCGGCACAGACCCCCACGTCATCCATCTCGGTACGATGGGCGTGTACGGCTACGGCACCGCCGGGATGAAGATCCCCGAGGGCTACCTGCGCGTGAAGCTCGAGACCGAAGAGGGCGAGACGATCGAGCAGGAGATCCTCTACCCGCCGAACCCGGGCAGCATCTACCACCTCACGAAGACCCAGGACCAGCTGTTCTTCGCCTACTACGCGAAGAACGACAAGCTGCGGGTCACCGACCTGCACCAGGGGATCGTCTGGGGCACGCAGACGGCGCAGACCGTCCTCGACGAGCGGCTGATCAACCGTTTCGACTACGACGGCGACTACGGGACCGTGCTCAACCGCTTCCTCATGCAGGCGGCGATCAACTACCCGCTCACGGTGCACGGAACCGGTGGCCAGACACGGGCCTTCATCCACATCCAGGACACCGTCCGCTGCATCGAGCTCGCGATGCTCAACCCGCCCAAGCGCGGGGACCGGGTGCACATCCTCAACCAGATGACCGAGACGCACCGAGTGCGCGACCTCGCGAAGCTCGTCTCGCAGATCACCGGGGCGGAGATCGACTACGTCGAGAACCCTCGGAACGAAGACGCCGAGAACGACCTGTTCGTAGAGAACAGCCGCCTCCTCGGCCTCGGTCTCGAGCCGATCACGCTCGCCGAGGGCCTCTTGAAGGAGGTCACGGAGATCGCCCAGAAGTACTCCGACCGTTGCGACCGTTCGAAGATCCCGTGCCGCTCGCTCTGGAGGGCAAACCCCCCGGTCACGAACTGATCCCGCCGGTGTGGCGCAGCTGGTAGCGCAGGCGACTTGTAATCGTCAGGTCGTGGGTTCGAGTCCCACCACCGGCTCCCGCCCCGCGAGGTTTTCACCTTTCCTGAAAGCCTGCTTCAAGTTTCGAGCCCTCCTCATCGTGCCGGATGGCTGTGTCAACGCCGTGCGGCACCTGTGACACTGCCCCGCTTCGAGCGGCGAACCCGGTCACTCCGTCGGCGGATATCGGGCGCCCGAACCCCGTAGCACCAGGTTGTTCGCGCCACGCGCCCGCCATGTCAGGCACATGGCCGACTCGCTGGCCAGCTCAGCAAGCGTTGTGCCAACGTAGGCACTTCCTTCGCGCCTGACCTGCACGCGCTGCCGAGAGCTGCCGCGCGGCGGCGTCATGACCCCCGTCCACCCTCAGGGTGTCCTCGCCGGGCCACTGGGCGCGCGTGGATCGAGGCTCAGCACTCCGGCGTTCGGTGACCGATGACGAGGCGGAGCAGAGCCTCCGGCGGTGAGACGGCGCCACCCCGCCAGGCAACGTGCTGGTCTGGGCGCACCAGAGCCAGGGGTGCGCCAAGGTGCTGCACGGCGCCCTCCAGGTGGAGGAGATCCAATGGGATGCCAAGGTCGTCAGCCGCTCGCGCGAGGCGTGGCACCGCAGGATCGCTGAGATCTCCGATGAGCGTCAGCTCGCGGCCCAACTGGTCGTATAGGGACCGGCCGGGGGCGAGCCATCGGTGCGGGAGACGGTGGCCGGGCGCCGCGCTGGGCCGATAGGCGCGGTGCCGGGAGGGTGCAGGCGCGACGGCTTGGTCAGCTACGACGATCGGTGAGCCGCTGTACTCGTAGCCGAGGGTCAGTTCAAGGCTGTGGAACTCGCTGTCCTTGCTGGCCTGGATGGACTCGGCCACGGCTTGCCTGGCGGCCTCGAAGTCGGGGCCGTCGCCGTGCAGGCGAGGGTCCGCGAGCTCGGGAGCGAGGGTGGCCATGTTGCGGCGCGCCTCGTCGATGGTCCGAGCGGCGACAGGGCGTCGTTCGGCTTCGTAGCTGTCGAGGAGGGTGGGTGGGGCCCAGCCGGCGAGCACGGCGGCGAGCTTCCATCCCAGGTTGACGGCGTCACCGATTCCCGTGTTGAAGCCGTGACCGCCCCACGGCGGGTTCTGGTGCGCAGCGTCTCCGGCGATGAAAAGCCGCGAGTTGCGGTACCTGTCAACGAGGAGCATCCGGGCCCGCCAGGCGTCGGTGGCGAGCACCTCGACAGGCTGTTCGAGTCCGACCAGACGACGGACAATGCGGAGCGGATCGGCTTCGCCCGTGGGAGCGTCGACACCCTGGGCGATGCACCACCAGGTGGCGTCGAGGTCGAGGCGTCCGACCAGGCTGGGCTGGGCGGGGTCGAGGACCCAATAGTGAACGGCGGGCCCGTGCGGGATGCGCTCGGCGAGGCCGGGTGCCCTGAACACGACGTTGAAGTTTGGGCGGCAGTCGTCGCGGCCTTGGTAGGTAGCGCCGATGACCGTGCGCACCACGCTGCGGGCGCCCTCGCAGCCGATCACATACTCGGCGTCGATCCGGTGTCGAGTGCCGCATCCGTCGACGGCGGCGACCCACGCTGCGCCAGCTGCTTCACCGACGGCCGTGACCTCGACGCCGGTGACCAACCGCGCGAGGCCTGAGGTGGCGACAGCTTCGCGGAGGACCTGCTCGACGACGGGCTGGGCGACCTGCTGGCCGGGCTCGGCGACCAACTCGGAGCCGACGAGGTCGAGGCCGAAGCAGCCGGAGATGCGGGTGATCTCCCGTCCGCCCAGCGACGTGCAGAACACGGCCTCGTGGGACCAGGTAACGGGCAGGGCGGCACGTTCCCGGAGGGAAGCGGCCAGGCCCCAGCGCCGGAGGTGCTCCATCGTGCGCGCCGAGGTCGTCTTGGCCCGGGGTCGCAGCCAGGACACCTCCGGGCGGCGCTCGAGCACGAGGCTCTCGATGCCGTGGTAGGCGAGCTCGAGGGCGGTGGCGAGCCCGACGGGGCCGCCACCGACGATCACGACCGGGGCGCCGGCGAGGGTCGACGCCGGCTCAGGCGGCAACATCGGCCTATGGTGCCGCACGACCCAACCGGAGGCTGCGGCGGATGGCGGCGGTGCGGGCTCCGGGTGGCCGCTGCGCCTGCGTGAAGCCGACTGCGAGGAGCAAAGCGACGCCGTCGAAGAGGTCGGGCAGCCAGATCGGAGCGCCGGCGAGGTCGAGACCTTCGACACCGACGGCGAGCACGGCGACAGCGATCAAGGTGCCGCCTACGTTGAACCGCCCGCCAGTGAACTGAGTGGACCCGAGGAAGGTGGCGGCGAATGCGGGGAGCAGGTACGAGGTGGAGATCGTCGGGTCGCCGGTCGCGAGCTGTGAGGACGCGAGGATCCCGGCGAGGGCAGCGATGATCCCGCAGCCCACGGTGGTGAAGAGGATGATCCGTGACGTGCGTACCCCGGCGAGCCGTGCTGCGTCGAGGTTGCCACCGGTGGCGTGGACTCGCCGGCCCAGAGCGGTCCTGTCGAGCAGCCACCACACCGCTAGCGAAAGGCCGGCGAGGAGGTACACGGGGTAGGTGATCCCGAACAGCTGCCCGGTGGCCAGGTCCTGGAAGTGTGTGCCGAGGTCGAGGATCTGTTCGCTGCCGGAGATCCAGTCGATGAGAGCGATGAGGACGGAGCTCATGGCCAGGGTGGCGATGAAGGAGCTGATGCGGGCACGGACCACCAGCAGCGTCACGGTCACCCCGATCGCGGCGCCCGCCAGCAGGCAAAGAACGACGGCCACGGGGATGGGCAGCCGCGCGTGGGCCAGCAGCCACGCGACGAGGATGGCGCCGACACCGACCTCCGAGCCGATGGCCAGGTCGACGACCCCTGCGGAGAGGGGGAGGACGAGACCGACGGCGGCGATGGCGCTGATCGCCTGGTTGTCGAGCAGCAGCCGCCACGTCTGCGCGGTGAGGAACGTGGACGGCTCCCAGATCGAGAAGACGGCAAAGAGCAGCACCAGCAGATAGACGGCGCTCGCGTTGCGGAACGACATGGCCTGCCCGGCGCGTTGCCAGCCCGACGGCGTCGGCGCGACAGCTGGCGGTCGGGTGGTCGAGGAGGGGAGTGCTGGGGTGTCGATGCTCAACGTGATCCTCCTGCAACGCCGGCGGTCAGGGTCTCGCGCACCAGGGCTGCTTCAGTGAGGTCGGGGCCGGCGAGCTCGAGGGCGGCTCGGCCAGCATCGAGGACTACGACGCGGTGGCAGATCGACGCCAGCTCCTTGGCGTCGGAGGAGACAACGAGCACTGCGGTCCCCGAGCGGGCTTGGGCGGCAACCAGGTCGTGGATGGTGGCCTTGGCTCCGACATCGACACCCTGGGTCGGTTCGTCGAGGATGAGAACCCGGGGGTCGGTGCGCAACCACCGGGCCAAGACGATCTTCTGCTGGTTGCCGCCGCTGAAGGTGGACAGCCGACGCTCCGGGCGCGGCGGGTGCAAGCCGACGGCGGCGCTCCAGCGTCGGGCCTCGACTCGTTCCATGCGCCGGTCGACCCGTCCGAGCTGGCGGCGCAGCGATCCCAGCGAGGCGAGGGTCAGGTTCTCCGTGGCGCTCATGGCCGCCAGCGCGCCGAGGCGGAGCCGGTCGGCAGGGACATACGCCATCCCCCTAGCGATGGCCGCGGCCGGCTGACCAGGCCGGATCGGTCGTCCATCCACGGCGATGCTCCCGGCCAGCGGCGGGCGCTCGCCGAAGAGCATGCCGGCTAGCTCCTCGCGTCCAGAGCCGAGAACGCCGGTGACACCAACGATCTCCCCGGATCGGACCTGGAGATCGAAGGAACGGAGCCGCTGGCCGCGCAGGCCTCGTACGGTGAGTGCCGGGCCGGCCTCGCCCTGAGGTGGTCCGGGCCGGCGTGCTTCAACGGAGCCACCCACGATGGCCCGGATCAGTCGATCGTCGTCGAAGCCGCTCACGGCACCGTCGGCGACCTTCTGCCCGTCCCGAAGGATGATCACCCGATCGGCGATGTCACGAACCTCGTCGAGGCGGTGGGAGATGAACACGACGCCCGCCCCGGCGGACACCACTCGACGGATGGCCTCGAACAGGCGGGCCACCTCCTCGCGGTGGAAGGCCGTGGTGGGCTCGTCCAGCACGAGGACGTTGCCGGGCCGGTCCCAGCCGCCAAGAGCGCGGGCGATGGCAACGATCGCGCGCTCAGCTGGTGAGAGCGACCCGACAGGGGCGCGCACGTCAATGGCGGCCCCGAAGCGGGCCACGCTCTCGGCGGCCCGACGGTCCTCCTCGTTCCGACGGACTGGCAGGACCCAGCGCCACCCGAGAGAACCGCCGAGGTCGAGGTTCTCGGTGGTGCTGAGCATCGGCAGCAGTCCGAGATCCTGGTGGATGAAGTGAAGCCGGTGATGTGTGGCCCGCAGAGGGAGCAGTTCTCCTCGCTCGTTGGCGACCTCGATGCGAGCTCCCGGATCGGGCGAGTGGATTCGGGCGAGGATCTTCACCAGTGTCGACTTACCCGAGCCATTGTGGCCGACGATGGCGACGACCTCGCCCGATCGCACCTCGAAGGAAACGTTGTCGAGGACTGGGGCGCCGGAGAAGCTCTTCGACACGCCGGAGACCCGTAGCAACGGCGCGCCGGCGACCACGGTCAGCTCTTTGGCGACCACAGCTTGGAGAACAGCTGCGCCACGTTCGGGTAACCGGTCCAGCCCTCTGTCTCGTCAGCCTTCGTGACGTTGGCTGCCGTGAGGAATTCGAGGTCGACATTGAGGTTGGACACTGGGGTCGATTGGTGGGCAAGGAGCCGGGCGGTCACGTTGACCTGGTCCCACTCCTGGACCAGGAGGTCAAGGCCGAGCCCGGCGGTCAAGCCACCGCTCTTGATGTCCTGCAGGTTGCTCGGCGAGGGCGCGAACCCGAGGGTGGTGACGTGCATGCCAGCGTCCTTGAGCGCCGCCGCCAGGCCGGTAGCTGCCTCCATGGTGGCGAACACTGCCGTGTTGACTCCAGGGTGTGACTGCAGGTAGCTGACCACCTGAGCCGGTGCGGTGCTGGCGAACGTGGTGACTGAGATGGGCTCGGTGCTGACCTGGCAGGAAGGACAGCGCTGCTTCATCTCGGCCACGAAGGCAGCCTGCATGGGTGCCGAGAAGCTCAGCTCGGGGGTCCCAAAGAACACCACCTTGGCTGTGGCCGCCTCCCGCGCTACAACCCAGTCAGCCATGAGCCGTCCGGCAAGGTCCGTGCTGCCGAGGCCGCCCACCGTCTCCTGCACCCCGTAGGGGGCGCCGTCGATGATCCCGACACCGGTCACGGCGATGCCGGCCGCGTCCAGCTTCTTCAGGGCGCCGCCGAAGAGCTGGGCGTCGACGGCTGGGAGCAGCACCGCCGCCGGCTTGTCGGCCAGCGCGGCGGCTGCCGCCGCCTGGGAGCTGGTGGCAGTGGCGCCGGCGTTGATGGTCTGCAATTTGACGCCGAGCGCTGCCGTGGGCCCGGCGAGCAGTTGACCGATCAGGGCGCAGATTGGCGTCGAGCACTGCAGGTAGATGAAGGTCGAGCCCACTGCGGGCCGTTTCGCGAGAGGCGCTGTGGCCGGGAAGGCGCTGGGGTGCCCCACGTAGGGGGCGATAGCTGCCCTCGCCTGCGCCACCTGGGCGCCGGTGGGTGCGGCTCGGGAGCCAGCGCTGTGCGAGGAACCGTCTGGCGAGGTGCTCGCTGAACCGCACGCAGTGAGTGCGAGGGCGCTCACGACTGCGATGCTGGCTGCGGCCGCGCGCGTCCAGGACCAGGGCGTTCTCATCTGTTGTCGCCTCCTATTGAGGGTTGGCTTACAGTTCGGTTGGGGGGCGCAGGGCGATCAGGTCGGCCAGGTCCTCTGGTTGGAGGAACTTCGGCGGCGGGACCGGACCCCAGCTGTAGAGTCCCAAGCTCCCCGAGTGCGCCTCGGGGCTCCACGGCGCTTCCTCGGGGATCACATCCAAGTCGGCGTAGTACTCGCTGTAGTTGCCTGCCGGGTCCTGCAGGTACCAGAAGAAGTTGGAGCCTGCGTGGTGGCGGCCGAGCCCCCACACGTGGCGCTCTGGATGCTCTTCCAGCATGGCGTGTGCCCCCCGGCCCACCTCGTCGACGTCGTCGACCTGCCAGGCCGTGTGGTGTAGGTACACGGCGGGGGCCTCGAGCAAAAGGAGGTTGTGGTGATCCGGCGAGCACCGGAAGAAGACGCCGATCTTGCCGATGTAGTCGCTCACCTGGAAGCTGAGGTCACCAAAGAAGCGGGCCGACGCTGCGAAGTCCGTCGTGGTCACCACTACGTGGCCGAGCTTGCGCGGCCGGACCGCGCCGTCACGAAGGACTGCAGGTGCCCGTTGTGCCAGACGCTCGGATCGGCCTGGCCCGTTCGCGGGCGGACGATCCACCGTCGGGGTGGCCAGCCTCGCAGCGATGACGAGGACGACACGGACACCGGTGACCGGTTCGGTGACGATCAGCCGGTCACCGTCGAGCTCGGGTCGATGCCCGCGCGCGACGAGGGTGGCGTGCGCCCGCGCGAGATCCTCGCCGTCGTCGACC
The DNA here is from genome assembly GCA_035294725.1 of Acidimicrobiales bacterium. Taxonomy (GTDB): domain Bacteria; phylum Actinomycetota; class Acidimicrobiia; order Acidimicrobiales; family Bog-793; genus DATGKK01. The sequence continues at coordinate 20,998 of DATGKK010000048.1, read as the reverse complement.
TCGACGACCATTTCCACAAGGCGGCGGGTCGGCGCCTCCTCGACGCTCAGCTGGCGGCCACCGTCCAGGGTCGACAGCGTGGATCCCGGGCCCGGCTGGAGGCCGAACTCTCGGTAGTAGCCGAGCAGCGGGTCGGGGTCGGGTGCGCCGATGGTGACGGCAGCAAGACGGTGCAGACTCATCGGCTCGGGTCCTCCGTGGTGCCCGCGGATGGTGCTACCAGCCGCTGCTCGAGCTCTCCAATTCCCTCGGCCCAGCTGTGCAAGCGATCGCCGGGCGACAGGTACCGCTCCGGGATCCGGCCCATGCCCACCCCGGGCGGCGTGCCGGTGAAGATCAGATCACCCGGGAACAAGGTCACCACCTGTGACAGGTAGGCCACGAGGTCGGGGACGCTGAAGATCATGTCGGCGGTGCAACCCTTTTGCATCTGCTCACCGTTGACATCGCAGCCGAGCGCCACGGCGAGCGGCAGGTCCAGCTCGTCGATGCTGACCACCGCCGGCCCGATCGGCGAGAACCCGCGGTGCGACTTGGCCAGCCCGAACTGTGGGGCGGGACCGGATCGCTGCAGTCGGCGCTCGGAGAGATCCTGGCCCACGGTGACCCCGGCTACGTAGTCCCATGCCGATTGCGCTGCCACCCTGTCTGCGCGCTTGCCGATCACGGTGACCAGCTCGACCTCCCAGTCGACCGAGCCGTCTGGCAAGGCCACCTCGGTCACCGGTCCTGACAGTGACGACGGCCACTTGGTGAAGACCACCGGTTGGTCGGGTGGCGCGAAACCCGACTCGTGAGCGTGTGCCAGGTAGTTGAGACCGATGGCGAACACCTGCCGGGGTGAAGGGACCGGCGGCCCAGCCGCGGCGGGATCCCACGCTTCGTCGGCACCGCTCAACCCGGCCGCCCAAGCCCGGAGATCGTCGAGCCGCTCGTAGGCGAGCTGAGGATCGGCGCTGAATCGGCGGCCGCTAGCCAGCTCAACGTCGACCATCCCGCCGTCGACGAGCACTTTGAGCCGACCTCCCACACTCGCAATGCGCACCGGCTGTCCCTCCCCGAGTCCAGCGAGCTGCTGGCAACACTCCCACCCTACCGACGTGTCGCCGTGAATGCAATAGTTTCACGAAAATCTTTTATATCCACGCTGTCCGCTTGTTACACGCAATTCTGGTAGTCTCCCGGGCGTGGCTGCTCCTCAGACCAAGCCCGCCAAGGCCGAACGGGTGCACTCCTCGCTGCGGGCCGACATCCTCGCCGGCCGCTACCAGCCCGGACAGCGGTTGCGTTACGCCGAGCTGTGCCAGCAGTACGAGACCAGCATGAGCGTCCTGCGGGAGAGCCTGCTGCGGCTCGCCGAGCAGGGACTCGTCCGCGGGGAACCCCAACAGGGCTTCCACGTGGTGCCACTGCTCGCCGACGACCTGCTCGAGCTCACCGACGCCCGCCGCGAGATCGAGAGCCTCACCCTCCGGCGCTCGATGGCGGACGGCGACGTGCACTGGGAATCGAAGGTGCTCGCTGCCCACCACCGCCTCGCCCGCGCCCCCCAACGGGACAGCGACGACCCCGAGCGACTCGATGACACGTGGGTCACCGCGCACGCCGATTTCCACGCTGCCCTGCTCGACGGCTGTGCCAACCGGCGTCTCAAGGCCATGGCCGCCAGCCTGCGCGACTCCGCTGAGCTCTACCGCCGCTGGTCGGTGCCCCTCGGGCATGACAGTGGCCGGGACATCTCCGGCGAGCACGCCGCCATACTCCAGGCCGTCCTCGACCGAGACGCCGAGCGCGGCGTGGCGCTGCTCGTCGCCCACATCGAGCGCACCACTACCATCCTCCTCTCCTCGGCCGCTGGTTACACCGAATCTGCTGACGACGCCTCACGGTCCGCCAGCGGAAGGTCCCGGGCGTGAGCTCTGCGAGCAAGGAGCAGATCAGCGGGCGGCTCGCCATCACCAACGTCCGTGTCTTCGACGGCCAAGGCCTGAGCGAGCTCACCACCGTGGTCATCGACGGCGCCAAGATCGGCACCGACCAGTCCGGCGCCCATACCGTGAACGGCGCAGGCGGCACCCTCCTGCCCGGCCTCATCGACGCCCACATCCACCTCGGGACAGGCACCGGCGTCCTCGAGGCACTCAGCGCCGCCGGCATCACCACGGCCCTCGACATGGCCGCCTGGCCACCGTCCCTCGTCAACCAGCACCGACACTGCTCAGGTGTCACGGACATCCGCAGCGCCGGCACCCCCGCCACCGTCCCCGGCTCCGTCCACAGCCGGATGCTGCCCAACTTTCCCGCGGCGGGCCTCCTCGGCGGACCCGATGAGGCCGAAGCCTTCGTCACCGACCGGATCGCCGAGGGCTCCGACTTCATCAAAGTCATCGCGGACCTCACCGGACCGGACCAGAAGCTCCTCGACGCCATCGTCGATGCGGCGCAACGGCATCAACGTCTCAGCGTGGTCCACGCCGCCCGCCTCGAGCCCTACCAGATGGCCGTCCGCAGCCGAGCGGAGGTGATCACCCACGTTCCCATCGACGCGCCGATCTCCGACGAGACGGCAGCCGCTATCGCAGCCCAGCAGCAAGTCGCCGTCCCCACCCTGGTGATGATGGAAGCGATGGCGCCGTGGCTCAACGCCATCAACCCCACCCAACCACCCCTCGACTACGGCCACGCCCACCGCAGCGTGTGCGCCCTCCTCGCCGCCGGAGTCACTGTGCTCGCCGGGACCGACGCCAACGACGGACCCGTGGGCGTCGCCCATGTCGTCCACGGCGACAGCCTCCACCGGGAGCTCGAGTTGCTCGTCGATGCCGGCCTCACTCCCACCGAAGCCCTCCTCGCGGCCACCTCACGCACGGCCGAGGTGTTTCAGCTCACCGACCGCGGAACCATCTCGCCGGGCCTGCGAGCCGACCTCCTTCTCGTAGCCGGGGATCCGACCTCGGACATCACGGCCATCCGCCAGATCCAGCAGGTGTGGTGCGCCGGCATACCGGTCGACCGATCCTGAGCCTCACCGCTCGCCAGCTCAACCCTGGCAGTGAGACGACACCTTTGGGAGGTCGTCACCGCATCGGCAGAGAGACTCCCTATCCATAAAGGGCACCGTGAATACGACGGCGGCCGGACAGGCTCTCAGTCACACCGCCGAGACAGCCCGCGTCCGCCGCTGTGCTCGTGACGCTGACCGGGCGCCGAGCGCTCGACCCCTATCGGGGCCTTCCCTGGAAGGGCACACCGGCGGACACCTTCCCTCGGCCGCCAGCGGCAGTGGGTGAGCACAGGCCACGCGGGGCGTGGCCGCTACACGCGGCGCAACACTCGTCGGGGCGGCCTCGGATCAGCGGTACTGGCGCGGGATCCGGAAGATTCCCCGACCGGAGCCGTTCCCGTTCCCCCCGCTCCCGACGCCGGCGGCCACGCGACCAGCTGCGATCGGCTGGCCGTCGTCGTCGACGAGGACCATGGCGTCCACCGGGATGGGTTCCAGGTGGGGTCGCTCGTCACCAGGTCGGGGCGCCACTTCGATCGTCGAGTAGCCACCCTCCTCGGAGCGGATCACGATGTTGTGGCGCTTCGTCTTGGTCGGCCGATGCTGGTGCTGCAGCTCGAGGCAGATCTTGTAGGTGACCGGGCCGACGACAAGCGGGACGATCACGACGAGGTACCTGAACGTGACGAGCACCGTGTTGAGGGAGACCTCGAGGTAGTTCGCAAGCACGTCGGTTGCGCTGGCGCCGAACAGGACGAAGTAGAACGAGAGCACCGCCGCGCCGATCGACGTGCGCCACGGGTTGTTGCGGGGCTCCTCGAGCAGGTGGTGCTCGGCCGTGTCGCCGCGAACCTTCGCCTCGATCATCGGCCAGAGCATGAGCACGGTGAACGTGATACCGGGGAGCAGGACGCCGGGGAAGAAGGCGTTCGGGATCATGTGGCCCGGGAAGACGATCTCCCAGCTCGGCATGAGACGGAGCGCCCCGTCGAGCCAGCCCATGTACCAGTCCGGCTGCACGGCGTAGCTGACCTTGTAGGGGACGTAGGGGCCGTACTGCCAGATCGGGTTGATCTGCACCACCGCGCCGAGGATGGCCGTGACGCCGGCGACGAGGAAGAGGAAGCCCTGGGTCTTTGCGATGAACGTGGGCCACATGGGCGCGCCGACGACGTTCTTCTCGGTAGCCCCGTTGCCGCGGAACTGGGTGTGCTTCTGCTTGACGAGCAGTCCGAGGTGAGCCCCGATCAACACGGCGATGATGGCCGGCAGGATCAGCACGTGGATGATGAAGAACCTCGGGATGATCGAGGTTCCGGGATAGTTGCCACCGAACAGGAACGTGGCGAGATAGCTGCCGACGAGCGGCACCGACTCGAGGATCGAGAAAGCGATCCGGATGCCGGTGCCGGAGACGAGGTCGTCGGGCAGGGAGTAGCCGAGGAAGCCGTTGAAGATGGCGAGGATCAGCAGGTTGACGCCGATGATCCAGTTGAACTCCCGCGGCCGGCGGAAGCCGCCGGTGAAGAAGATCCGGCACATGTGGACCACGATCGAGCCGACGAAGATGTTGGCCGCCCAGTGGTGCATCTGGCGCATGAGCAGGCCGCAGCGAACCTGGAAGGTGAGGTTGATCGTGGAGGCATAGGCCTCGGAGACGTGCTGGCCCCTCAAAGGGGCATAAACGCCGTTGTAGATGACCTGCTGCTGCGAGGGGACGAAGTAGAGCGTGAGGAAGATCCCGGTCACCACGAGGATCACGAACGAGTACAGGGCGATCTCGCCGAGCATGAACGACCAGTGGTCGGGGAAGATCTTGTTGAGGAGCTTCCGGCTCCCGCCGGAGATGTTGAGCCGGTCGTCGACCCAGCGGTAGAGGCTGTCGATCACTGCGCGATCCCCCGGTCACCGCGCTCCCAGAATCCGGGACCGACCGGCTCGTAGTAACCGTGCTGGGCTCGGAGGTACCCCTTCCGGTCCACGTAGAGCGCCAGTTGCGGGAGGGGCCTCGGCGCAGGGCCGAACACCGGGACCGCCGGCTTGTCCGGACCGACCTCGAACGCCGATTGATGACACGGGCACAGAAGAATGCCGATGGCGTGCTCGTAGAGGGCGACGGGGCAGCCGGCGTGCGTGCAGACCTTCGAGAAGGCGAGGTAGCCGGCCGGCCCCCACGTTTTGCGCAGCGGAGCGGTCACGACGTCGGTCAGAAGGGGCCGGATCAGGATCGTCTGGCTCAAGGCACCGCCGATGTCATTCGGCGGGAAGACCGTGAGCACGCCGCCCTCCTCGAGATCGTCCACATGGACACGCCGGCCGTCCGGCGTCACGAGGTAGTCCCCCTTCCGCCAGGCGGTCGTGTAGAACATGTGCTTCGGAAGCGGACCGAGAGAGCGCAGGAGCGGGAAGAGCGCGACGATCCCGAAGACCCCGCCGGCAAGCGAGAGCAGCTTCAACAGAAAGCCACGGCGCTCGATGGCGACTTTCCCGCGGGACGAGAAGTCGGTGAGGAACGCCTCGCGTTCCTCCTCGGTTGGCCCGGTTGCGTGCCGGGACTCCGAGAAGGGGCCTCGCGGCATGAGGTACTTGCCCCAGGCGACCATCCCGACGCCGAGGCCGACCATGCCAAGGGCGAGGCTGATCCCGAGCCAGAAGTTGCTCGCGTTCTGCCAGTAGGCCGCACCGAAGCCTGCGAAGCCGACGGCCGCGAGGACGAACATGACGGCGATCCCCCGCTCCACCTGCTCAGGGTTGGCCGCTGCCACCTCGAACTGTGGGGCGTTGATGCTCACCGTGACCACGGGCGGCTCGGCGTGCCCGTCGTGGGCCGAAGAAGGGGAGGCTGGCGCGCCGGGGTCGCTCGAGCCGGGCGCCTCGCTCGGCCTGCTGTCGTCAGGGGAATCAGGCATGTGCTCCCTCGGGGGCGCTCTCGGGACCTTGCTGGTGAGCGTCGTGGTCGCCGTGATCGTCCTCGTCACGCTCGGTCCGGTCCCCGACCCAGTAGGCGGCGACGAGACAACCGCCCACGCCGACGAGGAGCCCGACGAACCCTTCCGCAACAGGGCCGACACCGCCGAGACCGATCCCGCCGGGGTTGGTGGGATGCTGGATCTTGCCGGTCACGTACTTGATGATGTCGTCGAGCTGCGCCGGAGTGATGGTCCTCGCACTGAACGGCGGCATGTTCTGCGGGCCGGATCGGACGGCCTCCCACACGACGCTCGCCGTCAGGCCGTGAAGGGGCGGGGCGTGGTAGCCGTCGTAGAGGGCGTCGCCCGCTCCGGTGATCGTGTGACACGGCGCGCAGTTCAAGGTGAAGAGGCTGAAGCCCGTCGCGAGGCTGCTCTTCTTCAAGTCCAGCTTCGGGGCGATCGGCACTCCGCCGGGGTGGAGCGAGGCGACCCACATCGCGATCGCCCGGATCTGGGCGGGGTCGAAGCTCGGCTCCTTGTTCTCAGGCTGGGCCGACGGGGTCTTGAGGGGCATCCAGCCAGTGGACAGCCACAGGTCGACTACGCCGGCGCCGAGCCCCTGGAGGTTCGGCCCGATCCCGGTGTCGCCGTTCGCCGCCACGCCATGGCAATACGAGCAGTGGGTCTGGAACAGCGTGTAGCCGTACTGGAGCTCGCTCGTGCTCGCGGCGGTCGCGCCCTTGCCGGTCATCACCTCGAGCCCGGTGAGAGCGGCTGCCTGCGACGGTGAGCTCGTCGTCGCCGCGGAGCTCGCGTGAGCGCGCCCCATCACGAGCGTGCCGATCGAGGCGGCGATCACGAGCGCCGCAAACGGGATCAGGACCTTGCGGAGGAAGCGGAGTCCCATCAGCCTCTCAACTGAGCAGGAACAGGGCGCTGAACAGCCCGATCCACACGATATCGACGAAGTGCCAGTAGTAGCTGACTCCCTGGAAGACCGTGGTCTCGCCGGGGTCTCCCTTGCGCCCGGCAAGACGGCCATAGAGGGCGATCATCGCTACGAGCCCGAGGAGGACGTGGAGGCCGTGGAGGCCGCTCATGATGTAGAAGAGCGAGCCGTAGGCGTTCGTTCGCGGGCGGAAGGGAAGGGTCTTCCACTCGTAGGCCTGGTTGGCGAGGAAGGCCGCCCCGAGGAGGAAGCTCGTCACGAGCCACACCTTCGCCTTGCGGAACTCGCCGCGCTCTTGGGCCCATACGGCGAACTGCATCGTCGGGCTCGAGGCGAGCAGGACGAAGGTGAAGGCGAGAGCCTGGTACGTGTCGAGCTTGGTCCCGGGTGGGGGCCAGACCCTGGCGTTCGCCCGGATGGTGAAGAAGGCGGCGAACAGGCCGCTGAAGAACATGAACTCGGAGCCGAGCCAGATCATGATGCCGACGGCGAGCATCTGGGGCCGCTCCGCCGTCGGCCGGCCGCCGACGTGCGGGTGCGGGAGGGTGGCGGCTGCGTCGGCCATGGCACTGCTTTCTTACCGCATCCGAGGGGCCGCGATCCAAACGGGCGGAGGCACGACCGGGAGCTGCAGGCGAGCAGGCCCGGATCGCCAACTAGGGTCGGCGACGTGCGCTTCCTCGCCGCGTGCCGCCGGCAGCCGGTCGACCGGACCCCGGTCTGGTTCATGCGCCAGGCCGGCCGCTCTCTCCCCGAGTACCGGCAGCTGAGGGGCGAGGGCAGCATCCTCGAGGCGGTCGCCTCGCCGGAGCTCGCGGCCGAGCTCACCTTGCAGCCGGTGCGCAGGTACGGCGTCGACGCCGCGATCGTCTTCTCCGACATCGTCGTCCCGCTCGTGGGGATCGGCGTCGACATCGAGGTAGAGCCCGGGCGGGGCCCCGTCCTGCACCAGCCCTTTCGGACGGCGTCTGACCTGCGACGGCTGCGCCCCCTCGAGCCGGAGCAGGACCTGGCGCCGCTCCTGCAGGCGATCCGGCTCCTCAAAAAGGAGCTCGAGGTGCCCTTGATCGGCTTCGCCGGGGCGCCCTTCACGCTGGCGAGCTATCTCGTCGAGGGCGGCCCGTCGCGCACCTTCGGGCGGACGAAGGCGCTCATGCACTCCGAGCCGGGGGTGTGGGCTCGCCTCACCGACGCTCTCGGCGAGATCTGCCTGGCGTCGCTTCGAGCCCAGGTGGCGGCCGGCGCCGACGCCGTCCAGCTCTTCGACAGCTGGGCGGGCTCGCTTTCGAGGCGGGAGTACCGGGAGCACGTGATGCCGGCATCCCGCCGGATCCTCGAGGGGCTGGCCGACACCGGGGTCCCGCGCATCCACTTCGGCGTGGGGACGGGGGAGCTGCTCGACCTCATGGCCGATGCCGGAGCCGACGTCGTCGGGGTCGACTGGCGGGTCTCGCTCGAGGACGCCGCCACCCGGACCTCAGGCCGGGTGGCGCTGCAGGGGAACCTCGACCCGGCCATCTGCCTCGCCCCGATCCCCGTCGTGGAAAGGGCCACCCGCGACGTCCTCGCCGAAGCTGCCTCGGCGCCCGGACACGTGTTCAACCTCGGGCATGGCGTGCTCCCGGAGACCGACCCCGGGGTGCTCGCGGCGGTGGTCGAGCTCGTGCACTCGGAGAGCATCCGATGAGCAGAGCCGGCCCGCTGCCCGTAGGTGTCCTCATCATGGCCTACGGGACCCCCGGTCGGCCCGACGACGTGGAACAGTTCTACACCGACGTGCGGCGGGGACGACCCCCCTCTCCAGAGCAGCTCGCCGACCTCCGCCGTCGCTACGAGGCCGTCGGAGGCGTCTCACAGCTGGCAGTGCGAACGGCCGAGCAGGTGATCGGCATCCAAGGGGCGCTTGACGAGGTCGCTCCGGGCGGCTTTGTCTGCGAGTACGGGTCGAAGCATGCCGACCCGAAGATCGAGCAGGCCGTGATCGAGCTGTCGGGGCGAGGCGTGCGGGGCCTCGTCGGCATCGTGCTCGCCCCCCACTACTCCTCGGGGAGCGTGGGCGAGTACGTGGCCCGCGCCCGGGCACAGGCGGAGGCGCTGCGGCTCCCGGCCACGTTCGTGGAGGACTGGCACGAGCATCCACTTCTCGTGGAGATGCTCGCCGAGCGGGTCGCCGCGTCCTATGCCTCCCTCGGCGCCCCGCCGGGCGACGAGCGGACCGAGCTCCTCGTGACGGCGCACTCGCTGCCGCTGCGCATCATCGAGTCCGGGGATGGCTACGACGTGCGCCTCGCCGAGACGGCTCGGGCGCTCGCCGAGGCGGCGGGTGTGAGGCGCTGGCGAGTGGCCTGGCAGAGCGCAGGACGGACACCGGAGCCGTGGATCGGCCCCGACGTGCTCGAGGTCATCGGCTCGCTGCCGTCAGAAGGCGTCGAGCGGGTCGTCGTCTGTCCGGCCGGCTTCACCTCCGACCACCTGGAGGTGAGCTACGACCTCGACATCGAGGCGAGGACCGTGGCGGAGCAGACCGGCCTCGCGTTCGCGCGCACGGCCTCGCTCAATGCCGACCCTCGCCTGTGCGCCGCGCTGGCCGGACTCGTGAAGGATGCGGCGGAGTCGCTCGGTGCCCGCTGACGGCAGCCACGCCACGGCTCACCCCGTCGTCGCGGTGATCGGCGGCGGCATGAGCGGGCTCGCAGCCGCTCGCTCGCTCTCGCGCTGCGGAGCGGAGGTGGTCGTGCTCGAGGCCGCCGAGCGCTTCGGAGGGAAGGTCCACACGGGCCGCCTCCCAGGGTCGGGCGCCCTCGTGGAGCTCGGTCCCGACCAATTCCTCCGGCGCGACCCGAGCGCCGAGGAATGGTGCCGCGAGCTCGGTCTCGGAGAGCTGCTCGTCGCCCCCGCGGCTCGCACGGCCGGGGTGTACTCCTACGGGCGGATGCGCGATCTGCCGAGCGGCCTCGTGCTCGGCCTGCCGACCGACCTCGATGCCGTCGCGGCGAGCGGCGTCGTCTCGCCGGCGGGGGTGGAGCGGGCGAGAGCCGACGCCGAGGAGTCCGGCGAGCACCCGCCGATGACTGCGGCCGAGCTCGGCCTCACGCCGGTCGACGGCGGGGCGATCCCGCCAGACGAGGAGCTGTCCGCCGGCGCCCTCCTGCGCCCGCGCCTTGGCGACGAGGTGGTCGACCGGCTCGTCGACCCACTGCTCGGCGGCATCAACGCCGGATCGGTGGACACGATGTCGCTCGGTGTGAGCGCCCCTGTCGTGGCAGCGGCGCTCGCCGGGCAGCGGCACGTCATCCCCGCGCTCGCTGCCGGCGACGGCGCTAGGGGTGGTGGCGAGAGCCCGTTCTACGGTCTTCGCGGGGGTCTCGGCCAGATGGTCGATGCCTGCGTGGCGGAGCTGAGCGCCCTCGGGGTGCAGCTGCGACCCTCGACGGCGGTGGCGGCGCTGGAGCGCGCCGGGACCCGCTTCCTCGTCCACACCATCGCCGGCGAGCGACTCGATGCCGACGCCGTGGTGCTTGCGGCTCCGGGCCCCGCCTCGGCCTCCATCGTGGAGCACCTCCTGCCGGACGCGGCAGCAGAGCTGGGCTCGGTCCCCTACGCCTCGGTCGCCGTGCTCACGCTCGTCTACCGCGAGGGAACCCTCGAGACCCCGGAGCACTGGAGCGGCGTCCTCGTCCCCCGGGTCGAGGGCATGCTCATGACGGCCGCCACATGGCTCAGCACGAAGTGGCCATGGATGGCGGTGGACGGGCTGCAGCTCGTACGGGTCTCGGCGGGTCGCTTCTTAGACCGTCGGATCGACGAGATGACCGACGACGACCTCGCCTGCGAGCTCGCGGGGGAGCTCGAGCGCGTGGTCGGCGCGAAGGCGCATCCTGAGGAGTGGCATCTCGTCCGGTGGGACCGCTCCTTTCCTCAGTACCGGCCCGGGCATCGCCGCCTCGTCGCCCGGGCCCGGCAGATGCTCGAGCGCTGGCCGGGCATCGAGCTCGCCGGGGCGCTGCTCGGGGGGATCGGGATCCCGGCCTGCATCTCGAGCGGAACAGCAGCCGCGTCGCGCGTCGCATCTCTCCCGCTGTTCGAGCGACGGGCAGCAGGCGACTCCCGAGCGAGGTCGAGCTGACGGCCGGGCTCGTGGCGGTGCCGCCGGGCACGCGTACCCCTCGGCGCGGCGCAGCCGCCCGCGCGAGCCGGATCGCCCTGCCGCTCGCGGGAGGCGCACTCATCGGGCTGTCCCTGCCGCCCATCGCAACGTGGCCGGTCGGCATCGTCGGGGTGGCGTGCGTCGTGCGGTCGCTCTCGGGCCGCTCCTGGAAAGGGCGGCTCGGGGTGGGTCTCCTCGCCGGGCTCGGCCAGTTCTCGATCGCGCTGGCGTGGGCGCTGCAGTTCAACACTGCCGGCTACGTCGCCCTCGTGATCGTCGAGACCCTCATCCTCTCGGTTGGCCTCCTCCTCGCACCGGCGCGCGGGGTGCTCCGGGTCCCGGCCGTGGCAGGGGCCGCCACCCTCGCGGAGTGGGTACGCCAGTCATGGCCGTTCGGCGGCTTGCCGCTCGGCTCCGCCGCGCTCGGCCAGGTCGGGGGACCGCTCCAGTTCACGAGCCGGCTCGGCGGGCCCCTGCTCGTCGTCTTCGCGCTCTTCCTCGCCGGCGGCGCGATCGGCGAGCTCGCTGCCGCAGCCGTCGAACGCCCGCTCCCTGCCCTGTTCCCAGCCGTCGGGTCGTTGGTGGCAGCCTCAGCGCTCGCGGCCGCCGGCGCCTTCGCCGGGCCGGCCGGGCTCGCATCGAGTCACGGACCCGAGCGGGAGCTCCGGGTCGCGATCGTGCAAGGTGGCGGCAAGCGAGGGCTCGACCAGCTCCAGGTCCCGCCCTCGGTCGTCTACCAGGCAGCCCTCTCGGAGACGGCTCATGTCACCGGCCATCCCCAGCTCATCTTGTGGCCGGAAGACGTGGTGGCGATGGGAAGCGTCCCCTTCGCCGGCTCGGCCGTCGAGCGCCAGCTCGCGGCGATCGCCCGGTCCTACCACTCCACCTTCGTCGTGGGCGTGACCGAGGACGTCGGTGCAACGCGGTTCCGCAACGAGGTGGTCGCGTTCTCGCCGGCCGGCCGGGTCGTGGCCACCTTCGAGAAGGTCCACCGGGTCCCGTTCGGCGAGTACGTCCCCTACCGCTCCTTCTTCAGCCACTTCGCCAACCTGAAGGACGTCCCGAGGGATGCGATCCCGGGCACCGGCAGCGGGATGATCGCGACGCCGGCCGGACGCTTCGCCGTGCTCATCTCTTACGAGGTCTTCTTCGCCGACCGGGGCCGGTCAGGCGTCCGGGCCGGCGGCAGGATGATCCTCGTCCCGACGAACACCTCGTCGTACTCGAACGACCAGGCTCCCTCGCAGGAGATCGCCGCCTCGAGGCTCCAAGCGCTCGAGGAGGGCAGGTACGTCCTCCAGGCGGCCCCGACTGGCTACAGCGCCATCGTCACACCGTCGGGCGTCGTGGAGGACCGGACGGCGCTCTCCAAGCCCGCGGTGATCGAGGCGCGTGTCCCGCTCCTCGACGGCTCCACTCCCTACACGGACGCGGGGGACGAGTGGGTGCTCATCGTGTCGGCCCTGCTCCTTGTGCTCGGATGGCTTGGTGCCTCGCGGACCGAAGGGAGCGGCGAGGAAGGTGGCACCGGGTCAGCCGAGCGGGTCGGAGAGCGGCTCGCCGGCGCTTGAGCCCGCTCCGGCTCCTTCGTCGGCACCGCTCCGAGCCCTCGGGTCCACCTCGGTGCGGCCGGCGCTGCTCGACCCGGACGGCGCTGTCGCGTCGTTGCCGATCACACCCGACAGCCCGGCGTCCGCGAACGTCGCCATCTCCTGCAGGAGCCTGGCTGCGGTCCGCACGAGCGGCACCGCGAGGCAGCCACCCGTTCCCTCGCCAAGCCCGAGATGGAGGTCGAGCAGGGGATCGAGCTCCATGAAGTCGAGTGCCGCCGTTGCCCCGGGCTCGATGGACCGGTGCCCGGGGACGAGGTAGCCGACGACCTCGGGCGCGAGCCGCACTGCCACGAGCGCGGCGGCGAGTGAGACCACACCGTCCACCACGACCGGCACTCGGCGCACGGCGCCCGCGACGCACACCCCGACGAGGGCGCCGATCTCGAGTCCGCCGAGCTCGGCGAGGAGGAGATCAGCGGGAAGCGAGCCGAGGCCGGTCACCGGGACCGAGCTCGCCGAGCTCACCCGTTCGAGGCCGCCCTCCACCGCCTCCGTCTTGCGCTCGAGCATCTCGTCGGAGATGCCGGTCCCGCGACCGGTGACCGAACGGGCGGGCCAGCCCGTGATCGCCGCCACGAGCGCCGCCGCCGAGGTCGTGTTCCCGACGCCCATGTCACCGGTGACGAGGAGGTCGGCTCCGCGCTCGACGAGCCGGTCGCCGATCGAGAGGCCGACCTGCACCGCCCGCCGCGCCTCGTCGAGCGACATGGCGGGCTCCTCGACGAGGTTTGCAGTCCCCGATCTCACCTTCGCCTTCACGAGCCGATCGAGAGGACCCGGGATGTCGGTCGCCACACCGACGTCCACGACGACGACCGAGGCTCCGACCTCGCTCGCGATCACGTTGACGGCGCCACGGCCGGCGAGGAAGCTCGCCACCATCTGCCCCGTCACCTCGACGGGCCAGGCGGAGACGCCCTCGGCGATCACACCGTGGTCGCCGGCGGCGAGCACGACCACGGGCCGCTCGGGCACCGGTGGGGGGCAGCGACCCGAGATGGCGCTGAGGCGGGAGCCGAGCAGCTCGAGGAGCCCGAGCGAGCCGGGCGGCTTTGCCAGCTGGACCTGGCGGCCGTCGGCCTCCTCGGCGGCGGCGTCGTCGGTCGGGACGAGGAGCGCGAGCGCGTCCGGGAGGCTCGTCACGCGCACCGCCTCATGAGCGGCTCAGCGCCTCAAAGCGTTCGCGCCGCCGCGTCGTGGACGGCGTGCTCCTCGATCACGATCGCCTCCACCTCACCCGGCACCGGAACGGGCTCGGCCCGGTCGACGGTCGACTGCCCGAAGAGGAACTTGTTGAAGATGGCGTACCGGCCGACCCAGATGAGGCCGTAGGTGAAGAGGTTGGCGAACTGCACGAACACCTTGCGCACGAAGTGGGCATGCGAGATCGCGTCCGCATTGTGGGCCGCCACCCCAACGGCGACGGTCGAGAGGACGAGCCCGACGAACGAGATGATCCAGAACGGAGCGATCTCCCGCCACGGGTTGGACTTGCCCCGCTTGCCCCAAGTCCAGGTGCGGTTCAGCCAGTACGCGGGGATGGTCGTGATCCCGGTCGCGAGGACGTTGCACTCCATCGCCGAGGGGATCTTGACGACGTCGTAGAACAGGAACAGCAGTCCCTGGGTCAGCACGGTCGAGATGACCGACACGGCACCGAACTTGAGGAGCCGTCGCCCGTGACCGCTCTTCATGAGCGCGAGGGCGCGGCGGATCAGGGACGCCATGCCAAAAGTCTATCGTCTCACCCGTGACCAGAGCCCTCGAGGACCTGCTCGAACTGCTCGACCTCGAGCCGATCGAGGTCAACATCTTCCGCGGCGCGAACACCGACGAGGACCGCCAACGAGTCTTCGGCGGCCAGGTCGCCGGGCAGGCCCTGGTGGCGGCGGGCCGGACCGTGGACCGAGGCACCGTCCACTCGCTCCACAGCTACTTCCTCCGCCCCGGCGACCCGGCGGCGCCGATCCTCTACGAAGTCGACCGGATCCGCGACGGGCGCTCGTTCATCACACGCCGTGTGGTCGCAATCCAGCACGGCCGGGCGATCTTCAACATGCAGTGCTCGTTTCACGTCGAAGAAGAGGGGATCGAGCACCAGTTCCCGATGCCCGACGTGCCCGACCCCGAGACGCTCCCGACCGTCGAGGAGCGCCTCGAGCCTCTCCGGGGCCAGATCGACGACGCCTGGTTCTTCAACCGACCCCGGCCGATCGACCAGCGCTTCGTCGGAGACCTCCCCTGGATGCGAAGCAGCCAGCCGAAGGACTCCTGCCAGCAGCTGTGGCTCCGCACGAACGGGAAACTGCCCGACGACCCGCTCGTGCATGCGGCCGTCATGGCCTACGCCTCCGACATGACCCTCTACGACTCGATCCTGCAGCCACACCGGATCCGCTGGCAGGACGAGCAGTTCATGGGGGCGAGCCTCGACCACTGCATCTGGTTCCACCGCCCGTTCCGGATGGACGAGTGGCTGCTGTTCGACCAGGACTCCCCGGCGGCCGCCGGTGCGCGGGGAGTGGCCCGCGGCCTGCTCTTCACGATCGGCGGAGACCTCGTCGCGAGCTTCGTGCAAGAGGGGCTCGTCCGGCTCCGCCGACCCCGGCTCGACGAGAGCTCCTAGGCTCTCCCGGCCGAGCCGCCCCTGCCATGACTGGAGAGATCGTCTTCGGGCTCTCCGCCGCTGCGATGGTCGTGCTGGCCGTGCTGGTCGTGCGCTTCGCGCTCAAGCTGCCGCGCACTCCTGCGACCCGAGCGAGAGCGAGGGGCGTCGCCGGAGGACCGGCTGCGAACGCACCAGCGCCCGAGTCACCGGACAATGGCACGGCGCCACCGAGCTCGCCCGCATGAGGTCGACGCTGGCGACGGGACCTCGAAGGCTCAGACCACGCCGCCCCGGCGGCTCTCCCGGATGACTCCGAGAACGGCCATCGCCGCGATCACGAAGCCGACGATCGCCGTCCAGAAGCCGAACACGAGCGAGAGGCCGACCGACGCGGCCGCCACGCCGAGCGTGAAGGGCCAGATGCTCGAGCTCGGGAAAGCGCCGACGACGCCGGCGCCGTCGGCGCGGCGGGCCTGAGGGTTGTCCTCAGGCCGCGGCTTCATGTGCCGGGACCACCAGAAGTAGTAGCTGCCCGGGAGCAGGCCGAGCAGAGCCGTGCCGGCGAGCATCGCCGTCCCGCTCTGCTCCCCGCCCCACATCCAGTAGATCACGGCAACCAATGCGAAAAAGCCTGCAATGAACAGCAGGACGGTCCCTTCGGTCTTCATTGGTCACGCCCTTCGTCACCTGTCGCGACGGTGGCAGCGAGCGCAGGCTCGGGTGCCAGCGGTGCGGGCAGCGTCGTGTGATCGGGATGGTTGTGGTCCCAGACCGGCCGCTCGGAGCGGATCGGTGGGATCCAGTAGAAATTGTGGTGCGGAGGCGGCGACGAGGTGGCCCACTCGAGGGTGTGGGCGTCCCACGGGTTGTCCCCGGCAGGTACCGGTCGGCGCCAGGCCTCAACGAAGTTGATCAGCATGACGAAGACCGAGAGGAAGAGCAGGTAGGCGCCCGCCGTCGAGATCCGGTTCAGCACGGTCCAGTTCCCGTGCGGCAGGTACTCCGCGATCCGTCGCGGCATGCCCTCCTCCCCGAGGAGGTACTGCGGCATGAAGGTCACCCAGAAGCCGATGAACATGAGCCAGAAGCTGATCTTGCCGAGCGTCTCGTTCAGCATCCGGCCCGTGTACTTCGGGTACCAGTAGGTAAGGGCGGAGAAGCCGCCGAAGACGACCGTCCCGAAGAGGACCTCGTGGAAGTGGGCGACCACGAAGAAGGTGTCGTGCATGGCGAAGTCGACCGGAGGGGACGCGAGGAAGATCCCCGTCACACCGCCGAAGAGGAAGACGACGAGGAAACCGACGGCAAACAGCATCGGGGTGTTGAACGTGATCGAGCCTCGCCACATCGTGCCGATCCAGTTGAAGAACTTGATACCGGTCGGCACCGCGATCAGGTACGACATGATGCTGAAGAAGGGCAGCAGCACCGTGCCGGTGGTGAACATGTGGTGCGCCCACACGCTCGTCGACAGGGAGGCGATCGCGATCGTGGCGAAGACCATGCCCTTGTAGCCGAACACCGGCTTGCGGGAGAACACGGCGAGGATGTCGGTGACCGCCCCGAAGTACGGCAGGGCGAGGATGTACACCTCGGGGTGCCCGAAGAACCAGAACAGGTTCTGCCAGAGCACCGGCACCCCGCCGCCGCTCACCGTGAAGATGTGGGTCCCGAGATGGCGGTCGCACCAGAGCATGACGAGCGCCGAGGTGAGCACGGGGAACGCGATCAGGATCAGGATCGCCGTCACGAGCATGTTCCAGGTGAAGATCGGCATCCGGAACATGGTCATCCCGGGGGCGCGCAGGTAGAAGACGGTGGCGCAGATGTTCACCCCGGTGAAGATGGCGGAGAACCCGGTGAGCACGAGGGCGATGATCCACATGTCAGGGCCGGCGCCGGGTGTGTTGATCGAGTTCGAGAGCGGAGCGTAGGCAACCCAGCCGAAGTCGGCCGCTCCGCTCGTCGTGACGAAGCCGAGCAGCATGATCGTGCCGCCACCCAGGTACAGCCAGTACGAGAACGCGTTCAGGCGGGGGAAGGCCATGTCCGGCGCGCCGATCTGGAGCGGGACGATGAAGTTGGCGAGCCCGCCGAAGGCGAACGGCCCCGCGAACAGGTACATCATCACGCTGCCGTGCATCGTGAACAGCTCGTTGTACACGTGCTGGGAGACGATGTGGTTGTCCGGCGAGGCGAGCTGGGTGCGGATCACTATCGCCATGCAGCCGGCGATGAGGAAGAAGATGAAGGCCGTGATCGTGTAGCTCTTGCCGATCACCTTGTGGTCGGTGGAGGTGATCCACTTGAGGAAGCCGCTCGGGCCGTGCTCTTCCTCCGGGGGTCCGACGATGGCTTCTGGGCGTGCGGCGAGAGTCGTCATTCCTGAGTCAGTGGGTAGTGCTTCGGGGTCACGTTCAGATGGTGGGAGTAGTAGGCAACCCAGCTCACGTACTGCCCGTACGGGATGACCCTCACGCTGAAGAGCATCTCCGAGTGGTAGAGACCACAGTACTCAGAGCACTGCGCCGGGAACACACCGGTCTGGGTCGGCGTGATGTCGAACACGTTCGTGACGCCGGGTTGCGCGTAACGATCGAAGTCGAAGGCGTGGACGTAGAAGTCGTGGACCACGTCGGCCGAGCGCAGCACGATCCGGGTGGTCTTGCCCTCCGGGAGCACGAGCTGGGGGTACACCGAGGCGGTGTAGCCCTGTTTCGCCGGCAGGGCGGTCACCGCGCCCTTGGTGTGAAGGGTGAGGCCGTTGTCGTGCTCGTAGGTGAAGATCCAGCCCCACTGGTAGGCCGTGACGTCGACGGTCACCGTCGGCTTCGGCGACACCGCATCGACCTTGTTCTCGGTGATGACCGTGAACACGAAGATGACGATCACGATGATGAGCGGGATGACCGTGTACGTGATCTCTAGCGGGATGTGCTCGTGAAACTGCTTCGGGATGCCGTCGCCGACACGGCGGCGGCGGTACCGGATCACGCACCAGGCGATGAGCCCCCAGACGATGACGGCCACCACGAGGCCCGTGATGAACATCCCGGAGTAGAGCTTCGAGATCTCCTGGCCCTGCTGGCTCGCCCCGCGGGCCTCGCCGAAGGTCGGGTAGTTGCAGCCGGCGAGCGCGAGTGCGAGGAGGCCGAGGAATGCGACCGAGGCGAGCCGCCGCCGTCCGCGGGGGCCAGGACCGCCCGGGGCATGCGAGTCGCCGGCGGCGCCGAGAGGGCGGGGGCGACGAACACGGCTCACGCGGGCGAGATTAGCCACGCGTCGCAAGCAAAGGCCAAACGGGCCGGGCCAGTCGATCCGGGCCCCCGAACGGGCTACAACGCGGGGTCAGGCGCCCGTCGAGCCGTGCTTGCGTGACTCGCTCGCGGCCCAGGCGTAGATCCCCTTCGACATCGTGGAGGTGGCGTCGTGGGCGAGTGCCTCGAACACCTCGGCACGCGCCTCGTGGACCGCCAGCCTCGACGGGTCAGCCAGCGCCGCCAGCTCGGCAAGGTGCCCGGCAAGCCGCAGCTCCCCTGCTGCGAGGAGCTCGCGGGCACGGCCCGCAAGCCGCTCCGCCCCCCCGGCAAGGCCGGCGATCTCACGGGCGAGGGCCGCCTCCGGCGCCGGCCGCAGGTTCGAGGGGTTGCCGTCGTACCAGCCCCCGTACTGGCGCCAGATGTTCCGGACGATGAACTCCGGCTCGTCGTAGACCGGGCGGAGGTAGGGCCGGTCCATGAGGTGCGCCGGAGGACGGACCTCGTGGATGAGGACATCGAGACGCGCACCCTCGTTCATGAGGGCGAGCGACTGCTCGACGAGCGATTCGAGCAGCTCCGCGGTCTCCGACAGCGCCTGGCGAACCCGCTCGACCCCGACGACGGGAAAGCCGTGACCGGGCAGGAGCCACTCGGCGTCCAGCTCCAGCATCTCGCGAAGCGCCCGAGCCCACTCGAGCGGGTATCGCTGGACCTTCTGCGGGTTTCCGGCGTTCGGCGAGCACCAGATGAACAGGTCGCCGGTGCACAGGATCCTCCTCGCGGGAACGAAGGTCCAGGTGTGGTCGTCGGTCTCGCCTCGGGCGTGGTGGAGCTCGAACCGCTCGCCGCCCACCTCGAGCTCGACGCGGTCGCGATAGGTCTCGTCGGGATAGCGGTACTCGGTGGGCCACTCGAGATCCGGAACCTGGAACTGGCGGCGGTTGATGACCGCGTTGTACCCGGCGGTCATCTTGTAGCGGTCGAAACGGGCGGGAAGCGCCTCGTGGGCGACGACTCTCGGGAGCGGCCAGCCGTTCGCGGTGGCCTCCTGTTCGAAGACCCGGACTCCGAAGACGTGGTCGACGTGGCCATGGGAGTAGACCGCCGTGTGCAGCCGACCGGAGTCCCATCGCCGGATCTCCTCGTGGATCTGGCGGGCCGAGAGCTCGTGCCCGGTGTCGACGAGCACGAGGCCGTCGTCGGTCGCGAACGCCGACACGCGGGCGAACGAGGCCACGTACGCGCTCCGGTCGCCGATCTCGGTCAGCCCGCCAGCGATGCGGAGGGGGTGCTGGTGCGTGACGTCGGTCTCGCCGCGCCAGAGCTTGTCCGCGATCTCCAAGATGTCGTCCATACAGCTGACAGTAGTTCTGCGACGTTCGGGGATGTGGACGCGCTGCAGCTAGCGGGACTGTCGGCGGCGAGCGCGGGCGGCCGTGCGGCCGGCCAGTCGCCCGCTCACCTCCCCGAGCCTCCGGGCCGACGCCGAGACCCCGGCCTCGACGGCGGCCACGTCAATCGGGGTCCTGGCGGTGGTCGAAACGGGGCGCCGGGCGCGGTGCTCGGTCACGAGCGCATCCCGCAGCACGATGATGCCGACCGCCTCGGCCATGGCGGTGGCGAAGGGATCGATCCCTACGCGGTACCGCCATGCGATGAGCGGCGACGCCACCATCGCAAGGGCCACGGCCCCGTCGAGGACCCGGTGGACGAGGCGCGGCAGCAGCCGCCACAGCGAGACGCGGGCGTCGGTCACGAGCGTGACGACGAGGAGGTAGCCGCCGGCGGCGTCGAGGATCAGGTAGTCGTCGCCGTGGCCGTGGAGCCCGGCGACAAGGAGCCCGACGCCGAGGGCGACGTCGACGACCGCGTGCGCCACCCAGCCCATGCGCCGGCGCACATGGCCGGCCCTATCGGGGGACTCGCTCAGCTGTTGCCAGCGTCCTTCGGGACGGCTTCACTCGGGCTCGGAGGCACCGAGGGCGAGGCCGGTGGCACGGCCGGGGCAGATTGAGAGGCGGACGGGCTCATCCCCTCAGCGGCACCCTCCTCGAGGCCCTTTTTGAACTCGTGTGACGCGCTCCCGAGGCCCCGTGCCAGCTTCGGCAGCTTGCTGCCGCCGAATAGGAGCACGACGACCGCCACGACGATCACGATGATCAGATCCGGACCGAGGATGTCAGCAGTGAGCATGCCCCCTCCTTTCTACGCGACCAGCCTAGTCGAGACCAAGGGACCGGCTGCCGTCGCTCAGGCACCCTGCCAGACGGGAGGCCGGCGCTCGGCGAACGCGGTCGCGCCCTCGATGGCATCCCTGCTCGTGAAGATCGGCGCCGTCAACTCGCCGTTCATCCGCCAGGCCTCGTCTTCGGGGAGGTCGCGCGCCCGGCGCATGATCTCCTTCGAGGTACGCACCGCAAGCGGGGCGTTCTCGCAGATCCGCTCCGCCAGCGCGACGGCCTCGGGCACGACCTCGGAGGGCGCGACCACTTTGTTCACGAGCCC
>DATGKK010000047.1:0-19625 GCA_035294725.1 Acidimicrobiales bacterium | reverse complement strand
TGGCGAACGCGCACGGCGGCAGCGAGCACCGCGTGGGCGGCCGTCGAAGACAGCTCCCCGCTCATCTCGAGCCGGTGCACGTCGCTCTCGAGCCGGGCGACGGCGCGTCGCGCACGGGACGCCTCGTGCGCCGCGACCGCGTGCTGCACGCGGGCAACGTCGGCGACGAGGAGCGCGCGTGCCTGCTCCGTCTCGGTCGTCGTCCCGGAGGAGCAGGCGGTGAGGCCCGTTCCGGCGAGCGCCACGGCCGCGAGAACGCCGAGCGCACGGTACCGGTGGGCCGTGTTCATCGCACTGCCTTCTCGAGCCGGAGGAGCGCCCTTGCGAGCGGCGCCGGGACTCCCTTCAGCCGGACGGGCGCGATGGTGGCCGCCGGGCGGGTCGGAGCAGGGGGAGCGGCAGGCGCGCCCGGGGAGGCCGTGAGCGCGAGGGCCAATAGGAGGGAGACGGCGGCGGCGCCGACGAAGGCGACCGCAATCCGGTACCGGGCGACCAACCGGCCGGTGGCCGTGAGGAGGCGGTGGGCCGCCGCAGCGGTCCCGCCGGCCAGCCGCCGGAGCGCGCCCGCCGTTGGGTCGACGCCGCCTCCACTGGAGCCGGCGCCTGCCGGCAGCACGACCGTGGCACCGGACCGACCGGAGCCGCTCTCGAGCGGCATGACGCGGGTCTCCTCGACCCTTCCCGCCGGCAGCGTGGCGGTCGGCTGATCGGGGTCGAGGAGGCGCGCCATCTCGGCGGCCGAGGCCGGCCGATCCTCAGGCTCCTTCGACAGCGCCGCCTCGACGACCGCAACGAGGGCCGGGTCCACACCGGGGCGGAGGGCGTGGATCGGCTCTGGAGCTCGCTCCCTCACCGCCGAGATGAGCTCGAGGGTGCTCGCCCCCTCGAAGGGCCTGCGCCCCGTCAGGCACTGGTAGAGCACCGAACCGAGCGAGTACAGATCGGCCGCCGGGGAGGCCGCCGCGCCCTGCAGACGCTCGGGCGCAAGGTAGGCCGGCGTGCCGATGAGCAGGCCCGTTCCCGTGATCGCCTGCGCCTCGTCAGCGGCTGTGGCGATGCCGAAGTCAGCGACCTTCACCCTGCCGTCGGGGCAGGTGAGCACGTTCGCCGGCTTGATGTCGCGATGGACGATGCCGGCGGAATGGGCGGCCTCGAGTGCCGCGAGCACCTGGAGGCCGACGCTGCGGACGCGCGCCTCGCTCAGCGGACCGGACCGGAGCTCGTCGGCGAGCGTCGTGCCGTCGAGGCGCTCCATGATGATGAAGGCGATTCCGTCGTCCTCTCCGGTGTCAATGATCCCGACGACGTTCGGATGTGACAGGCGTGCTGCCGTCCGAGCCTCCTTCTCGAAGCGCTCGCGTACGCCGGGGTCGCTTCCGAGCGCCGGCCGGAGGATCTTGACGGCGACCTTCCGGCCGAGGCGGAGGTCGTTCGCCTCGAACACCTCCGCCATACCGCCCTGTCCAAGGAGGGGCCCGAGCTCGTAGCGCCCCGCGAGGAGCTCGAGCGAGCGCGCGGTCGTCACGCCCTTCTTATACCCGACCGGACCAGGGCCCATCTCCCCAGCTTGCCCGCTCACGGGCTCTCCCCGGACGGCGGCCCGCCCTCGGCCGCCGCCGGCAGAGCGCCGTGAGGTCGTGCGAGTCGTCCTTGCAGGTCCCCTGCATCGAGAGCCTCGCCGACGAGGCGCTCGATGCTCTCGGCGGCCGGCTCGGGTCCATGGGCACGGCGGACCGCCTCGCTGGCGTCGGCCAGGCTCCCTGGGTCACGCCGGCCGCGATCGAGGGCCCGCAGCACTGCCGCTCGCCACTCGCCGGGATCGGGAGCCCTCACGGTCTCGTTCGGTGTGAAGGTGGCCTCGGCGAGGCCGCCGCAGCCGCTCGTGACCACCGGCGCCCCGACCGCCTGCGCCTCGAGCGCCACCATCCCGAGGCCCTCCGGCCGCAGCGACGGGCACACCACGACTGCCGCTGCTGCGTACGCGCGGGCCATTGCCTCGCGTGTGGCCGGGGGCTCGAGCAGCTGCACCGTGGAGCAGGCGGCGATCTCCGCGAGCAGCTCGCGGTGCTCTGGCGTGGGAGACCGCCACGGTGCCAGGTGCCGGTAGGCGACGCAGTGCAGGCCGTCCTCGGCGAGGAGGGCCGAGAGCTCGAGGAAGAGCCGGACTCCCTTCTTCTCGAGGAGCCGGTTCGGGAAGACGACGGGCCCGCCGCCGTGCCAACGCTGCTCGAAGAAGCACTCCTCGACCTCCACCACCGCCTGTTGGACGTGATCGAGACCGTAGGCGGCCTCGATCGACGAGGCGAGGGTCCGGCTCACCGCCGCCGGGAGGCCCGCCCCGAGCGCCTCACCGACGCGAGCCTCGGTGGCGCCGCCGAGCTCCCAGGCGTCGGGGTAGTTGTGCAGCACGTGGACGACGGGGCAAGGGGACGCTCGGCCCCACAGCGGCCGGTTGTTGAGCACGAGCACGTGGCAGCCGATGCTCCTCAGCTCCTCGGCGGTAGGTCCCCCCGGCCCGGGCTCGACCGCCACGACGCCATAGCCACGCCGCCGCAACGCCAACGCCCATCCGAGCACGGCTCGCTCGAGAGCGCCCGACGCTTCGGCCAGGGGTGCCATCCCGGTGCCGCACACAGCGACGCGCGGGGCGGGCGTGACCATCACCTGCGAGCCTCGTAGGGGTCGTCGGCTGCAGAGGCGGCGCGGAGGGGGCCGGGTTCAGCTAACGTTGACGTGAAATGACACTCCTTCATCGCTCCCGCGCGACCGGATCGCACCATTCTCCCGAGCGTTACAAGTGGATCGCCCTCTCGAACACGACGCTCGGCATGCTGATGGCGACGGTCAATTCCTCGATCATCCTGATCGCCCTCCCCGACATCTTCCGGGGGATCGACCTGAACCCGCTCGCCCCTGGCAACGTGAGCTACCTGCTCTGGATGCTCATGGGCTTCCTCGTCGTGACGGCGGTGCTCGTCGTCACCTTCGGGCGGATCGGCGACATGTACGGCCGGGTGAAGATGTACGAGCTCGGCTTCGCCGTGTTCACGCTCGGCTCGATCCTGTGCTCGATCGTCTGGTTCCACGGCGGCAGCGGTGCTCTTTACCTCATCGTCATGCGCGTCGTGCAGGGGCTCGGCGCGGCGATGCTGATGGCGAACACCGCCGCCATCCTCACCGATGCGTTCCCCTCGAACCAGCGCGGCCTCGCCCTCGGCATCAACAACGTAGCGGCGATCGCCGGGTCGTTCATCGGCCTCGTCATCGGCGGGCTCCTCGGGCCGGTCGACTGGCGCCTTGTCTTCCTCGTCTCCGTGCCGTTCGGGCTCTTCGGGACGATCTGGGCCTGGCTCAAGCTCGAGGAACGGGGCGAACGCCGACCCGCCAAGCTGGACTGGTGGGGCAACGTGACCTTCGCGGTCGGCCTCGTCGCCGTCCTCGTAGGGATCACCTACGGTATCCAGCCCTACGGTGGTCACACGATGGGCTGGACGAGCCCGATGGTGATCTCCTGCCTCGCCGGCGGCGTCGCCGTGCTGGTCGTGTTCGTCGTCATCGAGCGTCGCGTCGCGGAGCCGATGTTCCACCTGCCCCTGTTCCGGATCCGATCGTTCACAATGGGGAACGTGGCCGCGCTGCTCTCGTCGCTTGGTCGGGGCGGGCTCATGTTCATGCTGATCATCTGGCTGCAGGGGATCTGGCTCCCGCTGCACGGCTACTCCTTCTCGCAGACGCCGCTGTGGGCCGGCATCTACATGGTGCCGCTCACCGTCGGTTTCCTCGTCTCGGGGCCGGTCTCGGGCTGGCTCTCCGACCACCTCGGGGCGCGACCCTTTGCCACCCTCGGCATGGTCGTCTCCGCCGCTGCCTTCCTCGGCATCGAGTCGCTGCCGGTCGACTTCTCCTATGTGTGGTTCGCGCTCTTGCTGTTCGCCCTCGGCGCCGCGATGGGCCTGTTCGCCTCGCCCAACCGGGCCCAGGTGATGAACAGCCTCCCGCCTCACCAGCGCGGCGTCGGCGGCGGCATGAGCACCACCTTCCAGAACTCCGCCATGGTGCTGTCGATCGGCGTCTTCTTCTCGCTGATGGTGCTCGGCCTCGCCGCCGGGCTGCCGTCCCACCTCGAGCACGGCCTCCTCGCAGCTGGCCTGCCCCGGGCGAAGGCCGCCGAGGTCGCGCACCTGCCGCCGGTCGGGACGCTGTTCGCCGCCTTCCTCGGCTACAACCCCGTCGGGGTGCTGCTCGGCAGCTCGATCCACCACCTGAGCCACGCCCATGCGCTCCAGGTCACCGGACGCGGGTTCTTCCCGTCCCTCATCGCCACCCCGTTCCAGGCCGGCCTGCGCAAGGCGTTCGACTTCGCCGCCGTCGCCTGCCTCGTCGCCGCCGTCGCCTCCTGGCTGTCTGGCGAGAAGTACGTCCACGAGGCCCCCGCCGAGGCTGCGGTCGAGGCGGTCGGCTCGCCCCTTATGCCGCTCGAGGAGTCCCCGAGCGAGGGTGAGGAGGAGCTCCCGCTCGTGGCGGGCAACGGTGGGCACGGGCGTGTCCCGGCATCGGCCGGTGGGAGCCGGGAGGCGCGGCCGTGACCGGTGGCCGGCGCCAGCCTGCCGGAACCGGCGAGGCTCCAACCGGCGCCGCCGCCTTCTCCATCGGCGAGGCTGCTGAGCTCACGGGCACGACGACCCGCACCCTCCGCTACTACGAGGAGCTCGGCCTCGTGAGCTCCCAGCGGTCGAGTGGGAGCGGGCAGCGCCGCTATTCGGAGGACGAGATCCAACGGATCCGGCACATCCGCGAGCTCCAGAACCTGCTTGGCCTCGACCTCGACGAGATTGCCGGCCACCTGCAGGCGACGGACCGCCTCGACGGCCTGCGGGAGGAGTACCGGGCAGGCCCCCCCGAAGAGCGCCGGGAGGCCATCCTCGATGACGCGGCGACGATCCTTGGTGCTCTCCGGCGCCGGGCTGCCGAGCGCCAGGAGCGACTCGCCGCATTTGTGGCAGAGCTCGACGAGCGGATTGAGAAGATCTCGCGCGTTCGCTCCGGCACCAGCGTGAAGAGCTAGCGCCACGGGGAGACCGCTCGGAGGGCCGGCCCGGGCGACGGCACCTCGTCCTCGCGGGAGGCCGAGCCCAGCGCGGCCTACGCTGCTGCGGTGGACCAGTTGAGCGCCTCCGGGCGGGCGGCCGGTGAGCTGCGGCGAGGGTCGTCATGCGCTTTGTCGTGATCGGTGCCGGCCCGGCCGGCGTCCAGGCGGCTCAGACCGCCGCTCGGCTCGGCGCCGAGGTCGTGCTCATCGAGCGAGATGTCGTGGGGGGCGCCGCCAACTTGTGGGACTGCATCCCATCAAAGGCGATGATCGCCACCGGCAGCCTCGTCACGCGGGCGCGCCGCGCCGAGGTGCTCGGGCTTGCGGCGTTGGAACCGGAAGTGGACCTCGCCGCACTAGGGCGCCGCGTCCGCGAGATCGAGCGCCGGCTCAGCCTCTCGCTCACCGAGCAGCTCGAGTACCAGGGCGTCCGCATCCTCCGGGGAACGGGCCGCCTCGCCGGGCCTCACGAGGTCGAGCTCCTCCCGGAGGACGGCGGGGCACCCGAGCGCCTGGACGCCGACGCCGTCCTGCTCGCCACCGGCTCGTTCCCGCGCGTGCCGGACTGGGCGGAGGTGGACGGTGAGCGCGTGCTCACGACTCGCCAGGCCTACCCGCCACCGGTCGTGCCCGAGCATCTCGTCGTCGTCGGCTCTGGAGTGACCGGGGTCGAGTTCGTCCACATGTTCCGCTCGCTCGGCGCCGAGGTCAGCCTCATCGTCTCCCGCCAGCAGGTCCTCCCTCAGAAGGATCCCGAGGTCGCGGCCGCCCTCGAGGCGGACTTCCTCGAGCGGGGCGTGCGGCTCCTCAAAGGCGCCCGGGCCGTCGGGATCGAGCGGGGCGAGAAAGCCGTCACGATCCACTGCGACGACGGACGCCGAGTCGAGGGCAGCCACGCGCTGTGGTGCATCGGGTCGGTTCCGGCGAGCGACGGCCTCGGCCTCGAGGCCGCTGGCGTGGAGCGCTCGCCGAGCGGCCACGTCCCCGTCAACCACCACTGCCAGTCCAACGTGCCGCACATCTACGTGGCGGGCGACCTCTCCGGCCGCCTCCCTCTCGCCTCGGTCGCGTTCAGCCAGGGCCACAAGGTCGCCGAGCACGCCATGGGCCTTCACACCCGTGAGCACCGCCACCTCGACTACGACAAGGCGGCCTCGGCCATCTTCACAGAGCCCGAGATCGCCGACGTCGGCCTCGCGGAGGCGGAGGCCTTCGCGCTCGGGCGCAAGATCCGGGTGACGAAGGTGCCGTACGCCGCCAACTCCCGCGCCCTCATCGACGGCGATACCCGCGGCTTTGTGAAGATTGTCTCCGACCCCGCCACCGGCGTCGTCCTCGGCGGCTCCATCGTCGGCGCGCACGCGGCCGAGCTGGTGAGCGTCATCGCCCTCGCCGTGACGGCGAACCTGCGGGTCCTCGATCTCGCCGAGAGCCTGTTCGTCCACCCGGCGCTGGCCGAGGCGCTGGCGGAGGCGGCAGAGTAGCGAGACCGGCCGACGGGCCGGCCCGACGCTCCCGCGCCCGCCACCGGCGCCGCCCGGCAGCGTGGATCGCCCGCGCGACGGCGAGGTCGGCTGCGCCGGGCCCCTTCCCTTCGACGCCGGGCACTTCCAGCACGGCCGGGAGCCCCTGGAGCGCGGGGTGCCCGAGCAGCGCGCCGAGGGCGGTGCGGCCGAGGAGGCCCTCGCCGAGGTTCTCGTGGCGGTCCCGTCCCGAACCGAGGGGCACCTTCGAGTCGTTCACGTGCACACAGCCGAGTCGGTCGAGCCCGATCGACCGGGCGAGGGCACTCACCACCGCGTCGGCCTCGTCGAGGGTCTCGAAGGCCGTTCCGGCCGCGAACAGGTGCTGGGTGTCGAGGCAGACGCCGAGGCGGTCGTCACCGCCGGCTGCGTCGAGCACCTGGGCGAGCTCGCTCACGTCCCGGCCGATCGTGCCTCCGGCCCCTGCGGTGTTCTCCATGAGGAGCCGGCAGCACGGACCGCCGAGCCGGTCCTCGGCGGCGTCGAGGGCGCTGTTGAGCTCGGCAGCGACTGCCGCCAGCCGTGCGGCGAAGCCCGATCCGAGGTGGCTCCCGAGGTGGAGCACGAGCGAGGAGGCGCCCATCCCGGTTGCGACGGCGAGGTTCGTGACGAGGGTGGTGCGTGACTTCGCGAGCAGCACCGGGTCGTTGCCGCCGAGGTTGATGAGGTAGCTCGCGTGGCACACGGTCTCGGAGATGCGCGGGTGCGACCGGACCCGGTCGGCAAAGGCCTCGAGCACCTCTCGGGGGTAGTCGTTCGGGCGCCATACGCGGGGGCTCTGGGTGTGGACCTGGATCACCTCGGCCCCGATCTCCTCGGCCCGCCCGATCGCGGGCAGCAGTCCCCCGGCCGCCGACAGGTGAGCCCCGAAGCGCACCGGGCAACGGTACCGGGTGAGGGGCGTATCCTCGCAGTGTGCGTGCCGAGAAGGAGAGCCTGCTCAACGAGGAGGCGGGGCGACCCGGGAGCGAGGGGCGCAAGTACCTCGTCCGCACGTTCGGCTGCCAGATGAACGAGCACGACTCCGAGCGGATCGCGGCGCTGTTGCGGGCCGAGGGCATGGAGCGCACCGACGACGTCGAGGAGGCCGACGTCGTCGTCCTCAACACCTGCTGCATCCGCCAGAACGCGGACGATCGGCTGTACGGCACCCTCGGCCACCTGAAGTCGCTCCGCCAGCGGCGGCCCGGCATGCAGATCGCCGTCGGCGGCTGCCTCGCCCAAAAGGACCGGGAGGAGCTCGCGGCGCGCGCCCCCCACGTCGACGCGGTGTTCGGGACCTTCAACGTCGGGCGGGTCGTCGAGCTGCTCGACGAGTCCGCGCGCGCCGGCGCGACCGTGGTCGAGGTGCTCGACGCGCCGGCCGCCGAGGGGACCGACTTCCCGAGCGCCATGGCGGTCCGGGACGATCTGCCGCACGCCGCCTGGGTGACGGTCCAGGTGGGCTGCGACAACGCGTGCGCCTTCTGCATCGTGCCGTCGGTGCGCGGACCCGAGGTCTCGCGGCCCTTCGGCGAGCTCGTCGCCGAGGTCGAGCGCCTCGCGAGGGCCGGAGTCGTGGAGGTCACCCTCCTCGGCCAGAACGTGAACTCCTATGGCCGCGACCTCACCCTCGCCCTCAGGCGCTCGGGCGAGCCTGCCACTCATGCGGCGACGGCCGGCGCCCTGTGGGCGAGCGACCCCCGCCATCCCGCCCGCCCGCTCTTTGCCGACCTGCTCCGCGCAGTGGGCACCGTGCCCGGCATCCGAAGGGTCCGCTTCACGAGCCCGCACCCGAAGGACCTCCGGCCCGAGACGATCGCCGCCATGGCCGAGACCCCGGCCGTCTGCGAGCAGCTCCACCTTCCGCTCCAGTCGGGGAGCGACCGCGTGCTCGCCGAGATGCGCCGTGGCTACACGGCCGAGCGATACCTCGAGCGGCTCGCCGCCGCGAGGGCCGCCGTCGACGACCTCGCCGTCACGACCGACATCATCGTCGGGTTCCCCGGCGAGACCGAGCAGGACTTCCTCCGGACCCTCGAGGTCGTGGCCGAGGCCGAGTACGACAGCGCCTACACCTTCATCTTCTCGCCTCGGCCGGGAACGCGAGCCGCGGCGATGGAGGATCGCTTCGTGGGTCGAGACGAGGTCGCAGACCGCTTCGAGCGCTTGAAGGTCGTGGTCGAGCGCTCCTCGCTCGCAAAGAACCAGCGCCGGGTCGGGCTCGTGGAGGAGGTCCTCGTCGAGGGGCCGTCGCGGCGCAATAGGGCGGTCCTCACGGGCCGGACCCGCCAGGGCAAGCTCGTCCACTTCGACCCCGCCGGCGAGGTCCCGGCCGGGAGCTTCGCCTCGGTGCGGATCGACTCGGCCGCCCCGCACCACCTCTCGGGCACCCTGCTCGTCCTCGAGCCGCCCTCCCTGCGGCGCCGGACGCCGCTTCGGCTGTCCGCCTCGGCCTGAGCTGCGCCCCCGGCGCATTCTTGCCGGCCCAGCGCGCCTCTAGACTGGCCGGTCGTGAGCGTCTTCTCGAAGGTGCTGCGGGCGGGCGAGGGCCGCAAGCTCCGTAGCCTCGCGGCCGTCGTACCCCTCATCAACGGGCTCGAGCCGGAGATCGAGGCGCTCTCGGATGCCGAGCTCGCCGCGAAGACCGCGGAGTTCCGGGAGCGCCTGGATCGCGGCGAGGACCTGAACGACCTGCTCGTCGAGGCCTTCGCGGTCGTGCGCGAGGCGGCCCGGCGCACCATCGGCCAGCGCCACTACGACGTCCAGCTCATGGGCGGCATGGCGCTCCATTTCGGCGGGATCGCCGAGATGAAGACCGGCGAGGGCAAGACGCTCGTCTCGACCCTTCCGATCTACCTGAACGCCCTCAACGGACGGGGCGTGCACCTCATCACCGTGAACGACTACCTCGCCGCCCGCGACGCCGAGTGGATGGGCCAGATCTACCGCTTCCTCGGTCTCAGCGTCGGCCTCGTCGTGCCGTCGATCGACGACTTCGCCGCCAAGCGGGCTGCATACCGGTGCGACGTGACCTACGGCACGAACACCGAGATGGGCTTCGACTACCTGCGCGACAACATGGCCTGGTCGCGCGACCAGATGGTGCAGCGCGAGCACGTCTACGCCATCGTCGACGAGGTCGACTCGATCCTCATCGACGAGGCGCGCACCCCGCTCATCATCTCCGGTCCCTCGGCGGAGTCGACCCAGCTCTACTACCAGTTCGCCTCCATCGCACGCACCCTCCGACCCGAGGAGGACTACGAGGTCGACCTCGAGAAGCGCATCGTCGTGCCGACCGAGGAGGGCATCGCCAAGGTCGAGCGCCAGCTCGGCGTCGAGAACCTCTACGACGCCGTCTCGGTCAACCTCGTCCACCAGCTGCAAAAGGCGCTCGAGGCGAAGGAGCTCTACAAGCGGGACAAGGAGTACCTCGTCCAAGACGGCGAGGTGAAGATCGTCGACGAGTTCACGGGCCGGATCATGGAGGGGCGCCGCTGGAGCGACGGCCTCCACCAGGCGGTCGAGGCGAAGGAGCGGGTGAGGATCCAGGAGGAGAACCACACCTGGGCGACGGTCACCCTCCAGAACTACTTCCGCATGTACGAGAAGCTCGCCGGCATGACCGGCACCGCCGAGACCGAGGCAGCCGAGTTCGCCTCCACCTACAACCTCCACGTGGTGCCGATCCCGACCAACCGCCCGATGATCCGCAAGGACGAGGGCGACCTCATCTACAAGACCGAGGCGGGCAAGTTCAACGCCGTGGTCGAGGACATCGCCGAGCGCTACGAGCAGGGCCAGCCCGTCCTCGTGGGCACGGCCTCGGTCGAGCGCTCCGAGCACCTCTCCCGGCTCCTCGACAAGCGGGGGATCCCGCACACCGTGCTGAACGCGAAGCAGCACGCCCGTGAGGCTGCCATCGTCGCCCAGGCGGGACGCCTCCACGCGGTGACGGTGGCGACGAACATGGCAGGCCGCGGCGTCGACATCCTCCTCGGGGGCAACCCGGAGGGCCTCGCCCGGGAGGAGGCCCTCGCCCGCGGGCTCGACCTCGAGACCGACGAGGGCAAGGCCGCCTACGAGGAGCTGCTGGCAAAGTTCACCGAGCAGTGCGCGGCGGAGGGGGACGAGGTGCGCGCGCTCGGGGGCCTCTACGTGCTCGGGAGCGAGCGCCACGAGAGCCGCCGGATCGACAACCAGCTGCGGGGCCGTGCCGGGCGCCAGGGGGACCCGGGCGAGAGCCGGTTCTTTTTGTCGCTCGAGGACGAGCTCATGCAGCTGTTCGCCACGGGCGCGGTGAGCTGGGTGATGGACCGGGCCCTTCCCGAGGACGTGCCGATCGAGACCCGCATGGTCACGCGGGCGATTGAGCGGGCGCAGCACACGGTCGAGGCGAAGAACGCCGAGATCCGAAAGGAGCTGCTCAAGTACGACGACGTCTACAACGAGCAGCGCAAGGCGGTGTACGCGCGGCGCCTCCAGATCATCGACGGTGCCGACCTGCGCGAGCACACCGAGGAGCTGCTCTCCTCTGCCGTCACGCGTATCGTCCTCGACTGCTGCCAGACCGACTTCGCCGAGGAGTGGGACCTCAACCGCCTCGTCGTCGAGGTCCAGAAGTACTACCCGACGAAGTTCAGCGTCGAAGACCTCGAGCAGGCGGAGTCGCGCGAGCAGATCACCGAGTCGCTGCTCACGGAGGCCTTCGAGTACTACGAGGAGCGGGAGCGCTCCTTCCCCGGCGGGGCCGAGACGGCCCGCCAGCTCGAGCGCAACCTGATGCTGCAGATCATCGACCAGCGCTGGCGCCAGCACCTCGTCGAGATGGACTACCTACGCGAGGGCATCCACCTTCGCGGCCTCGCCCAGACCGACCCTCTCAACGCCTGGCAGAAAGAGGGCTACGAGATGTTCGAGCAGCTCTGGGACGGGATCGACGACGACTACCTGCAGTACGTCATGCACGTGCAGGTCGTCCTCGAGCCGGCCCCGGAGCAGGCGGACGGGGACGGTGCTCCGGTTGACGGCGGGGCCGAGCCCGGCTCCCTCAGGGGGCCGGCGTCGGCACCGCTCGCCGGCGCGGCGTTCATCGGGCCGGCCGATCCGATGGACGCGGGTCCGACCGTCGTCGAGAGGGGGCCGGCGCCCGCGGCCGCTGGGAACGGCAACGGCACCCCACGGCCAGGCCGCGACGGTGCCGGCGCACGGGTAGCCGCCCCGCTTGCGGCGGGTGGCCGGGAGGCTGGCGCTCCACTGGGTGGCGCCGGGCCGGGTGCCAATCGCCAGAGGAAGCTCGGGCGCAACGACCCGTGCTGGTGTGGCAGCGGGCGGAAGTACAAGCTCTGCCACGGCAACGCCTGAGCCATGGCACCGGGTGCTGCCGACGCGTCGCGTCCTGACTTCGAAGCCAGGCTGAAGGAGCTGCGGGAGCGGCTCGAGGCGGCGAAGGGCTACCTGCGCATCGGCGAGCTGTCGGCTCGCCTCGCCGAGCTCGAGGCGCAGATCGCCGAGCCAGATCTCTGGTCCGACCCGGAGCGGGCGCGCAAGGTCAACACCGAGTACGGACGGGCCAAGGCCGACCTCGACCTGATCGCGGACCTCGAGCGTCGCCTCAGCGACGCCGAGGTGCTGTGGGCGCTCGCGCTCGAGGAGGGCGGCGAGGCGATCGAGGAGTCGACACCCGAGGTGGCGAGCAGCCTCCAGGGGCTCGCGAAGGCACTCGACGAGATCGAGCTGCGGAGCCTGTTCTCGGGCGAGTTCGACGAGCGGGACGCGATCGGCGAGATCCACGGCGGCGCCGGCGGCACCGATGCCCAGGACTGGGCCGAGATGATGCTCCGCATGTACGAGCGGTGGGCGGAGCGGCACGGCTTCGAGGTCGAGATCGACGAGGTCTCGCCGGGGCAGGAGGCGGGGATACTGTCGGCCACCTTCATCGTCCGGGGCCGGCACGCCTACGGCCTCTTGTCGGCCGAGCGGGGGGTCCATCGCCTCGTGCGGATGTCGCCCTTCGACGCCCAGCACCGGCGCCAGACGAGCTTCGCCTCCCTCGAGGTCACGCCCTTCATCGAGGACGCGGGCGAGGAGGTCCAGATCGACGAGAAGGAGCTGAGGATCGACACCTACCGCTCCTCTGGGGCCGGCGGGCAGCACGTCAACGTGACCGACTCGGCCATCCGCATCACCCACCTGCCGACCGGGATCGTCGTGTCGTGCCAGAACGAACGCAGCCAGCACCAGAACAAGGCAAGGGCGATGCAGATCCTCGCTGCCAAGCTGGCCGAGCGCCAGCGCGAGGAGCGCCGGGCCGAGATGAACGCGCTGACGGGTCCCCAGACCGAGGTGGCCTGGGGCAACCAGATCCGCTCCTACGTGCTCGCGCCCTACCAGCAGGTGAAGGACCTCCGCACCGGCTACGAGACGGGCAACGTCGAGGCCGTGCTCGACGGCGACCTGGACGACCTCATCGCCGCCTACCTCCGCTACCGCCGCGAGCACGAGGGTGGCGCCTGACGCATCGCCGGATCGACGCCGCCCCCTGCCCGAACGGCAAGCAGAGCTGGCGTCACCGGTTCGTAACCGGGCCTTCCTGCTACCGTCGACGGCTGTTCCGGAGCTGGCGTCCGTCGGACGGGCAGGCTCTCAGCCCCGCGCCAGAGGACCTCATGATTCGATTCGAGAACGTCACCAAGACCTACAAGGGCGGCACCGCGCCGGCGCTGTCCGGGGTATCGCTCGACATCACGAAGGGGGAGTTCGTCTTCCTCGTCGGCGCCTCGGGCTCCGGCAAGACGACGCTGCTCAAGCTCCTTTTGCGTGAGGAGGGCATCGACGAGGGCCGGATCTGGGTCGCGGGGCGGGAGATCGGCACCCTGTCGCACTGGCGGGTTCCCTACCTGCGCCGCAACCTCGGCTGCGTCTTCCAGGACTTCCGCCTCTTGCCGAACAAGACGGTCTTCCAGAACGTCGCCTTCGCTCTCGAGGTCATCGGGCGGCCCCGCCAGGTCATCTCCGCCCAGGTGCCGCAGGTGCTCGAGCTGGTCGGCCTCGGCCAGAAGGCGAAGCGGCTGCCCGACGAGCTCTCGGGTGGCGAGCAGCAGCGGGTCGCGATCGCGCGCGCCTTCGTCAACCGGCCCCTCATCCTCCTCGCCGACGAGCCGACCGGGAACCTCGACCCTGCCACGAGCCAGGGGATCATGGGGCTGCTCGACCGGATCAACCGGACGGGCACGACGGTCGTCATGGCCACCCACGACTCGACGATCGTCGACATGATGCGCCGGCGCGTCATCGAGATCGACCGCGGGCGGATCATCCGCGACCAGGCCCGGGGGATCTACGGCCTCGACCCCACGCCGTCGACGACGAGGGGAGTGCCGGTCGTTGCCGCCGCCGCGGACCGGTTCGCCGCCGGCGGAGAGCTCTCCGAGCCTCGGCATCGCAGGAGGGCGCACTGAATGGCCATCTCGACCGGGTACGTGCTCCGCGAGACCGCCTCCAACCTCTGGCGCAACCGTCTCATGGCGCTCGCCGCCGTGCTCACCGTCGGGGTCTCGCTCTCGCTCGTCGGCACGGCGCTGCTGCTCCGCCAGTCCGTCAACAACCAGCTCGCCGCGCTCGGCAACAACGTCGACCTGCAGATCTTCATGAAGGCGAACGCGCCGCAGGGCGACACGAACACGATCAGGACGACCCTTCGCGAGACGCCGCAGATCCAGTCCTGCCGCTACCTCGACCACGAGCAGTCCTACCGCGAAGCCAAGCAGCTGTTCCAGAACCAGCCGCTCATCGTCTCGGTGCTGACGCCGGCGACGACGCCCCCGGTCTTCCAGTGCACACTCGTCCACCCGAGGGATGCCGCCGCCGTCGCCGACCTGTTCAAGGCGCAGGCTGGGGTCTACACGGTGTCGTTCCCGGCCCAGTCGATCCGCAGCCTGACCGCGCTCTCCAACGTCCTCCAGATCGTGTTGTTCACCGTGGCGCTCGTGTTGCTGTTGTCGGCGGTGGTCCTCATCTTGATGGCCATCCGGATGGCGATCTTCGCCCGGCGCCGCGAGGTCGCCGTCATGCGCCTCGTCGGGGCCACCGCCTGGTTCATCCGGCTCCCCTTCATGGTCGAGGGGCTCGTGCAGGGCTTCGTCGGCGCGCTCATTGCCGTCGGCATCGTCCTGCTCGGTGACGTCGGGATCGCTGCCCTGCTCCACCGCTTCGCCGAGTTCCGCAACGCCGTCGTCCCCGGCCACGACGTCGTCGTCACCGAGATCCTCGTCGTCGTCGTCGGCATCGTCGTCGGCGTCGTCGGGTCGGCCGCCGCGGTGAGGCGCTTCCTTACGGTCTGACGGGACCAGCTCGGAGCGAGCGGCTCCGGCTCCCCGGCTACGCTGCCGGCCCGTGAAGGGAGTCCTACTCGCCGGCGGGACCGGCAGCCGGCTCTTCCCCCTCACCCGGATCACGAACAAGCACCTTTTGCCCCTTGGCGACCGGCCGATGATCAGCTACGGCATCGAGGCGCTCGTCGGGGCCGGCATCACCGAGCTCATGGTGGTCACGGGCGGGACCCACGCCGGCGAGTTCCTCCGGCTGCTGTCGAACGGCCGCGAGCACGGCCTCGAGCTCCTCGTCTACGGCTACCAGGAGCGTGCCGGCGGCATCGCCGAGGCCCTCGGGCTCGCCGAGCACTTTGCCGCCGGCGAGCCGGTCTGCGTGATGCTCGCCGACAACATCTTCGAACGGTCGATCGCCCCGTTCGTCGCCCGCTTCGCCGACCAACCGAAGGGCGCCCGCCTGCTCTTCGCCCGCATCGACGAGCCCGAGCACCTCCGCCATCTCGGCGTGCCGGAGCTCGCAGAGGACGGCCGGGTGCTGCGGATCCTCGAGAAGCCCGCCGAGCCGCCGAGCAGCTTCTGCGTGACCGGGGTGTACTTCTACGACCCGTCGGTCTTCGACGTCATCCGGACTCTCGAGCCCTCAGGGCGGGGCGAGCTCGAGATCACCGACGTCAACAACCACTTCATCTCGGCCGGGATGATGCACTACGACGTGATCGACGGGTTCTGGGGGGATGCGGGGGAGTCGATCGAGGCGTACTACGCCGTGAACGACTTCGTCCGGGCGAACGGCGCCAACCTCAGGGACTGACTCCGAGCCGGTCCATCGCGAGCTCCCGCACCGCCTTGTAGTCCACCTTCCCCGAGGGCGTCCGCCCGACGGAGTCGACGAACAGGACGTGGCGGGGCGCCTTGTAGCCGGCGTGGCGGCTCTTCACGAGCCGGACGAGCTCGTCCTCGGAGACGGTCGCCCCGGGGGCGAGCTGCACCGCAGCGGTGATCGCCTCGCCGAAGCGCTCGTCGGGCACCCCGACCACGACGGCGTCCGCCACGGCGGGGTGGGTCTTCAACGTCTCCTCCACCTCCTCGGGAAAGACCTTCTCGCCTCCGGTGTTGATCGAGACCGAGCCCCGGCCGAGCAGGTGGAGGCTGCCGTCGGCCTCCACGATGGCGTAGTCGCCCGGTACCGAGTAGCGCTCCCCGCCGATCGTGAGGAAGGTCGAGGCGGTCTTCGCCTCGTCCTTGTAGTAGCCGAGCGGGAGGCGGCCCCCGAGGGCGAGCCGGCCCGCGCGCCCCGAGCCGGGCACGATCTCGTTGCCGTCGTCGTCGATCACCTT
The DNA here is from genome assembly GCA_035294725.1 of Acidimicrobiales bacterium. Lineage (GTDB taxonomy): Bacteria > Actinomycetota > Acidimicrobiia > Acidimicrobiales > Bog-793 > DATGKK01. The sequence goes on along the minus strand of DATGKK010000047.1, from coordinate 3,364 downwards.
GGTCTGCTCGCCGATCTTGAATGCCGCGGTGTGCGCCTCGGATCCGGCGGTCGAGATCGACGAGCCCATGCCGAGCGCCTCGGACGACGAGAAGGCGTCGATCAGCATCATCGCGGGGTTGTGGCGGAGGAGGCGGCGCTTGGTCTCCTCGCTCCACATCACGCCGGAGGAGATCATCCCGAGGAGGCTCGAGAGGTCCCAGCGCCCAGGGTGCTCGTCGAGCGCGTTGGCGATCGGCTTCGCGAAGGCATCCCCGACGATCGTGACGAGGTTGACCTTCTCCCGCTCGACGGTGTCGAGCAACCGAACCGGGTCGAAGGCCCGCGACGCCTCGGTCACGACGCAGCCGCCCAGCATGAGGGCGCTGAAGGCCGTGAACGCCCCCGTGCCGTGCATGAGCGGGCACGCCGGGAGCACGGTGGGGGGGTGTTCCGACAGCGCCTCGATCGCCTCCCTCACTCCGTCCATCCCCCGGTCGTCTGGCATCGGGAGCGGGCTGCCGGCATTGAGCAGGGCCCAGATGTCGTCCTGGCGCCACATCACGCCTTTCGGCATGCCCGTCGTGCCGCCGGTGTAGAGGAGGTAGAGGTCGTCACCCGAGCGGGGCACGGGGCCGGTCACGTGGGTGCTCTCGCCCTCGGCGAGGGACCCGGCCGCTTCTTCGTAGGCGACGGCCCAGCTCGGCGCGCTCCCCGTGCCGTCGTCGACGTGCAGCCACAGCTTCACGCGGCCGAGGCGGGGGCGGAGCCGCTCCACCGTCGGCAGGAAGGAGCCGTGGAAGACGACGGCCTCGGTGTCGGAGTTCTCCCAGAGGTAGACGAGCTCCTCGTCGGCGTAGCGGTAGTTCGTGTTGACGGGGACCATCGAGACCTTCTCGGCGGCGAAGACGGCCTCGAGGTACTCGTTGCAGTTGTAGAGGTACTGGGCGACCTTCGCCTGGTGGCCGAGACCGTGCTCGAGAAGGCTCCTCGCGACACCTGCCGCCCGCCGGTCGAGCTCGCGCCAGCTGGTGGTCGTGCTCCCGTGCACCAGGGCGCGCGCCTCGCCCCTCACCTCGGCCGCGATCTCCCAGTTGTCGGCAAAGTTCCAGTCCGTCACGGTCGCCTCCCGGGCAAGGACCGGAGCGTATTGCTCACCTGAGCGCAGCTGCCAGCGCCGAGGCAAGCTCGGGGTGGCGGAACTCGAAGCCCGCCTCGATCAGGCGAGCCGGCCGCACTCGCTGGCTCGCGAGGAGCATCTCGTCCGCGGGGCCGCGCCCGAGCGCGAGGCGCAGGGCGGCCGGCGGCACGGCGAGGGCGGCCGGGCGGTGCAGAGCGCGGGCGAGCTCGGCCGTGAGCTCCCCGTTGCGCACGGGGTTCGGGGCGCTCAGGTTGAACGGCCCGGTGAGCTCCGGGTCGTCGAGGATCCTCATGATGGCGGCGACCTCGTCCTCGAGGGCGATCCAGCTCACCCACTGGCGCCCGCTGCCGAGCCGGCCTCCGAGGCCCAGCCGGAACAGCGGCACCTGGGGCCCGAGGGCGCCGCCCCTGCCGAGCACGATCCCCGTCCGCACCGCCGCCGTGCGGATCCCGGCCGCCGCTGCGGGGGCGGTGGAGGCCTCCCAGGCCTTGCAGACCTCTGCGAGGAAGCCCCTGCCCGGCTCGCTCGACTCGTCCAGCCATTCGTCGCCCCGGTCCCCGTAGATGCCAACGGCCGAGCCCGTGATGAGCACGGCCGGCCGGCGGTCGAGGGCGGCGAGGCTCCGCGCGAGGAGGTCGCCGACGGCGATCCGGCTCGAGCGGATCTCCTCTTCGCGCCGGGCCGTCCAGCGACCGATGATCGGCGCGCCGGCGAGGTGCACCGCCGCATCGACGCCCTCGAGGGTGCCACCGGGGACGCGGCTCGAGTCGAGTCGGCCGGCTGCGAGGTCGACCCCCACCTCACCGGGCGTCGACGGGCGGCGGGTGAGCGCGAGGACGGAGTCGCCGCGTTGACGGAGGCGGTTACAGAGGGCGGAGCCGATGAAGCCCGTCGCCCCGGTCACAAGGACGCGCACGCCGCCAGCCTAGGTGGCTCTCGTGGTGTCACCAGAGAGCAGCACGGCCTCCTCGACGAGGGCGGCGAACTCCCGGGGGTGGCTCTGGTGGCCGCCGTGGCGGGCACCGGGCACGATCCGAAGCGAGGCGTTGGGCAGCTCTGCGGCGAGCAGCTCGGTCGCCCAGACGTGGTGGTCGCTCGTGAGCTCGCCCCGGGCGACGATGGCGGGAACCTCGATCGCGTGCGGGTCGAAGGGGGCCGGGTCGTTGCGGATGGCGGTCATCTCGGCCACGAGGGCCTCGCCGTCCTGCTCGGCTTCCTGCCTCGTGCGAAGGGGGAGCCGCTCGTAGCGGTCTTCGCCGACCATGCGCCGCAGGAACCCTGCGGCGGCCTGTTCGGCCGTGAGGCCGGCAAAGGGCGATGTGCGCGAGCCGTCGGCGGTCGGCCACCGCTCCAGCCATGCGAGCGGCGGCTCGTAGGCGAGGACGGCGCCGGCGAGGTCGGGGCGGCGGGCGGCGAGGGTGAGCACGACCGTGCCGCCGTAGCTGTGGCCGGCGAGGGTGGCCCTTCGGCCGTCGAGGATCGCCTCGAGGTCGCGCACGTGGTCATCGATGCCGCGCGCCGGCGGCTGAGCCGCGCGGGAGGCGGCGTACCCGCGGCGGTCGTAGGAGATGACGTGGCAGCTCGCCATCAACCGAGACCTCACCCGGGCGAAGCTCTGGTGGCGGTCCATCGTCCCGTGGACGAGGACCACGAGCGGCGCCCCGTCGCCGGCGTCGGAGGGCAGGTCGTCGACGAAGACTCCCTCGGGTGCCGGCATGGCGCCGTGATAGCAGGCCGGTTCGAGGCGGCTCCAATCCTGCGCTGCCGAGCGCCGAGCGGGCTCCCGCTCCTTGCTCGCCGGCGGGGAGGAACGCGACCCCGGCGGTAGCATCGAGCTTCGTGCCGAGCGAGTCGCTGAGAGACAGGACGGCCGGCGCGTTCGGGGCGAACGCGTGGCTCGTCGAGGAGATGTACGAGGCCTATCTGGCCGATCCGACGTCGGTGAGCGAGAGCTGGCGCGAGTTCTTCGCCGACTACCGGAGCGCCTCTCGCACCGCTCCCGGTGCCGCAGCGGCCTCGCCCTCCGACGAGGCCCCTGCTGCTGCGGTCCGGCCGGGCGCCCCCGGCACGTGGCCGGCGCCGGCTCCGGCGGCGAACGGCTCGCTCTCGCCGGCGGGCGGATCTGCGGGGCTCGCGGCGCCGGCGGCGAGCCAGGCTCCGGCCGGTGAGCCTGCGGCGGCACCCGAGCCGGAGCCGACCCAGCTGCTCCGGGGAGCAGCCGGGCGGCTCGCGGAGAACATGAGGG
>DATGKK010000046.1:0-16262 GCA_035294725.1 Acidimicrobiales bacterium | reverse complement strand
GCGCGCTCGGAGGGACTCGAACCCCCAACCTTCTGATCCGTAGTCAGATGCTCTCTCCAATTGAGCTACGAGCGCTGGAGTTGCGAACCGAGAGTGTAACCGGGCCGGGGCGGGGGCGAGAGAGCTGGTACACCCGCTCTGATGACCCCTGATCCAAGACTTTGGCCTTGACTTGGGTACGCTGGACTCGCTCGCTCCCGGGGCCGGAGCGTGCGCTGTCGGAGGGTCCCGCGGAGACTGTGCAGAGCCCACCTACGTCGCGGTTCCGGCCGCTCTCGGCCACGGAGATCATCAGTCAGGGGTTCGAGGCGTACCGGAGGCTGTTCCGGCAGCTCGTAGCGATCCCCATCGTGCTGAGCGGGATCGCCGGCATCGTCATGCTCGCGGTGCTCGGGGTGGTGTGGTATCCCGTATTGCGCCGGGTACACACCGGAGTGACCAACGGCGTGACAACCATCAGGTACAGCGGGACCCGGGCGAGCCTCGTCGTGCCATTCGTCGTGCTCGGGGTCGTGGTCCTCCTGTACCTGCTCCTGCAGTTGGTGCAGGCTGCTGCGCTGGTTGCCGTCGTCGGGCAGGGGTACGTCGGGAGCCGGCCGGACTGGCGGTCTGCGCTCCGGCTTGGGTTGCAGCGGGCGCGCTCCATCCTGTGGGTGCTCGTACTGATCTCGCTCCTGTTTGTTGCGTGCGGCGCCTTGCTGACCGTGTTAAGCGGCCTCGTGGTGGCTGTGCACCTAGGACCGTACGCCTCGTTGCTGTTCCTCCTCGTGTTCGCGGCAGGCGTCTACGTGGCGGTCAGCCTCTCGCTCGTGCTGCCGATCGTGGTGCTGGAGCGCCGCCACGGCGCGGCCGTCGTAGGAAGATCGTTCCAGCTCGTGCGGGGGCGCTTCTGGGGCACGTTCGGGGCACTCCTTCTCGCGGGGATCCTTGCCGGCGTGGTGAGCCTGATCATGCAGTTCGTGATCGGGGGGCTCGGGTCGGCAGGGGTCGGGGGGTCAGTGCTCGGGCTCCTCGTGAGCTTCGTCGTCGAGCTGCTTCTTGCCCCATGGCTCCCCATCATCACCGCCTTTTTGTTCTTCGACCTGAAGAACCGGAAGGAAGGCGGTGTCAACCTTGGCGAGGTTGCCGCCAACCTTGGTCTTTCGCGGCCCGGCTCTCCAGCAGCGGGAGTCGCACCGCAGGGTCCGCCCAGGTACCCACCGCCCGGTTATCCACCGCCAACTCCGCCGTCGCCGGGTCCGCCACCTCCGTGGAACCCCCCGGCATCTCCGCCTCCGCCGTGGAACACCGCCGGACCCTCGGCCCAGCCTGGTTCAGCTCCCGCTCCGTCCGCGCCGCAGCCCCCACCGACGTCGGTGTGGCCGGCGGTCTCGCCGAAACCTCCGCCACCCCGTATCTCCTGGTCGCCGCCAGCCTCTTCACCCGAGGGCGGCGAGGAGTCGACGGGGAGCTCAGGAGCCCCGGGTTCCGAGGCGCCGCCGGACACCGGAAGGGGATCCGACGAGGGCGATGCCGGAGGGTGAGCCGTCGGACGCGAGCTTCGGGAGCCGCCGTCCTGTCGACCGTTTCCGGGTGTCGGTCTGCATCCCGACCTACAACGGCGAGCGTTTCCTGCGCGAGCAGCTCGACAGCCTTCTCGCCCAGACCCGTGTGCCTGACGAGATCCTCGTAGCCGACGACTGCTCCAGCGACGCGACGCTGAACGTCGTCGCCGAGTTCGCCTCGATCAGCCCTGTGGTCGTGAGGACCCTGCCGAGCGACGTCAACATCGGGCTATGCGCCAACGTGCGCCGTCTCGTCGAGAGCGCTGAGGGCGATGTCGTCTTCTTCTGCGATCAGGACGACGTCTGGCTGCCGGACAAGGTTGCCACGCTGCTTTCCTACCTCGATCGGCCGGATGTCGAGGCCGTCTGCTGCAACTCGCGCCCGTTCACCGCGGGATCCAGCGAGCCCGCGACCCGGACGGTCTGGGAGATCGCGCTCGACGGTGTCGTTCCGGAAGCGTCGTCGGACGTCCTTGGGAGCCGGAACTTCATAATGGGCCACAACATCGCCATTCGACGGGAGGCGCTGCAGCGAGACCTGTGGCCGGTGGGCGCCGACGTCTTCTACGACTACTGGATCGCGCTCGTGACCTCGGCCAGGGGCACCATGGCGCTGTGCCCGGCAGTGCTCACCATGTACCGGCAACACGACGACAGCGTGATCGGCGTGCTCGGGCGCCGGGACACCAGCCGCAACGTGCGGAACTGGACCATGACGGCCAACACGCTTGACGGGGTCATCGACCATCTGAGTGACAAGGGCGTGGTGCTCGATGCAGCTGTGGTTGACCGCATGCGCGCCCGGTCCGCCTACCTGCGGAGAAGAGCGGCGTACCGGGACGCACCGCTCCGCCACTTGGCGACCCCGTTCCGCCTCGTCCTCTCCGACCACGGCTACTTCGCCTTCGGGAACGGGTGGGAGAGCTTCGGCGGCGACCTCCTCGCTCTCGCTGACCGAAGCTGCGGACGCCATGCCCGGCGATTGGGCAGGCTGGCGGACCGCTCGCAGGATGGCACCACCGCTCGAAGTCGGGTGCCGGCCTCGGAGTTGCGTCTCGGTGTGTACGCGGACCTTTCCTACCGCCGCGACGACCGCGGCATCTCCACGACCACCGCCTTCATCTCGTGGCTGTCCGAGCTGGCTGGGCAGGTGGGCCAGCTGGTGCTGTTCGGGCGGGTGGACCCGGTTCCGGGGCGGGCACCGTTCGAGCTGCCCGCCAGCGGGTCCGTCCACTTCGTGGAGCTTCCCTTCTACCCGAGCCTGCACCGGCTGGCCGCTGTGGCGCGCGCGACGCCAAGGAGCTGGTGGCGGTGGCATCGGAAGCTTGCGGACTGTGACGCGTTGCTCCTGTTCGGCCCACACCCGCTCGGAACTCTCCTCGGGATGGAGGCGCGTGCCCGTCGCATCCCCGTGTTCGTAGGAGTGCGAGAGAACCTGAACGACTATCTGAGACATCGGACGGCCGGGTGGCGTCATCGGCTCGTTCGGCCGGCAGCCGCTGCGATGCAGCAGGCTCACCTGCGGCTCGCGTCGGCGGGGGCCATCGTGGTAGGTGGAGAGATGGCCTCGATCTACGCCGCGCACGGCGTCACAGTCCTCCAGACCGGGATCTCACTGCTGCGTCAGGAGCAGTTCCTCCCGCTCGAGCGCGTGCTCGCTCGTGCCTGGCCCGGGTCCAGCACGATCCTCGTTGTCGGGCGGCTCGACCCCGAGAAGAACCCGCGCCTGCTGCTGGACGTCGCTGCCGCGCTTCAGCAGGGCGGGCGCTGGAACATCGAGGTCGCCGGCACCGGCTCCATGGCGGACGATCTGCGGCGGGAGGCAGGGGAGCGGGGACTGACCAACATCACGTTCCACGGCCGGCTGATCCGCAACGAGCTCGCGGCGCTCTATCGGGAGCGGGCGACGATGCTGCTCCACGTCTCGCTCACCGAGGGCCAACCCCAAATCCTCTATGAGGCCGCAGCCTTCGGCCTGCCGATAGTCGCGACGGCGGTCGGCGGCGTCGCGTCGGCGCTCGGGAATGGTGAACGAGGCCTTCTCGTGCCACCCTGTGATCTTGATGCGATCCTCGACGCCATCGAGCTGCTCGACTCCGATCCGGTACGGCGCGCACAGCTGATCGAGGCGGCCTGGCGCTGGTCGTACGAGGAGACCATCGAGGCGCAGACCCGGCGGGTCGGCGACTTTCTGAGGCAGCAGTTGATGCAAGCGGGCTGACTGCGGCCGAGCAGGCACGGTGCGGGAAGGCGACCGGCATCAGGTTGGGCAGCCGGGACCAGGGCCGAAAGACCGGATACCCAGCCATCGAGCGGAGAGGGAGGGATTTGAACCCTCGGACCCAGTCTCCCAGGTCAACTCATTAGCAGTGAGTCCGATTCGGCCGCTCTCGCACCTCTCCATCAGGACTTTTGCCTCTCAGGCGGGAGCGCGTGGTCCTACGCTGTCCATAACCCTGGTTGGCTCTGTCCTGTGGCGGGAAGCATACGCGAACGAGCACCCGTGGTCTGGCGAGTGAGGGTCTTGCTCGGGCGGGTGAGCCGAGGACGAGGCTGTGTGCCCATGGGAGTTTCCCGGTACGGCGAACCACTCGGGACGGCCGGCGTGCCGCAAGGGCGTTGCAGGTCGTGCCGGCACAGGTCGAGCTCGTGAGCGGGTCGGAGGTTGCCGGCCCACCGGACTGCCCAGTCACGGCGACGGTGTTGCCGTCTGCGTCGTCTTGCAACCGACCGCACCTTGCGAGCGATGAGAGATGCTCCAGGGTTCTGCGATGTAGCGAGCTGGTAGGGGGTGCGAGGTCGTCGCAGTAGTCTCCTTCCTCGTGCCTCAGGCTGTCCCCAGCAAGTCTTCGTCTACTCCGGACGCGGGTCCTGGCCTCGCCCAGTCCTTCGGGCTGCGCGACCTCGTCCCGTTGTCGGTCTCGAGTGTCGGGCCGATGTTCTCGGTGGCGGCGACGGGGGGCGTGATGGCGGCCCAGGCAGGGTGGTGGACGCTTCCGGCCATCGGAATCCTCGCCGTCCCGTTCATCATCTCGAGCTTTGTGTTCCGCCTGCTCAACCGGCACTTCCCGCACGCGGGAGCGTCATACCACTGGTCGGCGCGCATCGTGGGTCGAGGGGTGTCGAGGTACCAGGCATGGATCCTCATCCTCGCCTACTTCCTCTCGATCCCGCCGATCGCCATCCCAGCCGGCTCCTACACGCTCGCGCTGGTCGCTCCTCACTACCAGGCACCCGCTGTCGTCCACCTGGCCGTGACGCTCTTCTGGGTCGCCTTCGCGGCGGCGCCGCTTCTGCTCGGGAGTCGCCCGACGGCGCGCATCACGCAGCTGTTCTTCCTCGTGGAGATGGTGGCGCTGGCGTCGTTCGGGATCATCGGCCTGGCGCGCCTAAGGGCACTGTCGGTGCCGATCCACTTCGGCGCGCCGCCAATCGGCGGGATGCTCGTCGTGGCCGTGATCGCGGCGACGATCCTCGACGGCTGGGAGATCGACAGCTACGCGGCCGAGGAGGCGGTCAGGCCGCGATCAGACCCCGGCCTCGGCGGCATCATCGGAGCCTTCGGGGCGCTCCTGTTCTATGCCGTCCTGTATCCGCTGATGATGTCGGAGACGCCCCTCCACTCCCTTGCAGGCTCGGTCGATCCGCTCGCAGTCTGGGCGCACCGGCTCATCCCTGGTGCTCCGGTGGTGATGCTCGTCCCGATCCTGCTCTCGACCGCGGGCGGTCTCTGGCTGACGAGCTTCATCCTCACCCGTGCCCTTTACGCGATGGGCCGCGAGCGTTTGATCCCCGAGGCCTTCAGCCGAGTCAACCGCTTTCGCGTCCCGTGGGTCGCCGTCGCCGTCAGCCTCGGCAGCGCGACCGTGGTCGTGGCCATCCAGCTGTTCGTCTCCTCGCTCTCCAGTTTCTTCAACCTCGTGCTCTCCGCGGCCGGGTTCTTCCTCCTCGCCGAGTTCTTCCTCGACTCCGTCACGGCTCTGGTCTTCCTCACCGTCGGCCATCGACGGCTCCCCGATGTCCGGCTCCGGCCCCACGGTCACCGCCTGCTGCTCGCGGGGTCCGTCTTCTCCAGCGCCACCATGGGGGCGCTGCTAGTCGCGTTCTTCGTCTACGGGCCGAGGGCGATCGGCAACGGGGTCGACGAGACCTTCGCGGTACTGCTCGCCCTCGGGCTGGTGTTCGCCTGGATCACCAGGCGGCGTACCGAGGACTCGTGGCACTTCCACGGTGAGGACGCGACAGCCGCAGTACCTGCCCTGGAGGAGGCCGCCCGAGCGGCAGGGTCATGAGGCCTGGCGGCCGCAACGGTGCGCCGCTGCGTGCCGGCGCCGGTGGTCGCCACCGCTCAGCGGCTGCACGAACCACCGGAGGAGCCTGGCCCTTCTGCAGCCTCGGCCACGGCGCCCACCCAGCCCGCTCGAGCCGTTGGCTGGTTCGCGGAAGAGCGCCCCACGCTTGTCGCCGAGGCGCCTCAAGGAGCGTCTTGATGCCGCTCCGACCCGCGTCTGCTCTCGACCGCTGCCGTCTGCCCACCTCGCCCGCAGCCGACATCGCCCCTGTCGTGGTCTTCCGCGACGCTGTAGCCGGCTCGGCTAGCTGTTCGCCGCAACCGGCGGCTCCTTGATGTTCGCCGAAGGCTGAGTCAGGGGACGCCGTGGGCCGACGACGACGTCCTCGCTCGCGGAGCCAACGACCGGACCCGACCTGTGCTTCGGCCGGGAGCCGAATCATCCCGGCTGGGTGGTGGACGTGCGCTCCGGCGGCGACGTCGGAGAGCTCCATCAATGGATCCCGCGCCTCATTGCACGCTCCGTCGGCCGGGAGGGGTCTTCCTCACTGGCCTATGGTTGCCCCCATGGCGATCCCACCGAAGACCGTGGACCCCGAGGAGATCGGCTGCGACGCTGAGAGGCTTCGACGACTCGACTCCCACATGCGCGGCTATCTCGATCGGGGACAGCTCGCCGGCTTCGCCCTCCTCGTCGCGAGAGGAGGCGAGGTGGGTCACTTCACCATGGCCGGGCTGCGCGACCTCGAGCGCTCGCTTCCGATCGAGGCGGACACCGTCTACCGCATCTACTCCATGACCAAGCCCATCACCTCGGTGGCGGCCATGATGCTCTACGAGGAGGGCCGCTTCGACCTCAACGACCCGGTCGCGAACTACCTGCCCGAGTTCGCCGAGCCGAAGGTCTTCGCCGGAGGGTCGTCGGTGACCCCGATCCTGCGACCGGCTGCCGAGCCGATCCGGATCTGGCACCTGCTCACGCACACCTCCGGAATGACCTACGGGTTCATGTACAACCATCCCGTCGATGCGATCTATCGCTCCGCCGGTTTCGAGTGGGGGACTCCGAAGGACGTCGACCTCGCCGGCGCCTGCGAGCAGTGGGCTCGGCTTCCGCTGCTGTTCGAGCCGGGGAGCAGCTGGAACTACTCACACGCCACCGACGTCGTCGGGCGGCTCGTCGAGGTGCTCTCGGGGCAGCCTCTCGACGCCTTCCTGAAGGACCGCATCCTTGGACCGCTCGGGATGGACGACACCGGGTTCTACGCAAGAGAGGACCAGGTCGATCGTCTTGCGACGCTCTACCTGCCGGACGCCGTCACCGGGAAGGCGGTCCCGAGCGAGCGGATGAGCTCGTTGATCACGCGCCCGCCGAGAGTGTTGTCGGGCGGTGGGGGACTCGTCTCCACGATCGGTGATTACTACCGCTTCACGCAGCTGCTGGCGAACGGGGGGGAGTTGGATGGCGTCCGCCTCCTTGGCTCGCGCACGCTCGAGTACATGACCCGGAACCACCTTCCCGGCAACCAGGACATGGCGCATTTCGGCCGCCCGGTCTCGGGCGAGGCGGAGGAGGGACTCGGTTTCGGCCTTGGCTTCTCCGTCGTGATCGACCCCGCCGCCATGAAGGTCCCTGCGAGCGAGGGGGAGTTCGCCTGGGGCGGTGCGGCGAGCACGATCTTCTGGGTCGACCCGATCGAGGACCTGCTCGTGATCTTCATGACGCAGCTGCTCCCCTCGGGCACCTACCCGCTCCGCCGTGAGCTCCGCCGGCTCGTCTACCAGGCAATCGTCGACTGACGCCGAGTCGCGCAACCTGCAGCTGCGAGGAGGCCGGCACGTGCAAGGTCACCGCATCAGCGTCATCTCCGTGCCGGTGCGGGATCCCGCCGTGGCAAAAGCGTTCTACGTCGAGGTCCTCGGCTTCGAGGTTCTCATGGACGAGCAGTTCGGAGACGACCTGCGCTGGGTGATGCTGCGCCCCCCCGGCTGCGAGACAGCGGTGACCTTGACCACCTGGTACGAGTCGATGCCACCTGGGACTCTCGCGGGGACCGTGTTGTCGGTGCCGGACATCGATGCGGCGGTCGCCGAGCTGCGAGGCCACGGCGTGCTCGACGACGACGACGAGATCGAGTCGGCACCTTGGGGGCGCTCTGTAGCGATCGAAGACCCGGACGGGAATCGGTGGATCGTCCAGCAGGACAACCCGTTGCCGATCCGCTTCGACCAGTGATCCCGCGCTGACGTCGTTGCGGCCCGGCCACGTCAGCGCGGCTTTGCTGCCGTGGAGCGGGACTTCGCTCGCGAGAAGCTGCCCGGCAGGCTCGCCCTGGTCCTCGGGGCCCGGAAGCTGCCCGGCTGCCTCATCGGCCGCCGAAGAGGCGAGGTGAGCATGCTCCGTCGCGTCCCCACGATCGGGGCCGGAGCCCGGGAAAGGGTCCTCCTCTCGTGAGCGGACGCACTCGGATGATGCGGAATGGGCGCGCTAGGAGGAGCTCAGCGCAGCTGGAATTCTGAGGCCGTGGAGGCCGACCGGATGCTGACCACCCTCTCGATCGGGCGGGCAGAGCTTTGGCGACCATGCGGGTCTCCGGTTGGTACCCCGACCGCCACGCCGTTCCGGAGCTGGGGTCGCGCAGAGCAGCGAGGGCGACCTCCTGTCTCGCGAGGCCGCTGCCCTGGCCCTGCTCCTGTTGCAGGTGGCACTGGCTGCTTCGGGCCAGCGCCGGTTCGACCTCCGCCATGATCCCGGGGGGAAGGAGGGTGCTCCGCGCGAACCAGCGGGAGGTGTCAACCCAGGTTGTCGGGGCCGGTGAACGGCGTGGTGAGTGCCGCTCGCCGCGAGCGAAACCGGGGGAGCGGGTGACCCATCATGTTGGCGCCGTCCCGGGAGGCTCCGGAGCTCCGGGCCGAGGTGGAGAAGGAGACCCCGTAGGACCGGGAGTCGTACTGCCCTCACCCCGACCAGCCGTCTCGCTCGTCTCGTGTTCCTCGTCCCCCCACCACGTCAGCTCGCGCATGAGGTTGCCCCTGGCCCAGAGCTGGACACCGAGGCCGGCCGGGAGGTCGGCCTCGCCGGGGACGGTGAAGACGAGCACCGCAGTGCGATTCCCGTTGGAGGGATCATCGCTACTTCGTGATGCGCTGGAGCTCCACTTCGACGTGGGAAGCTCCAGCCGGAGCTCAAATGCCCCCTCCACGGTCTCCGCCACGAGCCGCTCGACGTCGCCGTCGAGCACGGCGAACCGACGCGTCGTCACCTGGTTGCCCAGCTCAATGACGGACTGCTCCAGCGTTTCGAGACGGCGCTGCAGCTCATGAATGGTGATGTCCGGGGTCGTGTCGTCGCTGTTGGCCATCCCGCTCCCGCCTCCTGGTCACCGACCGAGGCATCCGGGCATCGGTCGAGGGGCCTGCTGCCCGAGAGCGCGACGGCGCCTGCGCGCGCCGAGAGGCTACGGCTGGGGTGTGACGATTGCTGCCCCGCCGTGCCCAGCGGCATTGCCGGTGCCGGTCAGGAGGGCCGGTGAGCCTCGGTGGCGTCGTGGCTCATCAGGTCGAGCGGGTCGACGCCGAGCCGCTCGGCGAGCCGCTCGACCGTCCTCAACGTGAGATTCCGCTCACCGCGCTCGATGCCCCCCATGTAGGTCCGGTGCACGTCGAGCACGTCAGCGAATGCCTCCTGGCTGAGCCCGAGCTCGAGTCGGCGCCGGCGCAGCTGCCGGCCCAGCCGTCGCTGGAGCTCTCCTTCCACGCCGCCACGATGGGGCGGTGCTACTTCTGGGTCTACAGACCGATAAGTAGCGCAGGCCTGAGGCCAGCAGCATGCCGTCGATGTCTACAGGCGCTCGCGGCCGCCAAGGTAGGGGCGTATGGCAACCGGGAGCTCCACTGATCCATCGGCCTGCTGGTGGTTCTCGACGAAGGCGGCGAGCAGCCGGGGCGTGGCAACCGCGGTGTTGTTCAGGGTGTGGGCAAAGCGCACAGTTCCCTCGGCATCGCGGTACCGGATGTTCGCTCGTCGCGCCTGCCAGTCGTGCAGTGTCGAGCACGAATGCGTCTCGCGGTACGTCCCGAGCGACGGGAACCAGGTGTTGATGTCGTTCATGCGGAACTTTCCGAGCCCCATGTCGCCGGTGGACGTCTCGACGACCTGGTAGGGAAGCTCTAGGAGTTGGAGGATCGTCTCTGCCGAGTCGAGGAGGCGGCCGTGCCAGCGTGCCGACTCGTCCGGGTCGGCCTCGCAGATCACGAACTGCTCCACCTTCTCGAACTGGTGGACGCGAAGCAGTCCGCGGACGTCGCGACTGGCGCTGCCGACCTCCCTCCGGAAACAGGGCGAGATGCCCGCGAACCGGATCGGCAGTGCCCGCACGTCGAAGATCTCTCCGCTCGCCATGCCGACGAGCCCGACCTCGGCGGTCCCGGCCAGGTAGGCGCCGTCGCGCTCGAGGAAGTAGATCTCCTCGCCGTGACCGGGCAAAAAGCCAGTCCCTACGAGGGCCTCCCGCTGCACGAGGGCCGGGACGGTCACGAGCTCAAAGCCCCGCTCAGTGAGCAGGTCGATGGCGAGCGAGTGCATCGCCCGCTCGAGCAGCACGGCATCGCCCCGAAGCGCGTAGGCGCGGTCGCCGGCCGCTCTCCTCGCGGGTTCGAAGTACGCCCAACTGCGCGTCTCCAACAGCTCGACGTGATCCTTCGGTTCGAAGGGGTGGTCCGGCGGCTCCCCCCAGGTACGGATCACGACGTTGTCCTCTTCACCCGGGCCGACTGGGGCTCCTTCCCATGGGAGGTTCGGGGCGAGCAGCAGGAGGTCGTCAAGCGCCCGGCGCAGCTCGTCGAGCTCGGCACGCGACGCTTTCAGCGCGGCGTCGTTCTCCGCGGAACGGCGCCGCAGCTCCGCACGACCAGCCTCGTCGGCGCCGCGGAACTGGTTCGAGAGCTCGCGACGGAGCCGGTTGTGCTCGTCGACGCGAACCTGTGCTGCCCGGACTGCCTCGGCCAGCTCGACGACTCGGTCGACGTCGAACTCGACTCCCTTGTCCCGCGCCGCCTTGCGGACGAGATCTTGGTTGTCCCGGATGAACTTGGCGTCGAGCACGCTTCCTTCCTCGTTCGGGCCTGGTGGCCCGGGAGCTTACGCGGCTGCCGCCCGCATCCTTTGCCGAGCGGGGATTGGCGAGGCTTCCTCGATGAGGAGGCGATGCCCTACGCTGGCGTCGGAGGCGGGCGACAGGACGTGGTTGGGGGTACCCCATGAGCGAGCAGCCGTTCCAAAAGGGAATCAGGATCGAGAACGTCGACATGTCAGGCGTGAGGCTGCACGGTGTCGACCTTGAGGGTGCGAAGCTGACCGACGCCTTCCTGGCCAACGCAGACATCTCGGGTGACATCGAGGGTCTGCTGCTGAACGGCGTCGAGGTGGAGCCGCTCGTGCGCGCCGAGCTCGAGCGACGGGAGCCCGAGCGGGCGATGCTACGCGCAACTGACGTGACGGGCCTGAGAACGGCATGGTCCATGGTGGAGGAGCGCTGGGCCGAGGCGACCGCCCGCGCCGCTGCTCTGCCCGAGGAACGACAGCACGAGCGTGTCGACGGCGAGTGGAGCGTCGTCGAGACCCTGCGTCACCTCGTCTTTGCCACCGACTGCTGGCTCTCGCGTGCGATCCTGCTCCATCCGCATCCCTACCACCCTTGGGGACTTCCCTGGTCCGGAGTCGAGGCCGAGTGGGCGGCCTCTGTCGGTGTCGACCTGGCCGCCGCTCCGAGCCTCCCCGAGGTCCTCCTGGTGCGGGCGGCCCGCCAGCAGTCCGTCCGGTCCACGTTGGACCAACTCACCGACGCCGAGCTCTCCGAGCGGCGCTTCGCGCCAGACACTCCCGGCCATCCGAGCGGCGAGCACTCGGTGCTGCACGCTCTTCACGTGCTCCTCAACGAGGAGTACGAGCACCATCGCTACACCATGCGCGATCTCGAGGTGCTCGAGTCGAGCTGAGACCATCGCCGCTCCCGGTCGCCTTCCTTCGGGGGGGCATTCCGCAGGTACCCCGTCGGACCCGGTGATCCAAGTACGGTGTCGGGCGTGACGACGCAGCGTGACGTCGAGCTGCCGTCCGCGCGAGGACCTTCCGTGGCGCGCCGCGTGCTCGACGTCGGCAGCGCCCGTGGGGTCCACTCCTTTTCACTCGCCGAGCAGAGCGCGTTCGTGGTGGCACTCGATCTCAGCTGGCGGTTTACGTGTGTCAAAGCTCCTGCTCGATAGCGACTGGCTGACGGCTCTCGGCGGTGGCGAGCGCTATCTCTACGCACTCGCGGAGGCGATCGCGAGCGCGGGCGAGGTGACGATCGGGGCCACTGAGCTCCCTAGCGGTGAGCGAATGGAGCGTCTCGGCTTCCCGCTCCGGTACCCCGTCGTCCAGATCCCGCGAAGCGCGTTGCAGAAAGAAACCGCCGCGTACGACCTGTTCGTCCATCTCACTCTTCGGTTGCCGATGCCGAACGCCGCAGGGCGTTCGATTGCGATCGTCCAGTTCCCTGCCGACAGTGCGGATCGCCTCCGTGCATGGCGCCACCCGCGCAACCGGCTCCGCACCGGACCGCCCCGGCGCGCCCTCAGCGGGTACGAGTTCGTCGTCTTCTTCGAGTTCGTTCGCGGCTGGCTGCGTCGACGCTGGGGAGTCGACGCCGAGATCCTGAGGCCGCCGCAGACCGGCTCCGACTCGAGGAGCTACTGTCCAGGAAGGAGCCGCAGATCCTTTCTGGCGCCCGGTTCTTCGGGGACAGCCAAGTGAAGCGTCAGGATCTGCTTGTCGAAGCGTTCCGGCGTCTTGCGCCTCCGACCCGTTACGACTGGCGGCTCGTGCGCGTCGGCGTCGTGGCTCCGGACGCTAGGTCGAGGGCGCTCGTCGAGTCCCGGCGGCGTTCTGCAGAAGGCATCAACGTCGGCCTCGCCCTCAACCTCGTGCCCTCTGCGTTGGACGAGCTGTACCGGGCATCGAATATCTACTCGCACGGGGCAGGCTTCTGGAGGCCGGCCCGGCATCCGGAGCGGGCCGAGAACTTCGGCATGTCGACCGTGGAGGCGATGAGTCGGCCAGTGGGGCCGGCGGTGTTGTCCGACGGTGGCCAGATCGAGATCGTCGCGCCCGAGGTAGGGAGGACCTGGCGATCGGTCGACGACCTTGTCGAGGTGGCGGACGAGCTCGCGAACGACCCTGAGCTCCTGTCCCCCTACGGATGTCGTGCCTACGGGGCTTCTTCCTCCGCCTGCAGCCTGCCCGGCTTCCGGGATCCGGCTCGTGAGCTGCTCCTTGCAGGCCGTCGCGCCGCAGCCTCGCAGTGACTGAGGAGCGGAAGGTAAGCGACTCGGCGCGCTCGGTTCGCGACCGGATCAGCTACAACGCCGCGACCCGGTTCGCGGGGCGATCCGCGGGTGCGCTCCTCTCCCTCGTCGCCCTTCGCCTCGCCGCCCACTACTTCGAGCCGCTCGGTTGGGGGCCGATCGTCACGGCGCTTGCCTTCGCGAATCTCTTCTCGACCGTGGCCGACTTTGGGGTGAGCAACCTTCTATCCCGTGATCTCGCTCGGCCGGGGGAAGAGGCGGGTTCTCTCTTCGGCGGTGGTCTCGTGGGAGCCGCGGTCAGTTCGCTGACTCTCACGGCCGCGGCGGCTGCTCTTGCAGCCATCGCATTCCATGGGCGGGCGAACGTCTTCCTTCTCATTGTGATCATGCTTCCGACGATCCCCCTCTCGGCCCTGTTCGCCACAGCGTCGGCGGTGCTCGTGGCTCGCTCGCGCAATGACGTCCGAGCCCTGTTCGACGTTGTGAGCAGCCTCATCCCCTTGAGCGGGGTCGTTGCCCTCATTGCCGCGCACGCAAGCGGGGAGGCCTACGCCGCCGTGCAGTCATTGACCGACCTCCTGATGGCGGCCATCGGCTTGGCCGTTGTGGTGCCGATGAGCCGGCCGGCCTTGAGGCTCGGGTTCGGGAGGGGGCTGAGGATCCTCAGGAGTTCCGTACCGCTTGGGATCTACCAGGCGACCCTGATCATCTACGACCAGCTCGACACGCTCCTCGTGGCGGGGTTCCTATCGGTAACCGACGTGGCCTGGTTCGGCCTAGCCAGCCAGATGACGGCCTTCTTCAGCGCCGTGCCGGCGATGGTGACCGTGGCGGCCATCCCCACCTTCATGCGCAAGGACACCGCTGGGAGGCGCGCTCTCGTCCAGCAGCTCGCCGAGGTGTTGACGGTCGCTGCGGTGCTCGTCTGCATGATCGGCGTCCTGTTCTCGAAAGAGATCATCGTCGTGATCGGCGGAGCTCGCTACCTCGAGGCGAGCACCGCGGCCTCCCTGCTCTTTGCCGCCACGGCGCTCAACTTCCTCACCGCGGTCTTCGTAACCGTGGGCTACCTGCTCTCCATGCCGCGCCTCTTCTTACGCACTAACCTGCTCGTGCTCGGCTCGAATATTGCCTGCAATCTCGTCGCCATACCGCTGTGGGGGATCGACGGTGCCGGAGCTGCCGCCCTTGTGAGCCAGGTCGTCGGAGTGGTCTATTCCGGATGGATGGTGCGTTCGACTACTGCACTCATGCCAGGGCTCGGCGGTGTCGCCCGGCTGGTAGCGGCCGGCGCAGCCCTCGCCGGTCTCGGGCTCCTCGTCGACCACCTTGCCGGTCTCGGTCCCACCGGGTGGGCCGTCGTCCTCGAAGCCGCTCTGGTGGCGCTCGTCTACCTGGCTGCTGCGGCGAGGCTGATCTACTGGCCGCCGAGGCGCGCTTTTCCACCGGAGCCGTAGAGCACGTATCATTCGCCCCGGGCAGCAGTGAGGGGGGGGCGATGTCAAGCCCTGGGGGCGAAACCGAGGAGATGGTCGTCTTCCGTCCTGGAGAGGACGCGACGACCGAGACCATTCCCGGGTTCCGCGCTTTCGAGCCGTCGCCGGCACCGGCGCCGGTCGATCGTGGGTCCCGGGCAGAGACCGTGGCATACGGGGGCGGCCTGCGAGCGAGCCCGCGGCGTATCGTCGTGGCGAGCCTTGTCGTGGCGCTATTGATCGCACTCCTCGGAGCGGCCGTCTACCTCGTGAACGAGGCCTCGGCCGGCACGTACTCCGCAGTGATTGTCCCGGCCAACCTCGTGGACCTCTCCTTCCAGCAGAGCGCACCGTTGCTGTCGATCGAGGTGAGGCCGGGCGAGCACGTGAGAGCTGGGCAGATCCTCGCTGTGCAGTCCAACAAGGTGGACCAGCTCGCTCTGTTGCTGGCGACGGCGACGCTGACCTCAGCAGCCGCACATCTTGCGGCTCTCACCGGCTCGGCCGGCACTCGCCTTGCTGCCGAGGAGTCCGGTTTGCGCTCGCGAATCGCCGCCGACCGGTCGCGCCTTGCCGCACTGCAAGCTGCGTACACAGCCCAGCGCACCGCGGAGGCTGCCGTGCTCTCTGCCGACCAGTCCATCGTGACGTCAGCCGAGCAGCTCCAAGCGCTGACCTGCTCGACGGCGTCTGCTGCAGGCAGCTCCGAGCAGGTGCGCTGCCTCGACGCGAGGCTCGAGGTCGAACGAGCCCAAGCGAAGGTCGCGAGCGACGAAGAGCAGTCGGCTCTGCTCGCGACCCGGTCGCAGGAGCGTACAGGCGCGCTCAGCGCCGACATCAGCTCGCGGGAGGCCGCCCTTGCCGCGCTCTCGAGTGCCGGGACGGGTATCACGCCCGCAAGCGCCGAGGCGATCCGCCAGGCCCGACTCCAGCTCGCACAGGCCCGCCTTGCAGTTGCCATCGACCGGGCGAAGCTCGCGCAGTTCTCGCTCCGCTCCCCGGTCTCGGGCACCGTGCTCCGTGTCGACGGCATCCCTGGTGAGATCGTCGGGCCGGGAGGGGTCCGGGGCGACAGCCTCGGGAGCGAGGCGATCCCCTCTACGGCGTCGTTCCACCTGTTCCCCGAACCGAGCGGGCCATCCTCGAGCGGGCTCGGCTCGTCTGCGCCTGTGGTCACCATCGTGACAGGACGGAGATGGCAGGTGCTCGCCGAGATCCCCCAGTCCACGGTCACCTCCCTGCGCCGCGGAGCTGCAGCGGTCTTTCAATTCCAGGACTTCGGTGGTCTGAGCGAACGGTGCCGGATGAGCGCGATCGTGCCGGTCGCGATCGACTCCGGCTCAACGCTCGAGTACGAGGTCACGTTCAGGCTCCTGTCGAGAGCGCCGCGCGGGACGCTGCCGGGTATGAGCGGGACGCTCCGGCTCGGCTGACCGTCGCCTCACGACTCGTGGCCAGCATGCACGCCGCGCTCGGCATCGCCCTCGTGCTCACGGCGCTCGCCGCTGCGACCCTGCTCACGGTGGCGCCGCTTGGCCATCGCCACGAGGACGACCGAGGCAACGGCCTCGACACGGTCACGCTCCCTCGCCCCCGCTCGGTGCCGCT